>JBKPMH010000250.1:0-5684 GCA_046732035.1 Verrucomicrobiota bacterium
ATTCGGGAGAGGAGGTCATCGATCTTGGCGAGCAAGCGCTGTTGCCGGGTTTGATTAATGCGCATTGCCATCTCGACTACACTTGCCTGCGCGGGAAAATTTCCGCCCAGACATCGTTCACGAATTGGATTCATGCCATTAACCAAGAGAAATCGAAACTGTGGCCACGAGATTATATCGCGTCGATCAACGAAGGGTTTGCAGAGGCGAAGCGATTCGGCACGACAACCATTGCTAACCTGACCGCGTTTCCGGAATTGATTCGGCAGATTTCGAATGCGCCATTACGTACATGGTGGTTCGCGGAATTAATTGATGTTCGGTCACCCGATCGCGCCAATGAACTTGTCGAGTCTGCGATCGAATCACTGAAGTCTGCGCCAAATCATGGATTAGCGCCCCATGCGCCGTTCACGGCGTCGAAACATTTATATAAACGGTGTGATGCAGACGGCGCGAATGTTTCGCTTACAACGCATTTGGCGGAATCCCGAGAGGAAATGGAAATGTTTCGCGATGCATCAGGTCCGCTTTACGAATTCATGAAAAGCATCGGGCGCAACATGAACGATTGTGGGAGTGGAACGCCTTTAGAAGTATTCTTCCGCGCGACCCGCGGCAGTTCGGCTCGAACGGGCCCGGCCGGGCCGCAATGGATTGTCGCGCATCTGAACGAGTTGACCGAAAGCGACTTTCAGTTGCTGGGAAAAATGGAGACGAAATTTCATGTCGTGCATTCGCCACGAAGTCACCACTATTTCGGTCACAGCCGCTTCCCATTCAGACGGGTGAATCAACTTGGATTCAACGTTTCGTTGGGGACGGACAGCCTGGCAAGTAATGAAAGCCTGAGCTTATTTGCAGAGATGCGCGCATTCCAGCGCAGCCAACCGGACCAATCACCCGAAAAAATCTTGGAGATGGTAACAGTGAATCCGGCATCGGCGTTGCGTCAGCAAAACGCGCTTGGCCGGATTCAGGCAGGATTTGCAGCCGATCTTATCGCCGTTCCCTGCCGCGGCGAGCGTAATTTATTCGAAGAAATTGTAGCATTCGATGGATGCGTTGATTGGACGATGGTCGATGGAAGATCGGAAAAGATTTCAGGGACGACGAAGCATCATCGCATGAGGTGAATCGATAAAAGGTTCCGGTAATATAGAACTATCTTGCCGGGTTTTCGTGGTTCTTAACGATTTAGCGCAGCAAAGCCATTGCTTGCTCGGCGTCGGCGGCACCCGTAAACTCGGCGTATGGCCGGACAAGGCATGCAGACTCGACTGGTTCCTGGGCAGAGCCTTGCGTTGCAGCAGGTACTTTCCCCCCAACTTCAACAGAGTCTGCTCGTCTTGCAGACACCCTTGCTGGAACTGCGAAATCTTGTTCAGCAGGAAATGGAGACAAATCCCGTTCTCGAAGAATTGGCTGATGAACCCGTTTCTGATGCGCAGCCTGAACAGGAGGTTTCGGCTGACGACAATTTCAAGCACGAATTCGAAAAGCTCGCGAGCCTTGATGAAGAGTGGCGCGACTACATGACGCAGTCATCCAATTCCGGTGCGGAGGCTTTTCGGAGGTCACGAGAAGCCAAAGACAAGCGACAGTTTTTTTTCGATTCCATTGCTGTGCAGGAGACGCTTCAGCAAAACCTGCTGGGCCAACTGGATCAGAGCGCCCTGAACCCTACTGACCGCAAAGCTGCGGAGCTAATCATCGGCAATATCGATGACAACGGATTTCTCCAAAGCACGCCGGAAGAAATGGCGCTCAATTCGGGCATTCCCACAGAAGATTTTGTGAGGATGTTGGCGCTGATCCAGGGATTTTATCCGCCGGGAGTCGGTGCGCGCGATTTACGCGAGTGTCTACTGATACAACTGAAGCGAGAGGGAAAAGAAGACAGTCTGGAATACAAAATCGTATTCCAACATATGGAGGACTTGGGTAGGCGACGTTTTCCCGATATCGCGCGTCGCTTGGGAATCGGTGTGGACGATGTGCAAAACGCAGCCGACAAGATTGGACGGCTGAATCCGCGTCCCGGTCAGGTGTTTGCAGCCGCACCGCAAAATTATGTGCTACCCGACGTGACAGTCGAAAAAGTGGACGGCGAGTATCAAATCAGTTTGAATGACGAGCAGATTCCGCATCTGCGAATCAGCAATGTTTACAAGGACATCATTGCATCAGGCAACACGCAGAGCAGTGAAGTCAAAGACTATATCCGCGACAAAATCCGAAGCGGGAAATTCCTTATTCGCTCAATCCATCAACGCCAGCAGACAATTTCGAACATTGCGGAGCAGATCGTCACAAGGCAATACGATTTCCTCGAGCACGGACCATCGCATTTGAAGCCGATGACAATGGCAGAGGTCGCCGACGCGGTGGGCGTGCATGAGACTACCGTCAGTCGTGCCGTGTCCGGGAAATACATCGCCACTCCGCAGGGTGTGTTTGAGATGAAATATTTTTTTACGCCTGGCTATCAGACCGCAACCGGCGAATCGTTAAGCAACACCAGTGTGAAGGAAACTATCTTCGACCTGGTGAAGCGCGAGGATGGCAACGAGCCCTTGAGCGACAACGAGATTGTTGAGATCCTGAGTGAGCGCGGTATACCCATCGCGCGACGCACCGTGGCCAAGTACCGCACCGAGCTGAATATTTTGCCGAGCCACATGCGGCGAAAGTATTGACGTTAGCCTCTTCTAATTTGTAAACGTTAGATCAAAAACCGAACCGGGAATTACAAACCACGATTGGTTCCCCTTTTGCCATGAACCCTTCTCTTCGTGCCGTCGTGATCGCCGAGTGGCGTGGCCTTCCCGAACGAAAATCGCGCGTCGATCGGTGGCAGTCACCGGCCGAGTTGGTTCCAAAATTCATGCAACGTCTCGGATTACGCGAACGCCTGCACGAGACGGAAGTGATTGATGCGTGGGGGAAAATTGTTGGCGAATTTATCGGTGCGCATTCGGCTCCGGTAGCGTTGCGGGGAGGCGTTCTTTATGTCCGTGTGCTCCAACCAGCCTTACACTACGAGCTCGAACAGATCTCAAAGTCTGAAATCTTGCGGAAACTCAAACAGCGTTTTGGTGGCAGAACAATCCGCGACGTGCGCTTCCGAGTCGGTTGAACGTTTGTCAGACGTCAGAGTTGGAATAATCGCCTTGCAACGTTCGCGTTAATCTCTTGTTTGAGCGTTCAGCGCGGCCTCGCGAGCATCCGACGGCGGGCTGCTCATTCCGATACCAAAGGCTGCAAGATTCAAAACGATCATCACAAGCGCGAACAGGTACATTCCCATGGCTAGTCCGATTCCCACATGCATTGCCAGGATACAAACCAGCCAAAGCAAACGCGTCTTCCTGATCCAAATGAAAAATGGATAACCAAGTTCGATTAGACAGATCGAAATTCCCAGGATCGGCAACGCGTATTTGAATCGGACGAGAAGGTCCGGTGAAATTAGGTTGAAAGGAGGCCGGGTCAACGACAACCAGAGATTGGAGCCATTCCACCAGCCGTTACCAAGGCATTTTGCCAAGCCGCCGATGAAGTAAATGAAACACATATGCACCTGTAACACGCGCCGCCAAAAACCTAATAGGTAAGGATCCTTTAGTCCTGTTCCCAGCAGCCAATGATCAAGTGAGTACCGGTCTGGCAATGGCGATAACGTCAAATAAAAAAGCGCTGTGGTCATGAAGTTGTCGGCCCCATATGCAAACAAGCCACCACTTTCAGCTGCACAGAGATGGAGAAACCAGGCAATGATTGCGGCCGGGCGAGAGAACAGGCCAATTAACAACAACACTCCCATACACAGCAAACAGGCCCACGCGATGGACAGTACGGCGTCCTCGCCAATGTGAGCATAATCACCAAGGGCAACCAGCCATCCAAGCTTGGGAATAAATGGACTGTCGAAGGAGGTAATCGCCTCTCCCAGGCTTCGGCTCACCAGTCCTTTGCCTGTACTGGCAAACAAATAGTGCCAGTCACTCCTTAGAAACAGCGCATATATTATGACTTGAAGGCCGACACCGATCCGGAGCGCGCCAAGCCACTTGTCTGTTTGCGGAACAAAGAGAAACTCGAGGAAGTTGCGAAGCGTAGGGAGACAAGGGTTTGCCCGCTGCCCGCTTAGTTCTGTGCTCTTTGGCATCACTCCTCACGAAGGCTAAAATCGTAACTGAACATCGATTGAAAGGATTCACCTTTGCCATGCTCGAAGTCACGAATGCTGGGCGAGCTAACTGTACCGAAAGTCGCGCGAATTTTTTTTACGTCAGGTCGCTCTCGCCACACGGAAAGCGCAAGCATTTTGAGCACCACCTCCCTAATCGGCTCATAACGTTCGTCTGCGAGTCGGTCCAACAAACTGTCCAAACGAAGAGCCGCAGCCTTGCCGCTCACACGCGGAGATTCGTATTCGACGCGTCCGTCTTGGTAATACAGCTCGAAGGTCAGCCTGTGGTAATCGGGCACATTCGGCGCAAAAAAAGTATACCCCGCCTGTATGCCAGCAAAATGCAGATAGGTGGCGATGGTTCGCCGGAAAGGACTTGAAGCACGGGCTTGTTTCCCTAAAAACCACGCGGTCGCCAGCTCAGCCTTGCCGGCGTATTGATCCAGCGCAGCGGGTAACATTGTTGAGCCTGCCGCGATCAAGGAGAATACGCCAGCAAAGCAAACGGCCGTAATTAGTATGAAATGTGTGACGAACCAGACAGCGTAAACGCATTTCGCAGTCATTGGGTAAAATGATCCCGATGATCACTGACATTTTTATCAAAAGGCAACCAAGGAATAAAGGTTTACTCCGAATATTCGTTCTTAATTTGCCTACTATCATTCTGCGACCTTTTAGAGATCACCGACGTTTTCACCGGACATTGAATCCAAAGTGGTGCAGCTCCGAAAGCTTTTGCGAGGAAGCCGCGCCGCTCTTTAGACGCGAGCGAAGAATCAGCGCTATTGATCAAAGCGCCCCACAACATCAGTTTGTTAAGTCGCTCTTTTGAGCCTGGTTTGCTGGCGCGCAGTACACAACACGGCCAGTCCCGAAATCTTCCGGGACTGGCCTGTTAATTCGTTAGCTTAGCAGCAGGTTTAGAGCGTCGCTGCCACCAACTTCAGGTGCTCAGTCGCAGCTTTGCTCTCAACGGTGCCAGGCAGAACCATTTCCACACACCAACCCCGGTTTGCCCGGTTGTCGGCGTAGAATAGAGTGGCCTTATCGGTCTGAACATTCTTCAGACCGCGATCCACTGACGTTTGATTCTGGGCAGGTGCATGCAGTGCAAGGGCACTCAGGCCAATAACGGCCACGGTTACCAGCATTGCTGCGACCAAGCGCTTGGTGATTCCAGCTTGGAGGTTTTTCATAAGTTGCGACCCTTACAGGTGATGCGAATACCTGTCAACTGAAAAAATCAAAAAAATTTTATAGTTGCACCTGACTCCTGACCGGTCAAGCTGCCAAGGCACCCGAAAAACTTGTAGGGTTTTTCCTGAGAAAGGCAAATGACGCCGACCATATAAAACGCTGAATCTCTCGTAAACACGAGAACGCAAACGGGAGCAGAAGCGCGGCCCTCGGCGCGAAAACACTTTATGCGCATGTTGTCCAAACCGCGCACGAATGACCAGGCCTTATGCGAAAGCCAACATGGAAC
>JBKPMH010000251.1:0-9192 GCA_046732035.1 Verrucomicrobiota bacterium
TGAACGCGACCAGGAGCTTGCTCGCGTGCTGCGCCGGAACAACATCGACGCGATCGCCCTGCAAACCGGAAGGGATTACTTGCCGCAATTGCGCTCCTTTTTCAAACAACGCGAGCGCCGGCTTGGTGTTCGATAAGCGGAACCATCGAAGCGATGCGCTAATGAAATGAGTTTGCCTGCCGATATTTCACCACTTGTTCACTTGATCAGTCCATTGTTGCTGGTTGAGGAGTTCCACGATATCGCACCGCCGGTCGATTATTCGCTGATCTCGCCGTGGGTAATATTTCTGGGAGTCTTTGTCGCGCTCACTGCAATCGGTCTCATCGTTTGGTTTGCCGTTAGGTTTTTTTGGCGAGCCACGCCGCCGCAACCGCCACGCGAACGCGCATTGGCATTACTCGAGCAAATAAGAACGCAAATCACAGCGATCAATCCGTATACGTTCAGCATTCGTGTGTCCGATATTCTCAGGCGTTACGTAACGGAACAGTTTGGGTTACCAGTTACCCGGCAAACTTCGGTCGAGTTTCTAAATGGACTGAGAGGTTCGTCGCCGTTCTCCGAAGATGAAAAGTCGCTGCTCGAAGATTTTTTAAACCGCTGCGACCTGATTAAATTTGGGCGGTACGAGGCAACAACGTCGGATAGCGAGCTGTTATTGGAAGAAGCGATTCGATTCGTAAAAGGAGGTCAGCCATGTTTGATTGGTTCAGAAACAGCGCGTTGACGTTCGCGCATCCATGGCTGCTTCTACTGCTCCTGGCCGTTCCGTTGCTCGCCTATTTGCGTGGCAAACGAGGCCCCGCCGCGGCGCTGACTTTTTCGTCTACTGCAAGCCTTCGAGCGATTGGAAAGCAAAGCGCCGCGCGCGCAGGGAAAATTCTCCGATCGCTATTGCTCGCGGCAATTGCAGTTTTTGTAATCGCACTCGCGCGCCCACAACTGGGCAAGAGTCTCACCCAGATCGAAGCCAGTGGAATCGACATTATTCTCGCGCTGGACGTCTCAGGGTCGATGCTGACCAAGGATTTCACCATCGGCGGACAAGAAGCAACCCGTGTCGACGCGATTCGCGAGGTCACACGAAAATTCATAGAAGGCCGGCCAAACGATCGAATCGGGATTATCGCGTTTGCAGGTCGTCCGTATGTGGTCAGCCCGATGACACTCGATCACGATTGGCTTTTGCAAAACCTCGATCGCGTGCGGATCGGGTTGGTTGAAGATGGCACCGCGATTGGTTCGGCCATGGCAGCAGCGGCTAACCGACTAAACGACAAGCGTTCGAAGAGCCACGTGCTGGTCCTCTTAACCGACGGAGAAAACAATGCTGGTAAGATCCCGCCAAACACCGCGGCTGAAGCAGTCAAAGCGTTGAAGATTCACCTTTACGCGATCGGTGCCGGAATTAATGGCGTCGCCCCGGCGCCAGTCTTCACGCCGAGAGGTCCGCTGACCGACGCGTTAGGTAATATTGTCTACGAAAATCAGCGCGTGGAATTCAATGAAGCCGGTCTTAGGGACGTTGCTAAAATTGCCGATGGTAAATTCTTCCGGGCGACCGATACCGAATCGCTGGAGCAAATTTACAACGACATTGACAAGCTGGAGAAATCCACGGTTAGCGTGAAAAAATATCAACAGTACCGGGATTTGTTTCCACTGTGCCTGATGAGCGGTTGCGGGCTTGTGCTCGCCCAACTAATTTTATCACAGACAATATGGAAAAAACTGCCATGAGTGTCTGCTGTTTAACGATTTACCGTTTCGACGATTTACGAATCTCATGAGTTTTGGCGCACCACAATGGCTCTGGGGATTGCTTGTAATTCCGGTTCTGATTGCATTGTTTATTCGGTCAGAACAGCGTGGATTGAAGCGTCTGCAGGAGTTTGTCTCGGCGCGCCTGCTGCCTCAGCTCGCGGGAACCGTGAATCGGCCCCGGCGAATACTAAGGTTTGCGCTGCAGCTGCTCGGCCTTGGTTTGGCAGTTGTGAGCCTGGCCCAACCGCGCTGGGGTTACACGTTTGAAGATGTAAAGCGCAAGGGCCTCGACTTGCTGATCGCGGTGGATACATCGCGCAGCATGCTGTCCAATGACGTCCAACCGAACCGGCTCGATCGTGTCAAGCTCGCGATTCAGGACTTGATCGTTCAGTTGCAGGGCGATCGTATTGGCCTGATTGCTTTTGCCGGGCGCGCATTTCTGCAGGCGCCTCTCACGATTGATTACGATGCAGTGGTTGAAGCGCTAAATGATCTGGATACCAAGACCATACCGGAGGGAGGCACCAATATCTCCAGTGCAATCACGCTGGCGACGCAGAGTTTCGGCAAAAGCGCAATGGGAAATCGCGCATTGGTTATCTTCACCGATGGCGAGGAATTGAGCGGCGATGCCGTGAAAACGGCTAAAGAAGCGGCCGACGCCGGTGTACGAATTTTCACCGTCGGCGTGGGAACGCCGCAAGGCTCCCTGATTCCGGTGACCGGCGATGACGGTCAGACCAGTTTCGTCAAGGACGCCGCTGGCCAGGTCGTGAAATCGAAACTGGACGATAAACGCTTACGCGAAATCGCTCAGGCTACCGGGGGCTTTTACCTTCATCTGGAAAATGGACCGCGCTCCATGCAGCAAATTCAAAACGAGGGATTGGCAAAGATGCAGACTGCCGAAATGGATGTGCGTTTGTCGCGCCGGCCCATTGAACGTTACGAATGGCCGCTTGGCGCTGCGCTAATCGCTCTCGCGTTGTCGATCCTGGTCCCCGAGCGCAAACGGGTAAGACAACGAACATACGTTGCGGCCTCTTCAAGCAATTCGCTGCACAGCGTTACACGCGGAACTGCCGGAACGACTGCTACGGTCGCAGTTCTGTTAATATTACTTTCTTCCCCCGTGTTTGCTTCTGCGCCAGGCCTCGACGCGTACCACAGCGGAAAATTCGAAGACGCTTATGGTCAGTTCCAACAGACGTTAAAAACGCATCCGGAATCGCGAGCTGAAGATAAACTCCAATTCGATTCGGGCGCAGCTGCTTACAAATTAAAAGATTATGGCAAGGCTATGGAATCATTTAGTCAGGCACTGCTCTCGCGGGATCTCACTCTGCAAAGCAAGGGCCATTACAATCTTGGGAACACGCTTTACCAGCGCGGTGAAGCACAAAAGAGCGATGATAAAAAGCTTAGCGACTGGACAAATGCTCTGAATCATTATGAACAGACTCTGAAACTCGAGCCTCAGAATAAAGAGGCGAAGGATAATTACGATTACGTAAAAAAGAAAATCGAAGAGCTAAAGAATAAGAAACAACAACAGCCCTCCCCTTCCCCGTCCCCACAGCAAAACAAGCAGGACAACCAGGATCAACAGAACCAACAGAACCAGCAACAGGATCAGCAGCAGAAACAAAAAGACCAGCAACAGCAGAACCAACAGCAGCAACAAGGTCAGGGGCAACAGCAGCAACAAGATCAACAGCAATCACAAGATCAGCAGTCACAAGGACAATCAGAGAATCAGAAAGACCAACAGCAAAAGAACGATCAGGCCCAGGCGAAGAACGAGCCGCAGAAGAACCAACAGCAAGGACAATCTGGCGAAACTCCTTCTCCTTCGCCGGGCTCCGCTGACAAGCAACAGGGACAACCTTCACCGTCGCCGGGTGAACAGCGAGGCCAGGAATCGCCCAGTCCTGGCCAAGGCGAGAATGAATCGCCGTCACCGTCGCCGGGAGATGGTGAAGGTGAAAATGGAACTCCTTCACCGACTCCCGGGGAATCAAAGAAATTTGCCGGTGAAGTGAAAGGAGCCGGAGGCGAAGACAAATTACAGAAGCCGCCTGATAAGAACGCGCAGGTTGCCGAAGCCGAGCCGGAAAAAGAAGGCCAAATGAGCGAACGTCAGGCTGAAGCGCTTTTGGAATCGATGAAAGACGAGGAGGCGCGAGTTCAACTTGATGAACGCAGAGCTACGCGTCATGTCTATAAGGACTGGTAAGCAAAGGTTTGTCATGTCGACGTCTCGACGAATTCTTATTGCTGTTTTTGGCATCATCGCGTGCGCGCAATTTGCCCATGCTGATTCGCCAAGCGTGACAGCGGTTCTGAATAGCTCTGAGGCTGAACTGGGCGAAACGGTGCGCCTGGAAATTCGAATTACCGGAACCCGTAGCGCAGACGCTCCCGAGCAGATCGTGGTTGACGGTCTGGAAATTCACCGAACAGGAACGTCACAAAGAATTGAGATGAACAATCTCAATTTAACTTCCAGTGTCGTATACGACTATACTGTGATGCCGTTGAGAGCGGGACGATTCACGATCCCTCCTCAAACCATCCGCACTGGAAATAACTCGTTGCGCACCCCTCCGTTGACTCTAAATGTTTCGGATTCGTCTGGTCGTTCATCCGCCGCTCGGTCCGGGCGCGATGCACAGGCAGCCGGCGCAAATAATCTTGTTTTCGCGGAGTTAATTGTACCAACTAAGACCGCATACGTGGGTCAGATCGTTCCTGTTCAGATTCGAATGGGATTTGATCCTCGTGTCCGACCGCGACTCACTGAACCGCCGGAGATCACGGGACAAGGCTTTACTGCGCAGAAATTGCAGCAGTCGTCCGAGAATACTGAAACCATCAACGGCAGACTTTATGAAGTCGTAACATACAAAACTGCAATTGCCGCGGCACGTGCGGGCAAGTTTGAAATCGGGCCGGTTAAAGCGAAGGCCCAGGTCATGATTCCTCGCAGGCAAAGCCCGCCGCGCATGCGTGGTCGTTCGCCTTTTGACTTGTTTGATCAAGACGACCCATTCTCCGATCCGTTTTTCTCAAATCCTTTCAGTCAATTTGGTGAACGCCGCGAGGTGGAGATCAAGAGCGAGCCGGTGGCACTTGAGGTGAAGCAGGTGCCGCCAAACGCGCCGGCCAGTTTTTCAGGCGCCATTGGAACCTTCTCAATGGCGACGGAGGCAAAGCCCAAGACAGTGCAGGTCGGCGACCCCATTACCGTCACCACTACAATTTCTGGGCGCGGCAATTTTGACCGCGTCAATGCGCCAGTCTTGGAAGACGAGCGCGGCTGGCATAAATATCCGCCGTCATCCAAATTTAAGCAGGATGATGAAGTCGGCATCAGCGGCAGCAAGACCTTTGAGATGGTCCTTTCGCCTAACGAGAAGAAACAAGCGCTCCCGCTGCTGGCCTTCTCATACTTCGACCCGGTGAAAGAGCAATATGTAACTCTGCACAGCGAGCCAACCCCGATCACTGTGCAGGGCGGCACCACCGTCGCGCAAAATCCAGGTGTTGCGCCGCCTGCGTCGGCGACGCGGGCAACAGCAGCGCCCGCTGCGTCACCGGCCTCAATTCCAAACAAGCCACAGGATATTTTGTATCAGCTCACTGAGTTGCCGACGAAAACCGGGTCTTTCGCCCCGATTTACACACGAAATGTTTTTTGGGCAGCCCAGGTGTTTCCGTTACTCGCATTAATCGGATTTGCAGGTTGGAAGATTCGCCGGGCCAGGATTGATAACCGTGAGGCACAACGCATCTCCGCGCTGCAACATGAAGCGACTGATTTGATGCACAAGCTGCATCGTAACGACGTTTCCCCCCGAGAATATTATGCGGAAGCCTCCAGAGTGGTTCGGGTAAAAGCCGCTTTGGCATCGGGCAATCGCCGCATCGATCCAAATATGGTGGATGTGGAAACTGCGGCGGAGACTTTCAATCTTAACAACCAATCGCGTGATCGGCTCCGCAAGTTGTTTGAGCAAAGCGACGAATGGCAATACAGCGGAGCCCATAACGGTCCCGGGAAAATCTCTCCGGAAAATCAGCGCGAAGTATTGGAGCTAATTCACAATTTGAAATGAAGTTCTTCGCCTGTTGCTTTGCCATTCTCCTCAGCGCGCTGTTAGCTGAGTCTTCTTTCGCGCAAGCGAATGCCGAGTTCATGAAGGCAAACCAGGCCTATGCACAAGGGCATTTTAAGGAAGCGATCGCCGGTTACGAGACCCTTGTCGGAGCGGGCCAATGGAGCGCAACGTTATTTTACGATCTCGGCAATTCTTATTTCAGGACAGGCGATTTTGGACACGCGATTTTGAATTATGAGCGGGCACTAGCCCTGGAGCGGCATCATCCGGAAGCCACAGCTAATTTGCAGATCGCTCGTGACGAGGCGCGCGCGCTTGAGTTACAGCAAAGCGGACCGGAGCGCTATTTGCAGTTTGCGAGTGTCAATCAGTACTGCATTGCCGCAGCCATCGCTTTTTGGTTCGCACTGACTCTGATTTTATTGCTGATTTTTGCGCGCCGTAAGTCCGCGACGTTGCTTGCTTCCTTAATCTTTTGTGTCTCGGTTGGTGCGGGCGCGGCATACGCTGTATATGCGCTGGAGCGTGGAAGCAATGGATCTGCGTTGGCCATAGTGACCGGCAAAAATGTGCAGGCGCGTCTTGCGACTGCGGACACTGCGAATAGCGTCCTCGCGTTGCCACCCGGCAGCGAAATCAAAATTTTGAGTACTCGCGGAGATTGGATCTACGCAGCGCTGCCCAACACGTTGCGTGGTTGGATCCCCGCCAAAGACGCGGAGCGAGTCCGTTTGTAATGCGGCCCGCACGCGCCAAAACCATTGGCGTCGTCGGTGAAATTTCGCATGGTTTCATGTATTTAGTGCATGGAGCCATATGAAGGTTGCTGCTGCTCAGATTTCTTGTTCGCTCGGTGATCCAAAAGCCAACCTGGTGAAGGTTGAGAATTTCTCTCGTGAAGCCAGCCATTCCGGCGTGGAACTGATTGTGTTTCCGGAAATGACGGATACTGGCTACTCGATGTCCGCCATCGAAACACACGCCTGTTCGTGGACCGACGGTTTTGTTCCGGGACTTCAGGAAATCGCGGCAAAGCTTTCCATCGCGATTGTTTGTGGAGTATCGGAACGGGATGATAGTTCGATTTACAACACGCTCGTTTTTGTCGATCAAAACGGACAAATCGCCGCCAAATATCGAAAGACTCATTTGTACGCAGTCGCGCCTGTTGATGAACAGAAGTGTTTTGCTTCAGGCGGCGGTTTCGCGACCTTCGCACTTGGCAACCTGCGCTTTGGGTTCAGCATCTGTTACGATCTTCGATTTCCGGAGATGTACAGAAAACTGGCCGTCGAACAGAATGCAGGAGCGTTTATCGTTTCTGCGGCGTGGCCGTTTCCGCGCATTGAGCATTTTCGAACGCTCGTCCTTGCGCGCGCGATCGAAAATCAAAGTTATGTAATTGCGTCGAACCGTGTCGGCAAAGACGCTGACTCATGGTTCTGCGGCAGCTCGGCGATTGTTGATCCCCGCGGGGTCACAGTTGCATCTGCATCCGCAGATCGTGAAGAACTTATCCAGGCTGATTTGTCTCAAGACCTCGTGCTCTCAGTGCGGAGTCGCGTCGCTTCGTTCGCTCATCGTCGTACGGATTTATACTGTTAGATGGGTCGAACGTAATCGCCATCTTCAATGACGGAGTGGCGCAGTCTGATTCGTCCAATTCGATCGACGACGTCACATTTGGCCTGCAGATCGCTGGACGGCTTTAAAACAAACAAGCGATCCATCGCGAATTCCGTTCGCCCGTGTGGCAGAAATATGATGATAATTGTCGTTGCTGCCATTAAGCCGCATCGTGAAGCTAAATGTCATGAATGCACAAACAAACATCACAAATCGAAAGCTACTGAATCCGATAGCGGAACTCGGTTTGCTGGCTGCAATTACACTTCTGGTTTTAGCTCAAACATCGGGGTCAGATCCGGCGAAAAGCCCCAGCGCGTCTGAGCATAACCGGGCTGCAGTCGAAACAAACGCACTCAAACCACCTGCGGAAGGCAGCATCCCTGTTGCGTTTCTCCTTTCCGACGGTGCGCAAGTGATCGATTTCACCGGGCCATGGGAAGTTTTTCAAGATGTCACAGTCCCTGGCCGCAGGGATCATCCTTTCCGCCTTTACACCGTATCGGAGTCCACGACGCCTATTCGCACAAGTGGTGGGATGAAGATCGTGCCCGATTATAGCTTTGAAACTGCTCCTGCGCCGAAAGTGATCGTCATTCCCGCGCAAAAAGCGCCGACGCAGGCAACATTGGATTGGGTCCGCAAATCCACAAAGACGACCGATGTGACCATGTCAGTTTGTACTGGCGCATTTTTGCTGGCGAAGACCGGCCTTTTGTCGGGACGGCCGGCTACCACGTACCACGGGGCATTCGGACAATTCGAAACAGAGTTTCCAGATGTTCAGCTCAAACGTGGAGCGCGCTTTGTAGAAAATGGAAACCTCGCAACCGCTGGAGGACTGTCGTCCGGAATCGACCTCGCATTACGAGTAGTGGAGCGTTACTTCGGCCGTGAAGTGGCCCAGGCAACCGCCTACGATCTGGAATATCAGGGGCAGGGCTGGATGAACCCGGAATCAAACCAGCAGTACGCGACTGCTCGTGTTTCGACTGCCGAACATCCGCGTTGTGTAGTCTGCGGAATGGATATCGATCCCAAAAACGCGCCCAAGTCCATTTTCAAAGGTGTGACCTACTACTTCTGTTCTGACGATGACAAGAAAACATTCGACGCCGCGCCGGAAAAATTCGTGTCCACCGATAAGAAAACGTTGTGACGTTTGGTGAGCGACAAGTAAACAGCTGATGAATTCAACTTCGTCCCGCACAGCGCGCCGAATCGTCTTTGTCGCTGCACCGGGCACCGAGGTTCTCGACCTGGTGGGACCGTTGCAAGTCTTCGCTCGGGCCTCCGAAATCTTCCTCAAGCAGAACCCAGGCGCATCACCAATCTATTCTGTCGAAGTGGTGAGTACTTCCCCTCATCGTTCGTTTGTCACGAACTGCGGTTTGCGAATTACGGCGCACAAAACCTTTCGCGAGGTTGCGGGCAACATCGATACCCTGCTGGTAGCGGGCGGCAGCGCAATTGAGAACGACGAAGTCAACGCAGAAGCCACTCGCTGGTTGAAAACCATGGCGGGACGAATTCGCCGAATCGGATCTGTCTGCACCGGCGCCATGTTGCTGGCGCGAGCCGGTCTGCTTGATGGGCGCCGCGCCACGACACATTGGAATTGGTGCGAGGTTTTGATCAGGCGCGCGCCGCGAGCACAGATCGATCGAGATCCAAT
>JBKPMH010000252.1:0-10448 GCA_046732035.1 Verrucomicrobiota bacterium
CGCTTGCTCTTTTCATTTGGCTGGCGAGCAAGTGATG
Source organism: Verrucomicrobiota bacterium (assembly GCA_046732035.1). Lineage (GTDB taxonomy): Bacteria > Verrucomicrobiota > Verrucomicrobiia > Chthoniobacterales > UBA10450 > Udaeobacter. The sequence goes on from JBKPMH010000252.1 coordinate 38, forward strand.
GGACTGTTTCGTCGTTCACCCAGATCCAGTCTGCCGCTTCGCCGCAGACAGGAAGAGATAGCGCGACAGGAAGCGGAACTTCGTGACAGACTCGAAAAACTTGAGCGCCTTGTCGCCAAAGTCCCTGTGATCGAGAAAAACAGGGCGGAACGAGGCGCAAAATATAATCGAGCCGATAAAAGATTTCGGGTCTCGATCGCAGCCGACGCTGGCGGCTCGATCGCTGAAGGCAGGAATTCATCCCGGCGTCCTCGTTCTTTGCGCAAAGAACGGCGAGAAGGTCAGATCATTTTTCTCCTGCTTGTGGTGGCGTTAGCCGTCGCGGTCATCTGGCTGATTAGCAATCTGCATTCGTAGCCAAAGATTATGGCCCGGACTTCGGAGCTCGACGTTGGGTACGTCGCCAGACTGGCGCGAATCAATCTCACTGAAGAGGAAGCAAGCGCATTTCAGAAGCAGCTGGATGATGTTCTAAACTATGTCGAGAAACTTCGGCAGGCGGATGTAAGCCATGTTGAAGTGGCCGCGCACGCGCTGCCGATTTTCAACGTTTTTCGCGAGGACGCGGCGAGCGAATGGTTCACGGCAGATCAGGCGTTGAGCAACGCGCCCCGAAAGGCGAACGACCTCTTTATCGTCCCTAAAGTCCTGGAATGACCGAGAAGGACCTGCCGGCGCTCAGCATCGCCGATCTGCAATCGTTGTTGCGTCGCCGGGAAATTACTCCGCGCGAAGTCATCGATGCTTTGCGAAAGCGCATAGAAACTGTAGATGAAAAAATTGGCGCGTATCTTTCGCTCGATAGCGAGGCTGCCACCAAAGAGGCCGAGAAGGCGAATGTCGATCTCCCACTGGGCGGCGTTCCGGTCGCCATCAAAGACATTATCAATGTCATAGGACAGCCGTGTACCTGCGGCTCAAAGATTTTGCATGGTTATCGAGCGCCCTACGATGCCACCGTGATTCGAAGGTTACGCGCCGCGGGTGCGATCCCGTTCGGTAAAACCAACCTGGACGAGTTTGCCATGGGTTCCTCCACCGAGAATTCCGCAATTAAATTGACTCGGAATCCGTGGGACCTAACGCGCGTTCCGGGCGGATCCAGTGGCGGTTCGGCGGCTGCCGTCTCAGCGGACACAGCTTTTGGCGCATTGGGTAGCGATACAGGCGGCTCAATTCGTCAACCCGCGGCACTTTCGGGTGTGGTGGGTTTTAAACCAACATATGGGCGGGTCTCGCGATTCGGCCTTGTCGCATTTGCCTCGTCACTCGATCAAATCGGGCCGTTGACGAAGACTGTTCGGGACGCGGCGCTCATCATGAACGCGATTGCAGGACACGATCCGCTAGACAGCACTTCTCTTGATGAACCCGTACCTGACTATGCCGCAAAACTAGGAAGCGATTTGCGAGGAGTCCGATTGGGTCTGCCAAAAGAATACATGATCGGAGGCATCGATCCGCAGGTAAAAGCGGCCATTGACGCTGCGGTGAAACAACTAAGTTCGTTAGGCGCAGAGATTATCGACGTCTCACTGCCGCATACTGATTATGCAGTCGCCGTTTATTACATTGTGGCGACCGCTGAAGCCTCCGCTAATCTTGCTCGCTTCGATGGGGTCCGTTATGGGTATCGAGCCGAAAATCCGCGGGACATGCTCGATCTTTACGGTCGGACGCGTGAGGAAGGTTTCGGTCCGGAAGTAAAACGGCGAGTCATTCTCGGGACTTACGTTTTGAGCTCCGGCTATTACGACGCCTACTATTTGCATGCGCAGAAAGTGCGGGAGCTGATCCGGCAGGATTTCACAAAGACATTTGAGAAGGTCGATGCAGTGATTTCGCCCACTTCGCCTGTGCCCGCATTCAAGATCGGTGAGCGGACTGCGAACCCGTTGCAAATGTATCTTGCCGATATTTTCACCATCGCGGCTAACTTGGCTGGAATCTGTGGAATCAGTGTGCCATGCGGTTTTGCCCAGACGAACGGGCATCGCCTGCCGATCGGTTTGCAGTTATTAGGTAAGCCGTTAAATGAAGGCCGCGTCTTGCAAACCGCACACGCCTTCGAGCGAAGCACAGAATGGCATAGAGCGCGGCCGCCGATTGCCACGCCAAAGTAATTCGCCAGATGCACGGCTAAGCGAAGGCGGAACAAAGAGCGCAATTCTTGTCATTCTGAGCAAAGCGAAGAATCTCAGTATTTCCTGAGATCGAGTGCACCTGAAATAATCAGAGATGTTTCGCTTCGCTCAACACGACAGACGAGAGGATTTTCAGGCCGTGACAGGGTCGACAATCGTGAAACGGCGAATGAATTCTGGGGCTGGGCTTCGGGCATTGCTGTGGTGCTTTATCATAGCGGCGACAGTCTTCTCCGCGCTTCCACTTCTTCGTTACCTGCGCGGCCATACGATCTTTGACTACGAACTCTGGTATGCCACCGGCAGACATGTACTGGCAGGTGACGAAATTTATTTCTTTCGTGCCGGCAAATACGACTTCATGTATCCACCGCCGTGCGCGTTTCTCCTGGCGGGCGCGAGTCTGCTTGGGCAGGGAGGATTGATTGTTCTTCTGGTCGCGATCAACTCCGCTGCGTGGTTTTTCAGCGCGAAGCTGAGTGCCATTCTCGCCGCGGGTAACCGAGGCGTAACAAACCTCTGGTTATACGTCATCCCGAGTCTGGCGGTGATTGTTTACATCTGGTCGAGTTATCATCTCGGTCAGCCGAATCTCGTTTTACTCGCGCTAATGCTTGGCGCTTTCATTGCGCTACGCCGAAAGCGCGAAATCGTCGCTGGCGGCCTGATCGCAATTGCAGCCGCAATCAAAGCGTTTCCGGTGCTTGCGGTCGTTTACCTGGTCTACCGACGTTATTGGACAGCAGCAGCCAGTCTGGTCGTCACGGTTGTATTTTTGCTTCTCGTTTTACCGGCGCCGTTCCGGGGATTTGACCGCGCATGGCACGACTTGGAGAAGTGGAGCGCAGGGATGTTGAAATATAGTGAGGTCAGCGTGGGGCAGCGCCCGATGCGCAGTTACACCTGGAAAAATCAGTCGCTGGTCGGTGTAACCAATCGCCTGCTTCGCCACGTCGACGCCGACGCCGCTTCGGCACAGCATCAGCCGGTCTATGTAGACTTCGTGGATCTTCCGTTTCCGCTCGTGAACGCGATCATTGTTGCCGTCGCATTGGTACTGGGCATTTTGTTTATCGCGGCGATGCCTCGTGGCAATGCCCGAACGCCGGAGACTAATGCCATCGAGTTTTCTTTGCTCCTTTTGCTGATGCTAATGGTCACGCCGCTTTCGTTCGGCTACTTCTATTCGTGGCTGATGCTGCCGTTTGCGGTGATAACACAGCGAGTTCTCGTCGAAAAAAACTCAGCCGTTTTGTGGTGGAGCTTGCCGGCTCTGGCGCTACTCGCCGTTGGTCTAGCATTTCCGCGCGGCGCGCAGCTCTATGGGAACACGTTGTTCGCGACGCTGTTGCTCTTTGGCGGATTGTCGATTGAGCTTTTGCACTGCAAGCGAGATCGAGGCCACTCCTGACCGATCCGCCACTTCACCTTTCACACGTGAGTTCACGAGCCCGTAGAGGTTTCTGCGATTTTAAGATAACACGAACAAACTCGCGCCTGTTCAAGCTTTGGCCGCGACTTTTCGATTGGTGCGGCGAACCATCAATTTCAAGCCGGACCAGGTTTGATCGATGGCGCATACTTTCACATCGACGAATCCAAGCGGCAGCGCGACAGAGCGAACCACGTCTTCGGTCACATCGGTGGAGACGCCGGACGATTTCTTTGGCCAGGAAATCCAAACCGTTCCGGTGTCTGCAATTTTCTGGCGCAGGAGTGACAATCTCTTTTCCAATTCAGTCCGGTTCCTGATGAAAACGTGCACAAAATTCGAATCCGGCTGCAACCGATTGGAAAAACTTACGCCCTCGGGAATTGCACCGAGCAATCCACCATAGTTCGGAGGCGCATCGATTGTGATGACCGTCAGCCCTGGTTTGATTCCCAGCTTTTGTGGTAGGGGTGTTCCTGAGTAGCCGGCCATCGTGACTGTGTTAGCGATTCAGCATGGGTTTGTCGAAAACTTCTGTCGCAACGGCATTTGTTGTAGCCGGCGGTGCTGATGCCGGCTTTTTACAGGGCAGCATCAGTGTCGGCCGCGGTCACCGCCCATGGCTACAGACATGCTTCCGGCTATCCAGCTTGCGGAAACTAAATATACTGGATTAGTTTCCGCATTGTGCTAGACGTCCAAATATGAAAACGGCTCGGAAGCCGCGGCCACGAAGCCAAAAACGTGATTCGAACCGCCAGCGAATTATCAATGCCGCGCGAGTCCACTTTTTTAATCACGGATTTCGTAGTGTGACCATGGACGACCTGGCGGAGGAACTGGGGATCAGCAAGAAAACCCTATACGCGTATTTTCCTGGCAAGTTCGATCTGCTTGAGGCCGTGCTGGCCCAAAAATTCACAAGCGTCGAGGCGATGTTGAAGGACCTTACGCGCGCGGACTCGCACAAATTCCCAGTGACATTGCGCGAATTGTTGGCTGGTACACACCGGGAATTGGATGAGATCAAGCCGCCGTTCGTGCGCGACATGCGCCAGAAAGCACCGGAGATCTTCAAACTTGTGGAACGCCGTCGGGCCGCGTTGATCGAGCGCTACTTCGGAAAATTTTTCGTCGAGGGACAACGGTCGGGAATGGTGCGCAAGGATGTTCCGGCCAAACTGATCATCGAAATCCTGCTGGCGCTGGTTCAATCGATCATGAATCCGGCGAAGATGGAGGAGCTGGGGATGATGCCGAAAGAAGGATTTTCCGGAATCCTGAAGATCGTTCTCGAAGGCGCGCTCACTGCGAAGGGCAGGAAAGCATGAGTACATCACTCGTTAGAGCAAATCCACAAGCTGGTACACATGCTGTGCGACAACGGCAGTTCGCCTCGGGGGGGCGCGTTGTCGCAGCGCCTCGGCATGTGGTTAGCCCGACAGATTCGCCTCTCCCTTCCCAACGGAGAGGGCAGGGTGAGGGTTTGCTTGCTTCTGGCGTGAGTGCAGAAGGACCCCTCACCTCAATGCTCTGCCCTTCAGCCAGGGGAGAGGCGAATCGCACAGTAAGGATAAAGAGGTCGCGACGACCCTACCTTGCGATAGCGGGAGCTTTGATGTTGCTTCTCCTGCTCGCCGGATGCGGCGATCGCGGGAAAGCAGTTTCGGGCACCATCGAGGTGGATGAAGCGCACGTGGGACCGCGCGCTGGCGGCCGCGTCGAGAAGATTTTACAGTGGGAAGGCGATCATCTGCATGAAGGACAATTGATCCTCCAACTGGATGCATCAGAGTTGCGAGCGCGTCGCGATCTTGCGGCCGCACAAATCGACACGGCACTTCACGACGCGGATGCACAACAAGCGCAATTGGTGTTCTTGCGCGATGAAGCAAAGCGCCAGCAGGACTTGCTTGGTCGTAAAGTCGTTTCTTCAAGCGACGCTGAACGCGCGCAAAGCTCAGCGAACACACAGGAGAAAAATCTCGCGGCGGCGCAAATGCGTGTGGCGCAAGCCCGCGCACAACTTGCCGATATCGACGCGCAGCTGGCGGAAATGCAGGTCGTGGCGCCAGCTGATTCTATTCTCGAGGTGCTGAGCGTGAAAGTGGGCGATGTGCTCCCAGCGAATCGCGAGGCGGCCACGCTCATTTTGACCGGGCATCTCTGGGTGCGCGTTTACGTTCCTGAGTCGTGGCTGGGTTTAATCAAGCTCGGCGAGCACGTTCGGGTCCGCGTCGATTCGTTTCCCGGGAAAGACTTCGACGGCGTCGTCGAACAGATAAATCGACAGGCCGAGTTCACTCCGCGCAACGTGCAAACCGTCGCGGACCGGATCAAACAGGTGTTTGGAGTGAAGATTCGTTTACCCAGCGACGACGACCGCTTGCGGGCCGGAATGGCTGCCGATGTTTATTTTCCAAACGTGAAATGACGGTGTGAACGAATGAATCATGAAAGCAGGAAATCAGAAATCGGAAGTCAGCCATCTTGCCTGACTCGGCTGGGAGGCTGCCAGCCTGCCGAGATGAGCTGGAAGCTCATCTTCGGAATCTTCATGCGTTCTTGCTGTCCTGATTGCTCTTTTTTCTTCCATGCCTGAGTCGATGATTGAAGTTGAAGGCCTGACGAAACGCTTCGGCGCGTTTACTGCCGTCGATCACGTTTCGTTCTCGGTCGGGAAAGGTTCCATCTTCGGTTTTCTCGGTCCGAACGGCTCCGGAAAAACGACCGTGATCCGAATGTTATGCGGAATTCTGGAGCCGACTGAAGGCACCGCTCGCATCGGCGGCCACGACGTTGTGCGGGATATCGAACCAATCAAAGAAATGATCGGGTATATGTCGCAAAAATTTTCGCTGTACGATGAACTTACCGTAAACGAGAACCTCATTTTCGCAGGAAAACTTTATGGCTTGAGCGGTCATGAATTAGATCAGCGACGCGAGGAGATGATCGCTGAGACGCATCTCGAGCCATATATCAATAGACGCGCTTCAAACCTTTCCGGAGGCTGGCGACAACGCCTCGCCATGGCTTGCTCGCTTATGCACAGGCCGACTGTGCTCTTTCTCGATGAACCGACTGCAGGCATTGACCCGGTCGCGCGGCGCGAGCTTTGGGATCTCCTTTTCGAGTTCGCCGGGAAAGGCATGACGCTCTTCGTGACCACGCATTACATGGACGAAGCAGAGCGCTGCGATCATGTTGGTTACATTTACATGTCGAAGTTGATCGTGTGCGGTGAGCCGGACGAGTTAAAGGAACTTCCGGAGGTAAACCCGGCCGGAACGCGCCGGCTCGATGTAACCTGCGATCACGTCACCATGGCGCTGCGTGCGATGCACGAAATGGAAGGCGTCCGCAGCGCTACCGTGTTCGGTCAATCCATGCATCTACTGGTCGATGAAAGCGTCAAGCGGGCCCAGATCGATGCGCAATTGCGCAAAGTTGGAGTCAGCCATTCCGAGATTCACGAAATGGGTCCTTCACTTGAAGACGTGTTTGTGGAGCTTTCTGCCAAGCACGCTGCGGAACGACAAAAAGTCGCGTGATTACGTGAGAAGGAGACCAAGGGATTGCGTATTTTGTGTGATCAAACGGCCTGCGCGAGGTCCCTCGGTCACCGCGGCGACCTCGCCATGACACGGAAAAATATATGAAACACAAACTTTTTCGCGGTCTTGGGGCAATTCTCTTCAAGGAATTCATTGTCGTGGCGCGCGATCCGCTGACGCTCTTTTTCTTTTTCTTTCCACCGCTCATTGAGATGGTCGCGTTTGGTTACGCTCTGGACAACGACATCAAACACATGGCGATGCTTGTCCTCAACGAGGACCGCAGCGTCGAGAGCCGGCTGTTAATCGATCGCTTTGTTAATACGGAGACGTTTCGAGTGGTAGGCGAGGTACACAGCCTGGATGAGCTCAAGAGCGAGATGCGGAAAGGCCGAGCGTATGCCGCGTTGGACATTCCGCCGAATTTCACCCGCGACCTCAATGCGGGTCACTCTGCGCAGGTGCAGTTGCTTGTCGACGGATCTAATTCCACAACGGCATTGCAAGCTCTCAATACCGGGCTGGGCGTGGCATTGACCCAGTCCGTGGAATCGCTTTTGCGCGAGACCGGCAGGCACGGCGTGCCGATCGATATTCGACCGCAGATGCTTTACAACCCGGCGATGCGCGCTCCGAACTTTTATGTGCCTGGCGTGATCGGAGTGGTGTTGCAAATCGGGACAACAGTCGCTGCCGCGATGGCGCTAGTACGCGAACGTGAACGGGGCACCCTTGAGCAATTACTCGTTAGTCCGTTAAGCCGCAGTGGTCTGATGCTGGGCAAGCTCGTTCCGTATTTGTGTATTGGGATGGCAATGGCCGTGATTCTCTTTCTCATCATGCGGTTTGTGTTCTTCGTCCCCATCGAGGGAAGCGTGGTGGCGATGATGTTCTCGACATTGGTGTATGTGTTCGCCCTGCTTAGCCTTGGCCTGGTGGTGGGGACAAAAGCCGAAAACCAGATGCAGGCCCTTCAAATGTCAATGGTGTTCCTGTTGCCGAGCGTCTTCTTTTCCGGATTCATTTTTCCCCGAGAAACCATGCCGTGGATTTTTTACGCTTTCGGCGCGCTCTTCCCCACGACCTATTTCATCGCGCTGATGCGTGCCATCATTTTGCGTGGGGCAAATTTCCTCGAATACTGGCCGCAGCTTGCCATCCTCATCGTCATGTCGGCATTGCTCTTCGCTTTTTGCGCGTCGCGATTTCGAACCAAGATTGCATAGTCATAATTTGGTAGGGCGCGACCGCCGGCCGCGCCGATAGAGCTCAAAATACCTGCTTGTGCGCTCAGCCATTTTCTCAAAAGTCTTGTTCAGCGCGGTTTGCGTTGTTGTCGCTGTCGTTGCAATTCTTGCGTTGCTCTGGTGGTTTGGAATCAAGATGCCCGGAAAAAATGTTTCGATGGCAACTCCACTGTCGACCGAAGAAGTCGCTCTACGGGAGGAGCTTCGTGCTGACGTGCAAAAGCTGGCCGGTGAGATTGGCGAACGAAACATGTGGCACTATGCCGAGCTCAATGCGGCCGCCGATTTCATCGAAGATTCTTTTTCGCGTGCCGGTTTGCTTCCGCGACGGGACAGCTACGAAATAAGGGGTCGAAGCTGTCATAACATTGAGGCGGAAATTCGGGGTGCTAGGCCGGAAATAATTTTGATCGGTGCACATTACGATTCAGTCCTTGGTTCGCCGGGTGCGAACGACAACGCCACCGGTGTGGCCGCGACGCTGGCTTTAGCGCGACGATTTGCCGGTAAACAAACCGAACACACGTTGCGTTTCGTGGCGTTTGTGAACGAGGAGCCGCCTTATTTTGTATCGGGCGAAATGGGAAGCCTTCATTACGCCAAAGGATGCAAAGCGCGTGGCGATAAGATCTCTGCGATGATTAGTCTCGAGACGATCGGGTATTTTTCCGACGCACCGAACTCGCAAGTTTATCCATCCAAAGTTCTGGGCGCTTTTTATCCGAAGGTTGGAAACTTCATTGGCCTTGTGAGTAACCTGCGCTCGCAACCCTTACTCCGACACGTCATCTCGCTTTTCCGCGAACACGCGCGTATTCCCTCGGAAGGCGCAGCGCTTCCCTGGTTTGTTCCCGGCGTTAGTTGGTCTGACCAATGGTCGTTCTGGAAGAACGGTTACCTGGGAATCATGGTCACCGATACTGCGCCGTTTCGTTATCCGTACTATCATTCAGCTAACGACACGCCTGATAAACTTGATTACGACCGGTTCACGCTGGTAGTGAGCGGAATGAAGAGAGTGATCGAAGAAATGGACAAATTGTAGCCGGCATTTTCGGCCCGCGACCTTCTTGCTGGTTAAAGCAGCGCCGTTGCGATTCGCTCCAGCGCGTAACCGATCAGTCCGCTTGCCGGCAAGGTAAAAATCCATGCCCATATGATTCGCTCGACAACTGTCCATCGCACGCCGCTGAAACGCTTCACTGCGCCTACTCCCATGATCGACGCGGTGATTACATGCGTCGTTGAGAGCGGAATTCCATAGTAGCTGGCAGCCTGGATGATGACTGCGGCAGTTGTCTCCGCCGCAAAGCCGTTCACGGGCTGCAGTTTTACCATCCGATGTCCGAGAGTGCGGATGATGCGCCATCCACCTGCCGCTGTTCCGACAGCCATGGTTAGCGCGCAAAGCGTGACGACCCACGTGGGCAGCATGAAGGTCGGAGTTTTAAGAAAAGCGAGCACGCCGGGGAGATGATCAAAGCTGCCGGCTTTAGTTCCAGTAAATAGCGCGAGCGCGATGATGCCCATCGTCTTTTGCGCGTCATTTGAGCCGTGGCTGTGTGCCATCCAGGCTGCGCTGAAAATTTGCAGCTTGCCAAACAGCGTGTTCACGAAGTGCGGAGTAAAACGGTGGAACGCTGCGAAAAGCAAAAACATCAGCAGCCCGCCAAAAATAAATCCGGCCAGCGGTGACGTAATCATGGGAACAACAACTTTCGGCCATAGGCCGGCGTTCCACTTAATGACGGACCAATCGCCGCGTGCGGTGGCGAGTGCTGCGCCGCAAAGTCCACCGATAAGTGCGTGACTCGAGCTGGATGGCAACCCGAACCACCAGGTAGCGATGTTCCAAATGAACGCCGCCAGGACGGCGGCCAGCACTGTAGGCATTGTGACCACATTCGTGTCCACAAGTCCTTTGCCGATTGTCGTCGCCACCGCGCCACCAAGCAGCGCACCGGTCAGATTAAAAAACGCGGCCATGGCAATGGCCTGACGCGGTGTGAGTACTTTCGTGGAGACTACGGT
>JBKPMH010000253.1:0-4292 GCA_046732035.1 Verrucomicrobiota bacterium
CGGCACTTGATTTGTATGGCTGTGCGTGCCGAACGATCCCTCGGAGTCGCGGCATTGGAACTGCGGGCATTTCCATACTTTGTCGGCGAATTGGAAGTGGCAGATGCCCAGGAATTGGTCTGGGTGTGCCGCACCATAGCCAAGTGAACCCTCCAATTGACCTCGGACTACGGCCTCATAGTTCGGCTTTTGGCGGTCTTTACCCAGCTCCGTGAAGAGCAGCGGCACGCCGAATTTCTCAAAGGTTTGCTGCACATAGCCTCTGCCCGTGCCATTGAAGTTCACGAAGAGGTCGCTAGCCGGATTCTGCGGCTGGGGCGCCAGGAACAAACGGTTCTTCAGATGTTGTAGGTGGTTCCTGTCCAGCAGTGTCCCCCAGAAGTTCCACTTTGGAAAGGTCTCGCCGGGATCAATGCCGAAATCGACAGGATGGCCGATTGGCAGCGTGGTCGGGAAACGCATTCGCTTTTCCGCCTCCACCCAATCCTTTGTGAACTCGCTGCATTCTTCCACAGTATAACAGTGGCAAATACCGGGTTCGTTTCCCATGATGATGGCAGCAATCGCCGGATGATAAGTCGAACCATTGTTTGTTTCCCCGTCGCTGAACGACCGGATTAGCTTCGGTATTAGGTCTCGCCGGAAAGGAAAACCCTGGCTAGGGTTGAGAAAGTATCTCGAGACGGGCGCCAGAACCTTGATCCCGAGTTCTACACACTTGTCCAGGAATCTCTTGTGAAAGTTGCGCGGTTCCCAGTCGTAAAGGCGAACCAGATTTACGCCCATGTCTTTCAGCGTTTGCAGGTCGTTACGGCCCTGGAACGTCCTGCCACTGAATGACGTGTAACTCGGGCCCCACAGCGGCTCCATGGCGTTGTATGCGATGTCGCTCCCGAAAAAGATGCAGCCAATATTAGCGTGCGACGGGTCGTAGGGTTGTGGAAACGGCTGGTAGCACATTCCCTTGTAAAAAGGCGCCTCAGCGACACGAGGGTTTGCAAACGGCGCAGTACCAACGAGGGTGCCGGCGCCAGCGATAAGGGTCGTACCCAAGAAACGTCTACGCGTAAACGAGTGAGACGTTGCCTTTGGGCTGGATGTCGAAACCACCAAGTGTTCTGTTGCTTTCATTGTGGATCTTCCTTTGTCTGTTCCCCGCTGATTGCTTCTGTTAGCTGAGGGTCTGGGGCAGACGAAGACGGAGCGGGGCAGCAATTCTTGGCCTGAATCAGATCGGTTTTGACTATGTAGGTCCACGCTTTGCCTGTCAATTGGGCATTAGTCGTACAGGTCTATTGAATCTTGGCTGCTGATTGTCACAGTCCATCCTCGGTGCAGCCGCCGTACGACGGACCACAGTGCACGCCGCAGGGAAAAACCCACGCTAGTATCAATTGATTCCATTTGCGTAAGTTGAAGTAACGCCGCTAATTTAGATCCCGTGTTCAGCTTGACCATGCTTGGCAGCGGGAGCGCGGGAAACAGCGCGTTGGTCGCAACAGACCATGGCAAACTTCTTGTCGATGGCGGGTTGAGCGCGCGGCAATTGGTGTTGCGTCTGGAGCAGTGCGGCGTCATGCCCGAGCGGCTCGATGGCGTCCTGCTTACGCACGAACACGGTGACCATATCTGTGGTCTTGAAGTTCTTTGCCGGAAATTTGATGTGCCGATCTATTGCAACGCGTTGACGGCAGAAGCTGCGCGTGGTGACAGTTCGTTTGAGCGACACCGCAACTGGCGAATCTTCGCAACTGGCGCGGAGTTTTCGATCTGCGACATCACTGTGCAGACCTTTCCCGTACCGCATGATGCGGTCGACCCGGTGGGATTCGCGTTTTACGCCGGTTCAGGAGGTCTCGGTTTTATCACCGATCTCGGCTACGTAACCAAGATGATTGTGGAGCGGTTGCGGCAGGTGCAAACGCTGGTGATAGAAACTAATCACGACGAAAAACTTTTGCAGAACGACACGCATCGGCCGTGGCCGGTCAAACAGCGGATCCAATCGCGACACGGTCATCTGTCCAACACGACTGCCGCAGGCGTGATCGAGGAATTATTGCCGGGTAAAATCGAGCGCGTTGTGCTTGGTCATCTGAGCCGCGATTGCAACACACCTCAGCTAGCGTTGGAGACAGTGCGCGCGTCGCTGACAAAATGCGGCAGGATTGACGTGGACGTTCATTGCGCCACACAATTCGAAGTGAGTCCGCAATTCCGGATTGGCGAGACCGATTCCGCGCCGTTTCAGCCAACGTTCGAGAATGCATTTTTCCCGAGCGCCTGAACCAACGATAAGCGCGGCCTCCCGATCACGTTTCTTTCTTGGGGTGCGACGCGACGTTCCCTGCCGCTGCATGAAGAGCGCTACGCACAATGCTCGCTGTTGCGGCCGGAAGATAAACATTCGTGTACCCTTGCCGGCCCCAAGCTCCGCTGCATGGTTTGAAAATCTTTGGTGCCTTCTTGATGAAGCTTTGCTGTTGTTCTGGCGCGAATTTGACCATGCTCCAGTTTTCGTCGGGGATGCCAAGTGACGCGAAAATCTTTCCGGCAACGCGGAAATCTGGATGATGCATGTGCGACCGTTCCACGGCGGTAGGAATTGCGAGTGCCATTTTTCGAAACTGGTGGACCGTCATTTACGTTCTTTTTTACCTGCTTTTTTCCGGTGACCCACCATTTCGCCGCGCATGGTACGGGGATCAATGCGGGTGAGATTTTTTTCCATTCGCGGAGTCAGCAATGAGACGTGCGGGATTTCGCAGAGATGTTCGGCGATAAACCAGATCGGTTTCTCCGTGGTCATCCAATTTAAACTGTCGAATCGCGCCAGATTCACGGGACGCGAATAGCGTCGCAGCGTGCGTTCTCCGCGCAGGTTAAAATAAATATTGAAATAGCTCATGGCCAGCTCGCGCAGACTGCGATAAACCGGTTCGCGATAACGACAGCCGGTGAAATTCGATTTCGCCACTGCCCCCCAATGACTGTTCACCTTGAAGATCGCGACAACGTGATCTGTGTCCTGTTCTGCTTCCAAATCGAAGATCAAAGCTGGAAAGCCGATGATGCGTAACGCGGCGGCGGCAAAAATTCCTCCTTCGAGGCATGATGCGATCTGATCGTGCAAAACTTTCCTTGGTGATCGCGCGGTATAACTCAAATTGTAAGGCAATTCATCGAGAAATTTCTGAATGCCTGCCGGCGTCTTCAGGGCGCATAACTGGCGCAACTCGGATCGTGTGAAACCGAAATCAGATGAATTTGGCGAATAACAGAGATGTTTCGCTTCGCTCAGCATGACAGGTGAAACGCGGCGCGTAATTTAAGGCTTGCAGTTTGGGATTTGGATGCCCTTTCGCGTTATTTTCGATCGGCAATACGCTTGAAGGTTCCTTCGCCGTGCACGTTGAGATTTTCCACGACGACTTGATTGGCATTGCCGTCAGGTCCGATGGTAAAGGTGATGCCGCTTCTGCCAACCGCGTTCTCGCCCGCTGTCTCGTAAGTGAATGTGTCCCGGTCGTAATGCTCCATCAGGAACGTCTTGCTGCTCGGACCCTCCACGATTGTCAGTCCGCCATCCTTTTCCAGGATGGAGATTTCGCCGAAGAAATCGTTCGTGTATTTCCCGAGGTATGCGCTGTTTTTCAGCGCGGCAGCGGGCGATACCGAAGGCTTGGAATAATCGAAACCGAGCACAGTGCCGATGGCGGCTGGGTCTGAGAATGCTTTCTTAAAAATCGCAAACCAGTCCTGGGTGGGCTTTCCATACAAGGCTGTATCCACGAAGGTCGTCCCTAACGCTTCCGCCATCCCACTGGGGGACGCGTTCGTGAGTACGACAACACCAAGTTGTTCGGCTGGCACGAGGTTTACGTACGTCGCGGCGCCCAAGGCAAATCCGCCGGAATGGCCCAAACGCAATCGACCTTGGTCATCATAACTGACGTTCCATCCCAACCCGTAAAAACTCGGCAGTCCGGTGAACGGGCTAAAACCCGTCAGCATGTTCGGCTGGTGAGTTTCGACCAACGCTTTCTCATCGACGATTTGTTTGCCGTCGAACTTGCCGTTCGCGAGCTGAAGACGCATCCATTTCGCCACGTCGTTCACCGAAGAGCTCACTCCGCCCGCAGGCGATTGCGCGTCCGGATCGCGTTTAAATTTTTGCATCCAGTGGCCGTCGACCAGCACGTGTCCGAGCGCTTTGTTCTTCCGCGCCATGAAATCGGCGTAACGAGAGCTGGTCGAAGTCATGCCCAATGGACGGTACAATTTTTCTTCGG
>JBKPMH010000254.1:0-8984 GCA_046732035.1 Verrucomicrobiota bacterium
CCCTTCCACACCAACTCCGGCCCTTTGGAGCGTCGGTGGGTTTACCTTCGACCTTCTCTCATCAACGATCATCACACAGACGGCAAAGATCCTTAGCATCGAAGGAACGGGAACTGTTAGCGGTAATGGGTTTGACAACACAGCAATGGATTGGACTTTCACAACCCAAAGTTCCGGCGGGCATACACGTACAAACTTCTCGTTCTCCGCGAATGGTCTGGCTGTGGGCGTTCCCGATGGCGGCTCGGCAGTCGCCCTCCTGGGCCTCGCGCTGACAGGAATAGAAGGCCTGCGCAGAAGGCTGAAGCGGAGCTAATAGCTTAAGTTCGCTTGATAGTTTTCATGAGAGTGGCCGCCCTAAGGCGGCCACTCTTTTTTTGTACTAGAACTGGCGCCTTGTTTTTGACGCATCGCCACTGGTTCTGGGGAGCGTGGTCCAAATCAGTTATTGTAACGGACCGCCTGCCGCATCGGCAGCTTTAGCACCAACAGAAGACGCGCGTTACGGTCAGGAAACGAGATAGACCCGCGGTCCAAAAGTGTCTTAAGCAGCGAGAACTTTTTCCGTGGGAATCTCCATCTCAATGGAGCGCCCAAGAAATTCAAACAGGACTCGAATCCGTTCTTTCGCAGGGAGCACCAAGGTAACCACGGCCTCCAATCCCTGAAAAGGCCCTTCTATAACTTGAACTGATTGGCCGACTTTCAGAGAATAATCGACAGTCACAATCTCTTCCGCACCGACTCGCGACTGGAGCGCCGTGACAATATTTTCAGGCAAGGTTGCCAGCCGATCGCCAAAATGGACGATGCCTGAAACTCCATGAGAACTCTCTACGGCTCGATGTTGCGTCGAATAAGTAAATTTTGCGAAGAGATAGCCAGGAAACATGGCCTCCACGAACCAAACCGGGCCCCGTTGAGTCATTTTTCGAAAACGCAAACGAGGCGAAAAACACTCGATACCAAACTGACGCCGGAGCGCAGTCGCGGCCAAATGTTCTCGCTTTGGCTGCGTCTTCAAACAAAACCAAACCGGCTCAGGAACCTGCGCTAGTAAGGCGGATGATTGGGTCACACAGCAAACTACGGAATTCGCAGCTGAAAGTTCCAAAAATTCGTAAAGTTTTCCGTCACTTTTTAGCTCCCGGGGATGTCCCATGAAGCGAAGCGTCACATCAGCAGCGTCTTATCCCTTAATTTGGGGTTAAGAGTATGGTGAACAATGGCGAGAAGATTTCCATCAAATTACGCCTTCCAACGTGTGGACCGCGTCTAGTCGCCTGTAAACCAGCAAAGGACATCATCGCACTATGAATCATAACACAAAGAGCCGTCAGCGGTTGCCGGATGTCGATGACTTACCCACGCACTTGTTGATTGGTCGACTGCCGGTGATTTGGTAATTTCGCAAAGCGCATAGGCAAACAAACAGCGCAAAAGAAACGCTTGTGGATCGATCGTAACCAAATAGCGAAACGATATGCCGCCAAAACGTTCAACAACCCTCGGACGAACCGATCTCCTGATCCTTATCGGGTTAGCCATCACGACGTTGGGGATTTACGCACAAGTGATCCAGCACCAGTTCATCACTCTCGATGACGGTTGGTACATCAAGAATAACCCTTTCGTGAACCGCGGCGTTACCCGCGCGGGGCTTGCCTGGGCATTCACCACTTTTTACGAGGGAAACTGGCATCCCCTGACGTGGATCGCACATATGATCGACAGCCAGCTCTTCGGCTTGAACCCGGGCGGCCATCTCTTGGTTAACACATTAATTCATGTGGCGAACACTTTGCTTGTCTTCTGGTTACTGTTGCGAACAACACATGCTCGATGGCCAAGCGCGCTAGTAGCGGCTCTTTTTGCTCTTCACCCGTTGCACGTGGAGTCCGTCGCCTGGGCGGCCGAGCGCAAAGATACGCTCTCGACATTTTTCGGATTGCTCTCACTCATCTCGTACGCGCGGTACGCCGAGAAACCATCGCGAAAGTGGTTTGGATGGACTGCGTTGACATTAGGATTAGGACTGCTGGCCAAACCCATGCTGGTAACATGGCCCTTTGTAATGTTGCTGCTCGACTACTGGCCGTTGCGCCGTCTGTCACAATCGACAAGCCTAAAGAAGTTCCTGATATCCATGGCGCCACTGGTGCGCGAGAAACTGCCGCTTTTTGCAATCGCGGCCGCTTCCTGCGTGATCACTTTTTTTGCGCAGGTCCATGGAGGGGCCGTGCGGACGTTCACAGATGTTCCCATTGCGCTACGATTATTGAACGCGCTCGTCTCATATGCGAAATATTTACTGCTCACCTTGTGGCCCCATGATCTGGCGGTGTACTATCCGTTCACATCGGTCCGCACACCAGCCTGGCAGATTATTGCTGCCGCGCTTCTGCTAAGCGGTATCACTGCAGTCTGCGTTTCCCAACGGAGGTCCCGACCTTACCTGATCGTAGGCTGGCTTTGGTACCTGGGAACGCTAATTCCCGTTATCGGACTAGTTCAGGTCGGGGGACAAACCATGGCGGACCGCTACTTCTACATTCCATCAATCGGTTTATTCACTGTCGTGGTGTTCGGTTTAGCGGACGTAATAAAAACTCGACGCGTCGCGCCGTCTCTCAGTGCAGCAATTACCGGTGTGATTCTAATAGTTCTTGCGATGCTTACTTACGCGCAAATTCATCTCTGGCGTGACAGCTTCACTCTACTCAAGCACACCATTGCAGTCACTCCACCTAATCTGATCGTAGAAAACAGCCTGGGCATCGCCATGGACAATGCCGGCAGGTACGATGAGGCAGCCGCGCATTTTGAGAAGGCCCTGCACATTCAGCGTGATCACTACGAGGTCCTGGTGAATTTGGGTGTTACCCGCTACCATCAAGACCGGGTGCCAGAAGCCATCGAGTATTATCACGCCGCGATCCGTTCCCAACCAGACGCGCCGGAAGCGCATGCGCAGCTGTGTCTGGCACTGTGGAAACAGAATCGCAACGAAGCCGCGTACGAGGAGGTACTCCGTGCGTCACAGTTGGCACCAAAAGACGCGAATATTCGAAACTATCTTGGAATCGCGCTGGGACGGTTACGCAGATTCTCGGAGGCCAGTGATCAACTTCGCGAGGCGCTGCGGTTGAATCCCAATAGTGCGGATGCTCATAACAATCTTGGGTTGGCTCTCCTGGCCTCTGGGAAACCTCAAGAGAGCGTCCCGGAATTCGAAACGGCGCTTCGTCTTCAGCCGGAGTTGCGGGGCGCAGCCGACAATCTGCGCCGTGCCCAGGCCCAATTGAAGTGACGCGTCTGTCGCGCAGAGTGGCGTTGCGTGCGCTCCATGTTCATCGATTGGTTGGGTCAGCGCACAATTCATTCCGGGCGGGACTGCAGTTGGAGGCCTGGCGTTGCAATCGAATAGGTAAATTTTGCGATAGATAGCCAGGAAACATCGCCTCTACGAACCAGACTCAATCAGACCCAAATTTAAACCCGTAGAAAACCACGGAACCCTCGGGCGGCGTAATAAGATTGCGCGCCGTTGTGATATACAAAGGCGCGCCCAAATCGACGGTCACCAAAGAGACCACCGCCGAGTTTTCTAATAGCAACAGGTGCCTTCAGCCAGCTGGAGGTCTTCGTATCGAAATCTCCAAGTTTCTGCAGCTCCAAGTATTGTTCTTCCGTCATCAGCTCAATTCCCATGCTTTGTGCCATATCGACCGCGTTATTTTCGGGTTTATGTTCTTTCCTGGCCTCCTGGCTTTCCCGGTCATAGCAAACGCTTGTGCGGCCGTTCGGAGTTTCTGTTGAACAATCAAAAAAAATGTATTCACCCGTCTTCTTGTCTTGGCCAACGACGTCTGGTTCCCCGCCCGTTCTTTCCATTTCACTGAGGGACCATAGTTTTTCGGTTGTAGATTCTAGCTTCGTTTTTATCTTCGCCCATTTGAGACCTTTGTGACGCTTCATATTTTTTTCGAAACGGGCCTTCAATGTTTCCAGGAGTTGTTCCCGTTGTTCCGGTGACAATTTTCTTCTTGTTTTATCGCCTTTCACCGAAGTTTTTCTTTTTTTTGATTCGTCTCAGGGAAGTGCGATCAGTTCGAGCTCTTCGAGATAAGCCGTCGAAGAACGTGGCCCTTCCACATCCACAATCCCGAAAGGAGAATTACCGGAAGGAAGAAAAAACGAACCGCGGGAGCGTAATTTGGAATTTCTTGAAACGGACTATAAACATGCCCAAAGATGGGAATGCCAAAAATGACGTGAATGCACCGAAAAATCGAACGTTTGGTGGTCTCTTTGATTTAATTTTTATACAGGTTTCCCATCGAATGAGCTAATCGTTCAATCCTTTTCCATTAAGAATTCGGCGCATACATTTCTTAATTCTTGTCTGTCGAGTTTTGGACTGTTTGGCTCCGGAAAAATAAAGGATGTATCCGCGTTGCCTCCCGGGCGTCAAAGCATCAAAAGCCGCTTTCAAGGCAGGAGTCTGACCTAGTTTACTCTGGAATTCTGCGGGGATACGTCTGGGACGTTTCTTAAGCTTCACCTGCACGCCGGCTTTTTCCTTCGCTTCCCGGATATATGATTTCAAGGTCGATTCCATTTTGGCTATCTCTTCGACGCTGGTGAATGGAATCCGGCGTGCGGTCTGCCATCCAAATTCTTTCAGAACATGGTTTGGATCCTTTAACAGGGCTCCCTTGCAAAACAGAAGGGCGCAGAACTCCTTAAATCCTTGTATTATAACGACGTTATTTTTCTGAAACGTGTAACAAGGCTTACCCCATTTCAATTCTTCGGTCAGTCCACACGCAAGAATGATCCTTCTCAGTTTCGCCATCTCGTCCTGCCACCTTTTTTCTTTTCTTAGATATTCATCAACACTGCGATTCATACGGTTCATCTATTGATCGTCTAACTTCGATAGGATGTGGCGCCAAGGTTCACTGCGTAGAAGACGCGAATAACGCTGGTTTGTGAT
Source organism: Verrucomicrobiota bacterium (assembly GCA_046732035.1). Lineage (GTDB taxonomy): Bacteria > Verrucomicrobiota > Verrucomicrobiia > Chthoniobacterales > UBA10450 > Udaeobacter. Next base: position 5,000 of record JBKPMH010000254.1, read on the forward strand.
CCTTAAGTTGTTTGGCAATTAAAACCGGCGTGAATTTCATAAATACCTGAGACAGTTCGGTGCTTGGCAAATCTTTATCGCCAGGATTTTCAACTGGTGCGCGGTAGAGGGTTCGAACCTCTGACCCCTACCGTGTCAAGGTAGTGCTCTACCACTGAGCTAACCGCGCCTTGAGGCAGATCTGATAAGTGATCAGTGATCAGTGGTCAGTCAAGACCGAGGAAAACCCGCTCACGGTTCACGGATCAGCGATCCCACGGAGTCAACCACTTCGTGACTGGACAACTCCAATGTGCAAGACGACTGTTCGCGTCTCGTGAGTACCTTGTTTTTCAAACAGTTTTTGAAACGCCCGTTTCAAATTGCATCGATCGTCCCCAGCTCGAAAGCGATGGTAGAACGTGTTGCCAACAAGATGGATTTTAGCCAGCCACGTGTCATCGCCGAATACGGGCCGGGCGAAGGTGTGCATTCACGCGAGATTGCACGACGGATGTGTCCGGCATCAAATCTGCTTCTTTTCGAGCTGGACCGAGCGTTCGCGCGGGATTTGGAACGCCAGTTCGCCGGCGATCGGCGCGTGCGCGTGATTCATGGCGATGCAGCCTCATTGCCAAATGAACTGAAACGTCACGGGTTTGATTCCTGCGACTACATCCTTTCGGGTATTCCGTTCAGCATTCTCAACATTGAAAAGAAACGCGCCCTCTTGCAGAAAACACACGACGCATTGGCGCCAGGTGGAAGTTTCATTATCTATCAAGTCACGAACGAATTGAAGCAACATGCGACTCACTTCGAACGCGCCGAATCAGAGTACTTCCTGCAAAACATACCGCCGATGTTTATCACCGTTTTCCAGAAAGCGCATCCAGTGGGTCGCCGTGAACGCAAGACCCAGTCCGGCACCAACTTCATAGTCAGCGCACATCGTTCGGCATGACGGAGAAGCCGACCCGAACAGAAAAAGATTCGATGGGCGAGATGACGCTTCCGGCGTCTGCTCTTCATGGCGCGTCGACTCACCGCGCAGTTCTCAATTTTCCTGTGAGCGGTTACCGGTTCTCACGGCCGTTTATTCGCGCCCTTGGCTTGATCAAGTGGGCCGCAGCACAGGCAAATCATGAATTGAATTTGCTCGATGCGGAGCGTTCCGGATTGATCGTAAAGGCGGCCAAGGAAGTTGTCGAAGGAAAACTCGACGATCATTTTCCGCTTGATATTTTCCAGACCGGTTCGGGCACGAGCACAAACACAAACGCGAACGAAGTCATCGCGAATCGGTGCGCCCAGCTTGCAGGCAAGCCAATCGGATCACGCGAACTGGTCCATCCCAACGATCACGTCAACATGGGCCAGTCGAGCAACGACGTGATCCCATCTGCTATTCATATCAGCGCGGCGGAACAACTGAAGAACTGTCTCGTCCCGGCTCTCGAAAAATTGCACACCACACTTGAGGCCAAGGCGAAGGAGTTTTGGAATATCATCAAGATTGGTCGCACCCACCTGATGGATGCAACCCCGGTCCGGCTCGGGCAGGAATTTTCTGGTTATGCGCAACAGGTCGCCTACGCCAACGAACGCGCGAAGAAGTCAATCGAAGCTTTGCGTGAGCTTGCACTGGGCGGGACAGCTGTGGGCACTGGTCTCAACCGACACATCAAGCTCACAGAGAAAATGCTGCGGCATTTGGAGCAACACACGGACATCGCATTTTACGAGGCCAGAAACCACTTTGAAGCCCAGGGCGGAAAGGACGCGGTCGTTGAAGTCAGCGGTTATTTGAAAACGATCGCAGTCAGCTTGTTTAAGATCGCAAACGATATCCGATGGCTTGGGAGCGGGCCTCGATGCGGCATTGGCGAAATTCAGCTTCCGGCAACACAACCTGGCAGCTCCATCATGCCTGGCAAAGTGAACCCGGTGATGTGCGAATCAGTGATGATGGTCTGCGCAGAGGTAATCGGTAATGACACGACCATTACCTGGGCGGGAGCCAATGGGAACTTTGAGCTGAACGTCATGATGCCGGTAATGGCGCACAGTCTTCTCGAATCGATCCGGCTGCTGGCGAACGTGGTCAATGCTTTCTGCGACAAATGCGTTCGCGGCATCGCCGCCAATGAAGAACGCTGTCGCGAATTAATCGAGCTGTCCATGGCCATGGTGACGAGTCTTGCGCCAAAGATCGGGTATGATCGTGCGGCTGAAATCGCGAAAGAAAGCGCGAAAACCGGTCGCACTGTGCGCGAGATTGCCCGAGAGAAAAAAGTTTTACCCGAAAGTGAACTTGAGAGTGCGCTCGATCCGGTCAAAATGACAGGGCCAGGTTCGTGATTCGCTGCATGGTTATACCGTTACATCGGATCTACGATTCAACGATTTACGATTCAACGCGGCGAAGCCATGGTTGCAAAACTTGAAGGCCCCCAATTCTCCGGCGGCGCAAACATCGCGATCAAATGTCCCAGTCACACGTATGACCAGACCGTCTCCTTTTATCGTGACACGCTTGGGCTTCCTTTAATTGAGGAAGAAAAAGACGGCTGTATTTTTCAGTTCGGCCCAAACCGCCTCTGGATCGATAAGGTGCCAAATTTGAGTCATCCCGACATTTGGCTGGAGCTGGAAACAAACGACAGCGAAGCCGCCGCGTCATTTCTCAAAGTGCATGGTGTCGCCCGACGCGATGAAGTTGAGCAGCTTAGCGAAGACTTTAACGGCTTTTTCGTTTCAGCGCCGAATGGCGTGATTCATCTCGTCATCGGCCCGGAAGCCTAAGCGGAAAATCTAAGACTGATCCCTGCACTTTACTGTAACGTCTCAGCTTCAACGAGCACCTTCATGGTTGAGGCCCACGCCAGCGCCCAACCCATGTGCTCCATCCGTAAAACCCTAGCGGCTCCAACCAACCGGCGGTCGTCAATGAGTCTACGTCAGCCCGGCTTGGAGTGATCTTTGAGTTGGCTTCAGCACCGTAGTAATCATCAATCACCAGCCAGCAATTCTTTGTAAATTTTTCGCGATAGCATTCGATGTCGCGCCGTTTGGCTGCGTCAGCGTCAAGGATCAGTAGTCCGACTTTATCTGTGCTCAGGATTTCGCTGACCGTCGAGACTGTTCTCGGATCAAAGGAACGGCCCTTGATGGTGGTGACCATTTCCGAGACGCCCTGTCGTGCCAGATTCCGTTCGAGATCGCGCAAAATATTGCGCGTACCGAGCCGACTGTGTCTAACGCTGCCGCCCGGCTCGATGGAAATGATCTTCTTCTGAATTCCTGAATCCCGTACGCCGAATGCCGCAGCAATCGTCGCACCACCAATGAAAGCGCCGATCTCGAGAATATTGCCGTCGCAAATTTTGGCAAAGTGGTAAATCAGGATCAGCACATCAAGGTGCAACATCGAATATTTATCGCGGATTTTTAAGAGCTTCGAATGAATCGGCTCCTGCCGATACGCCATCAGCGTATGCATCAGGTTCAAGCAGTCATTGAGGTGATTGGTTTGTTGCGATGCAATGTGTGATTTCGCAAGTTCAGACGCGCGTGACGGACAATGTCGACCCATGATCACGAGATCGCGCTCGACGCCATCAAGTCTCGCTACTGCCGGTAAAAATGCCCACCGCTCAAAGCCCAAATGCTGGAACAATTTCAAGCTCGCCTCGTTATGTCCGAAGATCAGACCCACAAGGGCGGTGATTCCAATTGAAGATGCGCGTGTAATCGCGTGTTCCAACAATCGCTGCGCCACGCCGCGACGCCGGAATTTCTCATCAACATAAACGCTGATCTCTGCGGTGCCACGATAGGCGGCCCGCGATTGGAATTTTTTGAAATCGAGCCAGCCAATCACGCGCCCTTCCAACTCTGCAACCCAAAAGGGATATTGCTCCGGTGAATGTTCGCGGAACGACGGCAAACGCGCTTCGACAGTGGTGGGCTCGAGCTCGGCCGTTACCATCCGCGTTGGCACCGT
>JBKPMH010000255.1:0-17389 GCA_046732035.1 Verrucomicrobiota bacterium
GACATTCACATATGAAATAAAAATCCCCGAGAAGCATGTCGGCCTGTTCTGTATCATCCGCACGCGCACGGAGACGTTGACCGACAGATCATCGGCGGGATGTCCGGAGGAATCGTTCTTGCAGGTAGCGAGCGCCTATATCCTTTCTTGAAAGGTCTCACTGAATGGATTCTTCTCTTAAAGCATCATCCCACTGGGCGCGCTGACTATGAAGAGTTAGTTACGGTGAATGGCACCGTAGCGCCGACCATTCCCGTTCGACCGGGCGAAGCGCAATTCTGGCAGATCGGCAACATAGGGGCCGACAGGTTTCTGCGGTTAAAGATTGATGAGATGCCATTCTATCTTATTGGAAGAGACGGCTACTTTGTCCCCCGCCCAATCAGAATGGAGGAAGTGATCCTGGGGCCTGGCCAACGAGTTTCGGCAATCGTTGTTGGCGGCCAAGCCGGTCGACATGCATTCAAGTCAGTAGCGTTTAAGTTTGACGAACGTCAGCCGCCAATACCGGAAGTAAGTTTGGGAACAGTAGAGTCGAACGGCCCGGCGGCGGATGTTGCAGCTGCGGAAGGAGGGGTCGGCACGCAACACGTGAACGGACCGCTGTACGTCGACATGTTACGCTCAAGTCATATCGTGCAGAGGCGGACATTCGCCTTTTCGGTGAACCCACAAAAGACAGCGTTCTTTATTAACGACCAGGTCTTTGATGAGAACCGGACGGACGTAACAGTGAAGTTGGGTGACACCGAAGAATGGACAATCCTCAACAAAGATTCCCAATACCACGACTTTCATATTCATCAGACTGGATTTTTGGTTACTGAAGTCAACGGCACTGCCACTGATTTCGACGGACTTCGCGACACCTTCAGCGTTCCTCCAATGCGGAATGGGGAGCCCGGTGAAGCCAAACTCATCATCCCTTTCACCAAGCCAGAAATTGTCGGGCGCTTCGTGTTTCACTGCCATGTCGCGAAACATGAAGACAAGGGCATGATGATGACGGTAGAAGTCGAGCCGTAAAATCGAGCAGGCCTGAGGGGGCCTGCCTCGAACGAGGGACAAACAAGTCACCCCGCGAGTGGCAATCCAAAATCCGACGCACGCACGATAGCTACTCAGCACTGCTCTGCCAGTGTCTACAAAATTAGATCAATCCAAACCAACAGGGAACCCATTCAATGAACAGCAACAGATTTTCAGGCAAAGTAGCACTCGTCACCGGAGGAACTTCCGGGATTGGCAAGACGACGGCCATCGAATTCGCGCGCGCTGGTGCGCGAGTCGTTCTAACCGGCCGCCGCGAAAAAGAAGGCGCGCAGGTCGTCGCTGAAATTAAAAAACTCGGCGGCGACGCGGGATTCGTCCGCGCGGACGTCGCGAAAGATGCCGCCGTGAAAGCGATGGTCGATTTCACGATCGACAAATTTGGCCGCCTCGACGTTGCGTTTAACAATGCCGGTGTTGAATGGAAAGGACCGCTAGAGCAAGCTACCGAAGCCGAATACCGCCGCGTTTTCGACATCAACGTTTGGGGCGTTCTAAATTCGATGCGTCACGAAATTCCTGCTATGCTCAAGAACGGAGGCGGCGCCATCGCCAACAATTCCAGCGTTGCCGGGCATGTCGGTATGGGAGAGGTTAGTATCTACATTGCGTCGAAGCACGCTGTCGAAGGCCTGACGAAATCCGTTGCGCTCGAATTCGCCAGACGAAACATCCGCGTCAACGCCGTCGCACCGGGAGTGATCGACACCGAAATGTTCGATCGTTTCGCTGGAGACGCATTGGGCGAACAGATTGCGTCGATGATTCCCGTCGGGCGAAAAGGCGTCACCGAGGAAATTGCTGCTGCGGTTCTGTATCTCTGCTCGGACGACGCAAAATTCACGACCGGGACATCGCTGGTCGTCGATGGAGGCTGGATCGCCCAGTGATAAGGCGGTACTCTCAGTCCAGCTGGCCCGAAGGGGCTAAATAATTCTGCCAGCGTCAATGGTATCCTGAAGAACCTGGCGAATTGCTTATCTCCAAAGGGACAAGGCAAGGCATCCCGCTCGGGTCACCGAAAAATCCCACTCAAGCCACATCGCAACTTATTAATTACCAACGATCATCTTGATCAACTGTTTGCTGAAAAACGCAAACGAATGAGAGGAACAGAAATGAACAATGGAAAATTAAGCGGAAAAATTGCGGTAGTAACGGGAGCGTCAAAGGGAATCGGGGCGGGCATCGCGAAGCAGTTCGCGGCAGAAGGCGCATCCGTAGTTGTTAACTATGCATCCGCGAAACAGGATGCAGATCGCATAGTAGACGAAATAAGTAAACGTGGCGGCAAGGCCATTGCCATCCAGGCCAGCGTGACAGAGAAGACCGAAGTCGCGCGGCTTTTTACGGACGCTGAGAAAGCTTTCGGCAAGATCGACATCGTGGTCAATAACGCTGGTGTCTACGAACTCATGCCTTTGGAGGAGGCCACGGAAAAGCAATTTCACCGAATGTTCGATACCAACGTTCTTGGGATCCTTCTTGTCACACAGGAAGCACTGAAGCATTTCAACGCCGAGGGAGGGAGCATCATCAACATCGGTGCGCTTGCCAGTTCCCTCACTCCGCCAACGGGTGTCATTTACAATGCTACCAAGGGCGCAGTCGACGCGATTACACGTACCCTGGCCAAGGAACTCGGGCCGCGAAAAATCCGCGTCAACTCCATTAATCCTGGAATGGTCGTAACAGAAGGAACTGTAAGTGGCGGCTACACTGAAGGCGAGATGCGGAGCACACTCGAATCGTTGACACCTCTGGGTCGGATCGGGCAAACGGAAGACATAGCACCTGCTGCGGTGTTTTTCGCTTCTCCTGACTCAGGCTGGGTCACCGGTGAAACGCTGGTAATTGCGGGCGGTCTTCGGTAGCTGAACCAGGCGGTCACGAATGATGCCGATCGGTCGTTACGATAAATCGATACGGAATGTTACCAGCCATTGTTTGAGCAGTGACACATAGCTTTGAATTGGGATGGACGTTTGATTTGGCTTGCACGTCATTGACTCAGGTTGACTTTGTGAATCGACTGTGAACAAGAGCGCGGCCGGCGACACAACAAATCTCTCAACGCCAGAGTCAGGCATTCCGCCATCCGATCAATCGTTGTCGAAAACGTCGCCGCGAACGAAGCTACCCGCTTCCGCGAGGAAACATCGATGGCGCCGGATACTGATCGTTTTCGGAATACTGATTGTCCTGTTGATCGTCATTCCGCGCGTGATTAACGCGTTTCGTACGGTCTCAACCGACGATGCGTACGTAAACAGCTACGTCACCTTCGTCGCACCGCGTGTCAGCGGGCAGGTATTACGCGTTTTGGTCGACGACAACAATCGAGTCAATAAAGGCGACGTCCTTGTCCAGCTCGACCCCGAGCCGTTTCGAGTCCAGGTCGCGATTAAACAGGCAGCTGTCGACGCCGCACAAGCGAACCTGGCCGTAGCCGAAGCAACTGTGCGCAGCCAGATCGGGCAGACCCGCGCTTTGCGTTTTAAGCTTCAACACGCGATTGAAGATGTAGACAATCAAGTTGCTGTCATCAGAGCACGAGTGGCCACATGGGAACAGAGCAAGGCGACACAAGCGCTCGCTGAGGCGGAATTCGAGCGGTCTAAAAAGCTTCTCGAGACCAAAGTCGCGAGCAAAGAAGAGTTCGATCAGAGACGCGAGCAGCTCGATGTGGCGAACGCTGCGGTGAAGCAGGCGCTGGAAAGCATTTATCAAGCGCGGGCCGCTCTCGGCTTGCCTGCGCAACCGGCTGAGGGCGCAAATCTCACCGACGTCCCGCCAAATCTGGACCAAACCTTCTCTTCGGTTCGACAAGCCCTCGCTGACCTCATGCAAAGCGCGTCGCAGCTTGGCGTAATCGCATCCTCATGGGACGCGACGCCAAAACAAGTGGTTGAAGAATTTTACAGACGGGACCCGGGAGGAGATATCAACAAGATCTACGCGCAAATCATCAAGACCGCCCCTGCGTTGAAACAGGCCCAGGCCGCATTGGTGCAAGCAGAGCGCGATCTCGACCAGGCAAAGCTGAATCTGCGTTATTGCAGCATCGTCGCGGAAATTGCTGGCGTAATCACCCGCCGCAACGTCAATCCCGGAAACAATGTGCAGGCGGGTCAGAGCCTGATGGCTATACGTTCCCTGCGCGACACGTGGATTGACGCGAACTTCAAAGAAACGCAACTGCGCAATTTGCGAATCGGGCAACGAGTCACAATCGAGGCGGACATGTATGGTCGCCGACAAAAATTTGAAGGGCGCGTTTCTGGATTCACGTTCGGCACAGGGTCAACTCTAGCGTTGCTTCCGCCTCAGAACGCTACCGGCAATTTTGTGAAAGTTGTGCAGCGTTTACCGGTTCGCATCGATTTGGTTAACTACGATCCCGATAAAGTGCCGTTGTTTGTAGGGCTTTCGGTTACGCCCGTCGTCGATTTGCGGAGCAAGCCGACCGGACCAAACGCCGGGAGGTTTTTGCAGGAGGTAATCCCCCAACCCGCTCCTCCGGCAGAGAGTGCGATGCCGCCACAGTAATGAGAACAGAATCGGTCGCCGTTCCGGCCTACCCGGCCGCGACCCTTCCGCGAGTCGTTAATCCATGGCTCGTCGCTTGTGCGGTGGTCATCCCCACATTCATGGAAGTGTTGGACACAACCATCGCAAATGTCGCGTTGCGTCATATTGCCGGTGGATTATCGGCTGCAGTTACGGACGGGGAATGGGTCATCACCAGTTATCTAGCCGCCAACGCTGTCATCTTGCCGATTTCCGGGTGGCTTTCGATCCGCCTCGGTCGACGCAATTATTTCTTATTATCAATCCTCGTGTTTACTGCAGCCTCGGCGTTGTGCGGGATGGCGACGAGCCTGGGGATGCTAATCTTCTCACGTGTCCTGCAAGGATTGGCAGGCGGCGGTTTGCAACCATCCAGTCAAGGTGTATTGCTCGATGCCTTCCCAAAAGAGAAGCAAGGCGCTGCCCAAACAGTCTTCGGTGTCGCGGCGTTGTTAGCGCCGGTAGTGGGACCAACTCTGGGCGGTTACATCACCGACAATTACGGATGGCGTTGGGTTTTTTATATAAACATTCCGGTCGGCCTCCTCGCACTGGTCATGTGCAACGCCGTTGTTTTTGACCCTGATTATTTAAAAGCGCAAAGCGCCAGGGCGCGCAGAGAGAACCGAGCGTTCGACACACTTGGTCTCAGTCTGCTCGCATTGACGATGATTTCGTGGGAAGTTTTGCTCAGTAAAGGCCAGGAGTGGGATTGGTTTGCCGATCCGTTCCTCCGCGTGCAAACACTGGCTCTGCTGTTTGTGCTTGGCCTCGGCGGTCTGATCGTTCGCGAGCTTCGTTACGATAATCCGCTGATTAATTTTCGGACGCTCAAAGATCCAAACTTTCGCGTCTGTTGCATTATCATCTTTTGCGCGTTCGCGGCTCTCTATGGGAACACGGTGAGCCTTCCTGCGTTGCTCCAGACGCTGTTCGGCTACGACGCGACAACTTCGGGGCTGGTTCTATCGCCATCAGGAATTTTTGCGATTATTATGCTTGTGATTGTTGGTCGACTTCTTGTTCGAGGCATCGATGCGCGTTACGTCATTGGCACGGGCCTTTTTATACTCGGGGTCGGAGCCTACTGGATGTCGCTGTTAAATCTGCAGATCAGCCCCTGGCAGATTATCTGGCCGCGGGTTGTCTTCATTATGGGTTTGTCAGCGATCTTTGCTCCGCTCAACGTCGCAGCCTTCATTAATATTCCTCCGCAACTTCGCGGCGCGGCCGTTGGCTTGCTGGCATTGTTGCGAAACGAGGGCGGGAGCGTTGGAACTTCAGTCGCACAAACAATTGTCCAGCGTCGCGAGCAATTCCATGATTTGCGCCTCGGAGAAAACCTCGACTTGCTAAATCCCGCGGTGAATTCATACCTCGACCAAGCGCAACCGATCTTTCTTCAGCACACCGCCGATCCGGTCGCCGCGAAACAAATGGCGTTGCAAAGCCTTGCCGATCTGCGCGAGCAGCAGTCGTTGGCCCTTTCATATTTCGACACGTTCTTTGTAATCGCTGTCGCCGCCATGGCGCTCATCGTTCTAGTTTTCTTTATGAAACGCTCGGTCGCCGCAAAAGGTGCTCACCTGGCAGCCGAATAAGTTTCGCGCATCTGTCACTTGCGTTCTGTTTTTTTCCGAGCGAGTTAATAAAACCGCAGCCCGCGGTAGCCACGCCCCTGCGGGCCGTGTCTCCCAGGCAAGAAACGCGGCGACCATTAACCCCGCGACAGAACTGTAGCTAAAGTCATTAATCAAATTGTACATGAAACTTCCCAGCGAACGCGACACTCTCTTTGTTGCATTGAGGAAATCGGCCAAGCCGAAACCGGTGAGTGCGATCGAAAAACTCATCCAGGACGGCCCGGACCGTGACCTTTGCCGTATCAACGCTCTCGCCTTCGCAGCCAGGCACAAGCTCAATGAGGAGGATACAATTGCGGCTTTTTTGCATGCGGCGCGCCTCGGTATTTTCGATATGTCCTGGAACATTCTTTGTCCCGCTTGCGGCGGGGTACTCGATTCAGGAGCGACGCTAAAAAGCGTGAAACAGGGTGGCTACACGTGTGTGCTTTGCGCCGAGGATTGCGAACCTACGCTTGACGAAATCGTTGAGGTTACGTTTACCATCAGTCCGCGGGTGCGCAGGATCGCGGCGCACGATCCCGGAACGCTGCCTTATGTCGAATACTACCGCCAGGTTTTCTGGAGCTCTGGCGTCGATCTACCCGATGATGAGCCATTGGCGAAATGGTTTAAAGAAACTACTCTGGACTTCGTCGAGCTTTCAGCCGGCAAGAAGGCTGTACTCTCGCTGCAGTTGCCCGAAGGATATGTGATCGTGTTCGATCCAGTTCTTCATATGTCGCAGCACATCGAAGTAACCGGCCAGCCTGCGACTGAAAGCCGATCGCTTTCATTCGTCATGACCAGAGACCACGCGCCATCCAAGACCATTCAGATGGGCCCCGGCCCTCTGCAGATTACGTTCGAGAACCGCTTAAACGTTCGCACGCTACCCGCTATTTGGATCGTTACCGACAAGGTTCACGAACTGGTCAACAGACGTCGCCCGTTCTTGACTGCGAAACGTCTTCTGACCAACCAAACATTCCGCGATATTTACCGCACGGATACGCTGGATGTGGATCAGCGACTCAAGATTACCAGCCTCAGCTTTTTGTTCACCGACCTTAAGGGTTCAACGGAACTGTACGAGCGCGTTGGAGATTTGGCCGCCTACGATCTGGTGCGCGCCCATTTTCGGATCTTGCACGAAATCGTCGCGGCGGAAAGCGGCGCAGTGGTAAAAACAATCGGTGATGCCGTCATGGCCACCTTTCCGACGCCGGACAAGGCGATGGCGGCGGCGCTGAAGATGCGAGAAGCAGTCAAAGATTTGAAAGGTGAGCTGCTGCTTAAGATCGGAATCCACGAGGGGCCGTGCCTGGCAGTTTCGCTGAACGATCGACAGGACTACTTTGGACGAACAGTAAATATCGCAGCGCGCGTGCAGGGACTTGCCACGTCACGCTCCATTTTCGCGACCAAACGTGTTGTCAACGATCGCGAAGCGTCGAAGCTCCTGGAATCAAGCGGTATCGCCGCGACTCCGGAGAAGCGTTCGCTTCGCGGCATAGCAAACCAAATCGAAATTTTCGAAATACCCTGATCGAACAGCGAGGAATGGTTGGGCACATTCATAAAGTGCGGCGAAAGTAGAGTCGTGTCTTCCGGAGGTTGCTCCCATATCGACGCGATCGATGCCGTTAAACAACCGCAACGCCGCGAATGTGAGGAATGCGTCAAGATCGGTTCACGCTGGGTGCATTTGCGCACGTGCCAAACGTGCGGTGTGACACTCTGCTGTGACAGCTCGCCAAATCGTCACGCCAGCAAACACGCGAAAGCAAGCGGGCATCCCGTCATCGCATCAGCTCAGCCCGGCGAGCGTTGGTTGTATTGTTATCCTGACGACGCGTTTGCAGAGTATTAGCCGCAAGTCCCCTTCCCTGCCTAGGCTGTCCGTCGAACACGCAATAAACCGCTGATCAATATTCGGCGGTCTTTGCAAAACTCGCGATTGAACTATCACCGCCGCGCGATGAATCTACATGTCCAATTATGAGCGGCTTCTTCGAGGAGTTGCAGCGGCGGAAAGTCTATCGCGTCGCCGCGGCTTACGTCATCGCCGCAGGCTTCATCATCCAAATTGGTTCGGCAGTTTTGCCGGCATGGGAATTGCCGAACTGGACGCTGCGACTTGTGGTTGTACTCCTACTCGTCGGTTTTCCGATCGCTCTGATTCTTGCCTGGGCCTACGACGTCACGCCCCAGGGAATTCGTGTCACTCCCGGCAGCCACCGTCGCCGCAACGTCATCATGCTTATCGCACTCGGCGTAATCATTTCTGCAGGCGCAGGTTTTTTCCTTCTGCCGAGGGCATCAGCGCGCAAGGTCGACAAATCGATCGCTGTTTTGCCGTTTCAAAATCTCAGCGACGAAAAGGAGAACGCCTATTTCGCGGACGGCATGCAGGACGATATCCTCACGAATCTTTCAAAAATCGGCGACTTGAAAGTTATCTCACGGATGTCAGTCATGTCTTACCGAGGAGATGGCGTCCGGAACGCTCGCGAGATTGGAAAGGCGCTCGGCGTCGGGACGCTACTGGAAGGCAGCGTTCGCAGAGCGGGTAATCGGGTGCGTGTCAACGTTCAGCTAATCAACGCAGAAAACGACGAGCATATTTGGGCAGAAGATTACGATCGGGAGTTGACCGACGTTTTCGCGATCCAAACGGACCTCGCGCAAAAAATTGTCTCGGCCTTGCAAGCCAAGCTTTCCCCAACAGAAAAGGAGCGACTTGATCGCCGACCGACACAAAGTTCGGACGCCTATTTATTGTTTGTCCAGGCGCACGATTACGTAAGTCGGGGGGACATGTTTCATGACACTTCACGCAGGGCGCTGCCACTTTTTGAGCAAGCGATCAAGATCGATCCCAATTTCGCTTTGGCGTTTGCCGGCCTGTCCAGAGCGCAAAGCTGGTTGTACCACAGCGCAAATCCACTTCCCGCCCTGCGGGAGAAGGCACGTCTCAATGCTGTTGAGGCGGTGCGATTGCAACCCGATCTCCCCGAAGGCCATCTCGCCCTAGGATTTTCTTACTATTACGGCGACCGTGATTACGAACGAGCTCTCGCTGAATTTGAAATTGCCAGGCGCGGCCTGCCGAATGACGCACAAGCTTATTTTGCAATCGGCTCAATCCAGCGTCGGCAAGGCAAGTGGGCAGAATCCACTGCGAACCTGGAAAAAGCCGCCACGCTCGATCCGAGAAACGCAGACATCCTGAGCAATCTTGTTTTCAGCTATATAGCGCTCCGCAACTTTGAAGCTGCCAACAGGACGGTTGATCGGATAATTGCGGCAGCGCCGCAGTCATTTCAGGGCGCTGCGTTGAAAGGACTTCTCAGCGTCAAATGGAAGGGGGATCTTAGCTTTACCGCGAAACAGTTTTCTTCAGTTTCGCCTGAAACTGACCCGGATGGGCTGATTACGTGGGCGCGGGTTTGGATTCTCACCCTGCAACGGAAATTTTCAGATGCTCTTCAAGTTTTAGAACGATTTCGCGGTGAAACAATGTTCACGACCACTACCGCGCCTTCCCCAAAGGCTTTTGTAGCAGGCATGATTCACTTGCTACAAGGCGATAAAACCGCGGCCCAGATTGAACTAGAGCACGCACTTTTGATCTCGGAAAAGTTACTGCGCGAAGCACCTAATGATTCGGCCCGACACGCGCAACATGGTCTGATCCTGGCGGGTCTGGGGCGAAAACAGGAAGCCGTCGCAGAAGGCAAGCGGGCCGTTGAATTGCTGCCTGAATCCCAGGATGCTTTGGATGGGCCGCAAGCAACCGCCGCGCTCGCTCAGATTTATGCGTGGACCGGCGAGTCTGACGAAGCATTTCGTTTGCTCGATCATTTGATGGTGGTGCCGAACGGCCTCACCATCCCATTGCTCAAACTCGATCAAGCTTGGGATCCACTGCGCAAAGACCCCCGCTTTCAGGCTTTGATCGACAAATACACGGTCAAAAATTGATGCTAGCAAAGCTGAAATGAAAAGCGCATATGGACTAAACATACCGCAAACGCTGGAAGAGGTCTGTGATCCACGTCGAGTCGCCCTGCTCGTTTACGATATGCAGCTTGGAATTCTCAGTCAGATTAAGAATGGCGACGAGGTGACCCGGCAGGTTCTCAAAGTCCTGACAGCCGCGCGTGACACTGGCGTGCGCGTGTTTTTTTCCCGGCATCTTTCGCTGCCAAAGGAACTCATGGGCATGTTTCAGTTCCGCATGGCAATGCTGTGGCAACGCGCGGATTCGCCTGACCAGGTGAATCCCTGGTTTTTGCGCGATGCTCCGGGATTTCAGATCGTTCCGGAACTATCGCCGCGTCCTGCTGAAGGCATATTCGACAAATTGACGATGTCGGCCTTCGAAGGCACATGGCTCGATTTCGCTTTGCGAGATTGCGGCATAAACGCTTTTATCGTTGTCGGCGTAGCGACTGAAATCGGAATCGAACCGACAGCGCGCCACGGGGCCGACCTCGGATACATTCCTGTGCTTGTAACTGACGCGTGCGGAGCCGGCAATGAAGAAGCAGGCAAACGATCGATCGAAAGCTTGAACTTTGCAGGTGACGCGCTGATTACTGACACGGAGGGGATCTGTCGGCTGCTCCGAAAACAATCCGGGACTCGCAGCGCGTAAATCTCAATCAAACACGAGCCAAAAATTCTTCCCGTACGATCTTGCGGTTCTTTACGGTGTAAACGCCGACTTCGGACATGTGGCGTCGTTGTTTTGAGCTCTTTTCGGTTACGTCGGCATCATATTGGACCGCGAACTGATCATGCGCCACGAACGGCTCACTTGCATTGA
Organism: Verrucomicrobiota bacterium; assembly: GCA_046732035.1. Taxonomy (GTDB): domain Bacteria; phylum Verrucomicrobiota; class Verrucomicrobiia; order Chthoniobacterales; family UBA10450; genus Udaeobacter. The sequence continues at coordinate 11,077 of JBKPMH010000255.1, forward strand.
AGCTGTGTACTTCCATCGCATTAACGCACCAATTGATTTTCCCATGCACTTCTTCTTTGCCTCGCGTTTCTGGAGTTGTCGCTTCCACGCTGACAACGTCCTTGTCGTAAGCGCATCGAGTGCTTCGTACCACGCTTGCCTTCGTACCAGCTCCACCACTTTCTTTGCCACTTCCTCGGTACTCATTGTCCTCCCAGCTTCTTATCAATCGCTACTCGTTGAGAAATTTCTCCAGTTTCTCGAGCACGCTCTTCCAGCCCTGTTCGTGATCATCGCGTGACGGTCCAGTCGGAAGGTTTTCGTGAGTCAGATGGATCTCGGTGCCTCCCTCACGATCAAAAAATTCCACCGTGACGAGGCTGTTGTGGCTTTTCCAGTCGTCGTCTTCTTCCAATCGCCAGGTGAACACGATCTTTCTGCCGGGTACTATTTCCCGGTATTCGCCGGATATGGTCACGTCCTTACCTGCCGGGTCCGTGCAGTCCCAACGAAACTTGCCCCCTACCCGTGCGTCAGCGGTCAAATCACGAGTCTGAACATTTTCGGGACCGAACCATTTTTTTAGCTGCGACGGATCAGTCCAGGCGGCGTAAGCCCGGTCTCGCGGCGCCTTAATGAAGCGTTTAATTTTCAGTGAAAGCTTTTCCGGTTCAGCCATAGGTTCTTATTTATTGTTCCGAACTCGTGAGATTTAGATCGACTGCCGTTCAGATTACTCCGTGGTGTCCTTCGCTTGCCCAGCCGCGCGGCCTCGGCGCACCTGCTCACGTACTTTCGCGGAGGCTTCGTCGTTGCCGTACTCGTCGTGCCAGTTCCACCACTCGTACGGTTGAGTTTGCGGATAACTCTCCGGCGAGTCTTCCCATTCCTCCTGCCGTCCAAGCGCAGTGATGTCCAGGTAGTTCCAGGTCCCGCCCATTTGCTCGTCGCCGCGGTTGTTAATGAAATACGTCCGGAAGACATGATCGCCCTCGCGTATGAACGCATTCGTGCCGTGCCATTCATCAACGCCAAAGTCCTTATCGAAACCATCCGTGATTGTGTACCACGGAATAAATTCCCAGCCCATCCGTGCCTTCAGGCGACCAATATTCGTCTGTGGCGCGCGAGACGCGAACACGAGCGTGGTATCGCGGGCGTTCAGGTGCGCTGGGTGAGCGACCTGGTCCGCAACCATCGAGCAGCCGACGCACGCATGTTCGGGCCACCCGACCACACCGGGTTCGAAGAAGGCGCGGTAAAGGATCAACTGACGGCGGCCCTCGAACAGATCCAGCAAACTCGCTTTGCCCTTGGGCCCATCGAATTCGTAGGTTTTCTCCACGGCCATCCAGGGCATTCGACGACGCTCGGCGGCTAATGCGTCACGAGCGTGGGTCAGCTTTTTCTCCTTCGCGAGCAGTTTCTGGCGCGCAGCTTCCCATTCTTTCGGCGACACGATTCTGGGGCGATCCATCTTCTTTTCGTTGGTTTTCATTTTGATTGTTCTCTGTCTTGGTTGGTTTGTTCCTGTAAAACTTGCTAAACACGAAAGCCGCAGCTCCTCCGCCGGACGCCGCGCCAGCGGTCATTAAAGTGATGTTGGCGATGCATGCCGGACACATATCGATTTCTCCTTATTTCGTTTTCCTTTTTACCGACGGCCGGTTCTCCTTTTCGAGATATTGGGCCAAGCGATCGAGCGACCCCTGCCAAAATTTGCGATATTCGTCTACCCACTGAGCCGCTTGTCGGAGGGGTTTGGCATCGAGTTGCATCTCATGAACCCGCCCGTAGCGCCGGCGCCGAAGCAGCCCGGCCTTCTCTAGGACGCGCAAATGTTTCGAGATTGCCGGAAGCGACATTGCGTGTGGTTTGGCCAGATGCGTCACCCGTTGATCCCCTCGCGCGAGATGGGCCAGAATACGCCGCCGTGTTGGATCGGCCAGAGCGGCGAATGTGCGATTCAATGTTCTGGAAGAATAGTTAACCATCTGGTTAAATAATGAATCGATCCAGCTTCTGTGCAAATGAAAAATTAAACCTAGGCTTGAAGCCCCAACAACGGGAACGCACACTGGTTTGTATCGCTGCCGCCATGCTTTCCACTATCCAGGAGCCTTGTGATGAGAGCGTGATTTGCTCCCAGCGGCCAAGCGCGCCATGCTCCAAAACCGCCGGGCGCTGGGTGCTTGTGGCCACCACCCTCGCTTCCAGCATGGCCTTCATCGACAGCACGGTTGTCAACGTTGCGTTGCCGGCTCTGCAAACAAACCTCAACGCCACCATCATTGACGTACAATGGGTGGTGGAGGCCTACTCGCTTTTGCTTTCGGCGCTTCTGCTGGTGGGCGGATCCCTTGGAGATCACTACGGACGACGCCGGGTTTTCCTGATTGGTGTCGCTCTCTTCGCGCTGGCGTCCACGTGGTGCGGCCTCGCTCCCAATATTCATCAGTTGATCGTGGCGCGCGCGGCACAAGGGCTCGGTGCAGCGCTGCTTGTTCCAGGCAGTCTTGCAATCATTAGCAGTTCGTTTTCGGAGAACGAACGTGGCCACGCCATCGGCACATGGTCGGGTTTCAGTGCCATTACAACCGCCATTGGCCCGGTTGTTGGCGGTTGGCTGATCGAACACCTTTCCTGGCGCGCCATATTCTTCATTAACGTTCCAATCGCAGTTTTGATAATCCTCGTTTCAATGTGGCGCGTCCCGGAGAGTTCGGACAAGGAGAGCAAGGAACTCGATTGGTTAGGCGCGATTTTGGTAACGTTAGCGCTGGGCGCGTTGATTTACGGGTTAATCGAATCGTCACGCCTCGGTTTTGGCGATCGATCGGTTCTCGCAGCGCTCGTGATGGCGGCCGTGCTAATGATTGCTTTTCTAGTTCTCGAGGCGCGGCTTCCGAATCCCATGCTACCGCTCAAATTATTTCGATCGCGCACATTCACCGGAGCAAACCTGCTAACGTTTTTGCTTTACGCCGCGCTCAGCGGCACCCTGTTCTTTTTCCCGCTCAATCTTATTCAAGTCCAGCATTACTCAGCGACTGCCGCCGGGGCGGCTTTCCTTCCGTTTATCTTGATCATCTTTTTGCTTTCGCGCTGGGCAGGCGGCCTGGTCGAAAAATATGGCTCGAAAATCCCGCTGGTTGTCGGCCCGTTAATTGCAGCTGTTGGTTTTTCGCTGTTTATGTTGCCGGGTTTAAACGCAGGATACTGGCAGACATTTTTCCCTGCGGTTGCTGTGCTCGGAACGGGCATGGCTGTTAGCGTCGCGCCTCTTACCACGACGGTGATGAATTCGATTGCCGCAAATCGCGTCGGTATCGCATCGGGCGTGAACAATGCTGTCGCGCGAGGGGCCGGACTTCTTGCGATCGCCGTTCTTGGAATCGTTATGCTTCATTCATTTAATCGAGCGATTGATTTGAGATTAACGCAGGTGAATGCGCCGCGTGCGGTTTTGCAATCGTTGGAAGCTCAACGTAGTAAACTCGCGGGGGTCTCGCTTCCTGACGATTTAGATCAACCGACCCAACAATTGATCCGACAAGCGATTGGCGAATCCTTCGTACATGCTTTCAGATTGATCATGGCAATTGGAGCGGCACTCGCACTCGTCAGCGCGATGGTTGCATGGCTTCTGATCGCCACAACCGCACGAAAAGCGTTGCGTCCCTCTGCAAAAACTTTCGCGGACTAGACTCATTTGCGTAGGCTGTGGTGCTTATGGAGAAGAAAATTTCCGGACTTCACCATGTGACCGCGATTGCGAGTGATCCGCAACGAAACCTGGATTTCTATGTAGGGCTTCTCGGTCTTCGTTTCGTAAAACGCACCGTCAATTTCGATGATCCTGGAACGTATCATTTCTATTTCGGCGATCGTCGTGGAACGCCTGGAACGATACTGACATTCTTTCCCTGGCCCGGTGCACATCGCGGAATTCGTGGGACCGGGCAGATCGAGGCGACCGCGTTTACGATTTCACCGGACTCGGTGAGCTACTGGTTGGAGCGTTTGAAACGGCAGCATGTCGCAGCGGAAAAGTCGCCATCGCGTTTTGGAGAACAAGTAATTCGGTTCGTCGATCCTGACGGCCTCTTACTTGAACTGATAGCTTCTAACTCGCTCGCCTCGGCTGAACCGTGGCTGGAGAGCTCAGTTCCTGCAGAACATGCACTTCAAGGATTCCACAGCGTCTCCGCTGCATTGGAAGGCTACGAAAAAACAGCGCGTTTGCTCACGGAGACATTCGGCTACCGTTTAATTCAAGAATCCGGAAACCGGTTCCGATTCGCCTCGCGCGACGATAGCGCCCCTGGCCGAATCGTCGATCTCCTTTGCGTGCCTGATTCCGGTTTCGGGCGTGTCGCGGCCGGGTCGGTGCATCACATCGCATTTCGCGCGCGCGACGAACAGGAACAACTGCATTGGCGGGAGCAGCTCGTCGATCTTGGGTACAACGTGACGCCGGTAATTGATCGGATTTATTTTCATTCGATCTATTTTCGTGAACCCGGTGGAGTACTATTCGAAATAGCGACCGAGCCGCCCGGTTTTATATTGGACGAAACAATCGAAGAACTCGGGACGATTCTGCGTCTGCCGCCATGGCTGGAATCTGCCCGGCCGCAAATCGAAGAAATTCTTCCGGCAATCAAGGTACCGCAGAAATCATGACGCCAAATTTCCTTCATGAATTCGTTCCCGGTGATTCGACCCAAACGCTGCTCCTGTTACATGGAACAGGAGGCAATGAACGGGATCTTCTTCCGCTAGGGCGCCAGCTCGATCCGAACGCCTCACTGCTCAGTCCGCGTGGAAAAGTCCTCGAAAATGGAAACCCCCGATTTTTTCGCCGACTGGCTGAGGGTGTATTCGATTTAGAAGATTTGAAGATGCGCACGAACGAACTAGCGGATTTTGTTGATGCGGCGGTGCATCATTACAAACTCGACGCCGACCAGATTGTTGGTGTTGGTTATTCTAACGGCGCCAATATCGCTGCAAGCATGCTATTACTTCGGCCGGAAATTATGCGCGCGGCCATTCTGTTTCGCGCCATGGTGCCACTGATTCCCGAGAACACACCTGAGCTGTCGTCGGTGCACGTTTGGATCGGCGCAGGTGATCAGGACCCCATCGTTCCCACATCCGAGGTCCAACAACTTGTCCAAGTTCTTCGCCGGGCGAACGCCGAGGTGACAATCCGTTTTTTTCCTGCAGGGCACGGCCTGACAAACAGCGAGGTTGAATCAGCAGGCGAATGGCTTAAGCGACTTGAATAAACACGCGAAACTTTGAGTAGCAATTACCATAGCCGTTTTCTAGCGAATGCATGACCTGAACCAGATAACGCCCAAAAGCCTCTGCCTTGCCTGCATCAGTGAACGTATGTGATTAGCTTCCATGGGCTGAACTTCGCGGTATGAGAAGATTTTCCTTGATTGTGTTCCTGGAGGCGCTGTTTGACATGTCTGGTCATTCCCACATAGCGCTCTCCTTTCGCAGAAAGACTCTCAAGAAGATACACGTAGTACACTCGCTCTCCTTCGCTGAAGCTTCGGAGGGCATCCTGCTTCGCGCAACGAATCACGCCCAATCCTGCGAAGCGCATCAGCGCGAAGCAGGATGAAAACGAGTCGACTAGAAGCGTTCAGCGATGGCGTTCTTGCGATCATCATCACCATTATGGTACTGGAATTGAAAGTACCGCACGCAGTCGAGATTGCTGCGCTGAAGCCTCTTCTGCCCGTGTTACTGAGTTACGTATTAAGCTTTATCTACATTGGGATTTACTGGAACAATCATCATCATCTGTTTCAGGCTACCGAGCAGGTCAGTGGCGGCATTCTTTGGGCAAACCTTCACCTGCTGTTTTGGCTATCGCTCTTCCCCTTTACCACTGGCTGGATGGGCGAGAACGGTTTGGCTCCGATACCGAGTGCCGTGTACGGTTTTGTGTTACTGATGGCTGCTATCGCTTATGAAATTTTGCAGCATGCCATCATTAATAAGGAGGGTCGCGACTCGCTTGTGGGGCAGGCTGTTGGCAGGGATTGGAAAGGGAAGCTCTCTCCTGTCATTTACTTTGTTGCCATCCCACTCGCACTTGTGAATCCATGGATCTCGGGAGCATTGTATGTGCTGGTCGCTCTGCTCTGGTTAATTCCCGACCCTCGGATCGAGCAGAAGCTGGAAAAACGCGAGGAAGGAAGACGAGCGCGCAAACCGCGTCGCAATCACAAAGCTTAATCGTTAACCGGATGAATCGAGCCGACAATTCAACTGCGTTTGGCGCACCTGGAATCGAACCGCGCTGGACTTC
>JBKPMH010000256.1:0-10519 GCA_046732035.1 Verrucomicrobiota bacterium
TGTTTGCCGTGAATACTTCGGTGACCTACGCTCACAGCCGATGGCGAAATATGTTCTGGGTCACATTTGAAAGGGGGGACCGGCTCGCCTTGATATCGGAATTACTTGATCCGATGCATCGCCGATGCATTGAACCGTTTCGATGTCATCAAGCCAGGCGCGAGGACGCTCGAGGTTGGCTGCGGCACCGGCTCAATTTCACCATGGCTGGGCACAGCAGGTTGCTCCAAATGGACAAGCTGTAGCCGTCGACATCGATCTTTCGCTGGTTGAGATGCGCGTACCGAATTTGAAGTTGCTCAAGGGTAATATTCTCGCTGGCCCAATCGAGCCTGCAGCTTCGATCTCGTAACGGCTCGCGCAGTTCTTCACCACGTTGCTGACGCCGAAAGGGCAATCGCGAACCTTGTAGCAAGTCTTCGGCCCGCAGGGGCCATTCTCTTGATCGAGCCGGATTTCCTTCCGGTCACAATCGCTGAGCAGCCAGATTTCTTTCGCTGCCATAGCGCTTGACGCATTAGTGTTAAACACCGAAGAGCCGGGGCCCAGGCATTCTTGTGATTTGCGGTGAAACGAGTAATTTCCGGCGGTGCAACGAGCCCGGGGTTTTACGTTGATTGAGCTGGCTCTGGCCATCTTCATCCTGCTTCTAATACTGGTCTTGGCAGTGCCTAGTTTTACCGGCGTGATCGCAAACAGGCGTCTAAAACAATCGCTGGACGACTTTAATGATCTTGTACGTCAGGCCCAAACACTAAGCGTTACCGAACGGCGCCCTTACTTGATCGTGTGGAGTAAAAATAATGTTATGGTTCGGCCGGAAGCGTACGGCGAAAATGAGGAAGCCAAGGCAAAGGCGGAGTTTCATCCCACCAAAGGAAGTACGCTGAAACTGTCGCTTCCGGGTGCGTTGGCGGAAAAATATCCAGCTGAATGGATTTTTTGGCCGTCTGGTACGTGCGAGCCAGCCATCGTTCGTTTTCAAGGTCCCGCTGGTTCATGGACGGCTAATTACTCCGCCCTGACGGGACGGCCAGAGATTACGAGTTATGCTGTTCGATGACGTTTCGTTGACGCGCTTACTTGAGAAACCGTCAAAGCGCAGGAAGGCAGCTCGATCCGGGGTCTCACCGCTTCGACTGCAGAAGCTTTCGCCACCGCCGTTCCATGGGTTTGCCCTTTACGAGGTTCTCCTTGGTATCACGATTTTCGCACTCGGTGTGATTGCGCTTGGACATGCAGTCGAAAATTGCCTCAACGCAAGCACGATTAACGCTGAAGAGGGCGTAGTACGGCAGATCATGTCGAACCGCATGGCGGAAATTCAAGCGACAAAAAGTGTGCCTGAGGATTCCACGGAAACCAAAATCGATACCAATTATGGAGGTATAAAAGTTGTTCAAAAAAGCACCGCGGCGGAACTGACGGAACCCGACAATACCGTCCTCGACGGCATCTATCTTGTCACATTAACCGCTTACTGGAAGCAGGGCGGTGTTCCTCAATCAAAACAGGTTCAGTTTTATGTTTATCGTCCAGGATAAGAGGCGATCTCTTCGAATCTCTGGATTCACATTGCTCGAAATCATGCTGGCAGTGGGAATTCTCGGGATAATGTCGCTGGCTATTTTTCGTTTTGTACAAGCCAACATGACTGCGCTGCGCCTGTCATCGGATACCGCCGCCAGGGATTCGGAGTATGACGGGTTGCGCGATCTTTTAACAGCGGAATGGCAAAGCTTGAGCCCGCAGCGCGGGAGGCTGACTGGAGAGCCCTTAAAGGTAAACGATCGCGAACGCGATGTGGTAGGATGGTTTTGCAGTGCCGGACCCGGACTGCTTACCCGCTACGCGCCGGGGGAATATAAGGTTGTCATGCGATTGCAACCCGAAAACGAAAAGAGCGCCCGGCTCGATCTCGGGCTAATGCGAAAACCGAAGGAGGATACCGCAGAACAACACGAACACGAAACGTGGGTGCCGTTGATTAAGAACGTGAGCAGCCTCCAGATTAGCTATTTCAATCCGAATTTGAACACATGGATCGATCGTTGGTCCAACGCGACGCAAACGCCCTGGCTGGTGAAAGTGACTGTGGGGCGTACTGATTCATCAGTTCCTTGGGAGGCAATTATTCCGTTGAAGAGGACGCCGTATTGAGAACGAAGGCTCCAAATTCGAAATTGCGCGGTGGCGCAGCTCTGATGCTGGCGCTTTGGGCGTTGTTCTTGCTTAGCGCGATGATTATTTCGTGGGCACTGGACATCAATTCGCGCCTTACCATATCCGGCAACGCAAGTCGTGTTTTGGACGCCGAAGCCATGGCATCATCAGGGGCCGATCTTGCTTTGCATCCTCTGATAAAGCCCGATTCGGCGAACCTGCACAGACAAATTGCCAATCAGCAAGGCTACGACGTTCAAATAGTTGGTGAGTGTGGTCGATTGAATCTGAACTTGCTCGCGCCTGGCGGGGCAGAGAACAGACCGCTTATTGAGATTTTGCGGCAATATCTAGGCCTTAAAGGGGTAGAGTTAAATGACGTCGATAACATGGTCGATTCTTTACTCGACTGGATGTCACCGCCCGGGCTTCACCGTCTGAACGCCTGCCCGGAAAACGAGGACTATAAACCGCCGCATGCGGCACTAACTTCAATAGAAGACCTGAAGAAGGTGTGCGGCTGGGCTGAATTTACTTCCAAACCCGGGTGGGACGAAGATTTCACCGTCAACAATTGCGGCGGAGTGCTCGATCTTGCCTGGGCATCGAGGGACGTGTTGCGCGCGTTGGTCCAATCGTTAGGCATCGGTGGTGATGACCGGGTGGATCAATTTCTACAATTGCGGCGGGGAGGGGATGGAATCGACGGAACATCGGATGACGGTCAGTTTGACATGCCCACCGCCCTCCGTACGCTGGGCTTCCCCGCCCAGCAGTCTCAGCAGCTTACCGGTTTAAATCTCGGATTGAAAAACACATTGGTCTTTCGCGTTACCAGCGTAGGAAAGTCAGGCGACGTTACGCGCACGGTTCAGATGATCGTATCAAAAGGAGGTCCCACAGGCGGGCGTCCTCAGGTTATCAGTTGGAAGGAGCTTTGATATCGAGACGGGGATGCCATCCATTTTTATAATTCCCACCGCTCATGGATGGAATTTTCTGCGCTCATCTGCGGGGACAACGCCCCGTGGCCCGAGTCTGGGCAATGCCGGCCAGAACGGCTCCTGGAACGTGCGCAAGTTACAGACGCTGGGGGAAGCTGTGCCACTGCTGTCTGCGACCGATGATTTTGTACTCGGTCTGCCAGTTGCCGCCGTGCTCGCCCAGCGATTTCGCCTGCCGAGCGTCGATCCCGCGGAGTTTCCGGAAATGATCCGTATTCAAATCGAAAAGGTGTTGCCGTTTTCTGCCGAGGAGGTGACCACCGATTTCGAAGTGATCCAGCAAGACGAAAACGAAAGCGTGGTATCGGCTGTGGCGATCAGGAACGAACAGCTTACCGAAATTGCGGCACCATTACTCGACCGTGGTCTTATTCCGCGCCAGGTGACCGTTTATGCAGCGCAACGTGCAAGCACATACGCTCCCAAAGGAAATGCTCTCCTTATTTATCCTGAAGGTGAGACGCTGGTTTACGCGATGACGGAAAACGGCAAGCTGAGCCTTGCGCGCGTATTTGAAAATGGCGACGGAGAACAATTGCAACTCGAGTTGCCTCAATTGCGAATGAGTGCCGAGCTGCAAGGAATCAACGCTTCCTTTCCAAATGTTTTACTGGATGAAAGCTGCTACCAAATGCGGGAATCGGTAGAGGGGATCGTCGCCGGCCCGACTGAGATCGTTGGGGTCGAGTTACCGCCGGCCTTGGTAAAACTGAACCTGCTTCCAGAAAGCTGGCGACGCCGTCGCTCACAATTGATCAGACAGGCAGGGTGGCGCAAGCGACTGATATGGATAGGGGGGGCTTACCTTGTGCTTGTTGCCCTCATGTTTGCATATCTCGGGTTGCTTAAGTTTCAAATAGGACGCCTTGACCACCGCATTTCACACGATGCTCCGGAAACACAATTTGTTCGCACCACGGAAGCAAACTGGAAGGCCCTGGCTCCGGCACTCGATGCGCATTATTACCCGGTCGAAATTCTACTGCATCTGTTTGAAAGTCTGCCGTCGCCCGAGGTCCGGATTACGGCATACAACCAGTCGGGCCGGCAGATTTCCGTTGATGGCGAGGCCAATACAACTGCTCTGGCTTATCAGTTCATCGAAAAGGTAAAGAAAAATCCGGATTTGCGCGTCTTCCAATTTGAGATGGCCGCGCCTCGCATTTTGCCAAACGATCACGCGCAGTTTCGATTGGAGGGAAAAGCACGATGATGCCGGCATGGTACCAGCGAATGAACCCACGCGAGCGTGTGCTCGCATGGGTGGCGGCCGGCACGGTGTTTGTGCTGCTTAATCTTTTTGTTTTGGACTGGATCTTCGGCGCGCTCGCCGCTGCACAAAAGCAACTCGCGACGCGCAGGGCGACGTTGGCGGAACAAGCTGTTTACGTGAAAGAACGCGACCTCTGGACGAAACGCGATGAATGGATCCGTCAACATCAGCCGACACTCAAAGATCCAGCAGAAGCTTCGGCATTACTCGATCAATTAAAGGAAATAGCCGGCAAATACAATATTTTGGTCGAGAATCCAGCGATTGGTTCCGGTGAAACAACCCCGTATCACCAGACCGTCTTTGCTTCGATTGAAACAAAGAGTCCCTGGCCACCGCTCGTTCATTTTCTTTACGATGTGCAGCGGCCGGATGCTTTCATCGTGCTCGAAAATGTGAGTCTTGCGATTGACAGCAACGATCCCACGATGATGCGCGGAAAATTTAAAATCGCCCGCTGGTTTGCTCCAGCGCAACGAACGAAGTAAAATACTCCAGTCCACCATGAAATACTCACTTCCGCTAATAGCGGCCGCCGCACTGTTCGGAGTGGTTTGCGTACAAGCCGAGGATGTTCTGCCACCAGAGTTTACCTACGATCGTTACTCGAAAATGGTGGACAATTCGCCTTTTGCGATTGCAACTGCAGTGGCGGCGCCCGCTGCCACTCCTGATTTTGCGAAAGATCTTTACGTGGCCAATGCGGCTCATTCCACCGACGGTGATTTGGTAACGCTGGCGTCGACTTCCGATCATAACTTCAAGAAATACCTTACGACCAAAGCCCCTGTGGATGGTTACAGCATTGCCAATATTGAATGGTCGGAGCGCGTGGGCGCTACCAAGGTGACAATTAGCAAGGACGGCAATTTTGCGACAATCACATTTAACCAGGCGCTGCTACAGCAAGCAGCGCCCAACGCGGCCTTAGCTGCGAGAGCACTGGCGCCAGCCGCGCCTAACGTCCCGCAGGTGCCGACACCAAAATTACCTGCCAACTTGCCTCCCGAGATAAAAAATCTGGTTCCTCCTACGCGAGAACTGCGAACGCCGCATTCGCGAGGTTTAATTCAGCGTAACCCAAGAGGCGGTTCGAAGTCTGGCACCGGGCCGGGCGCCAGGAACTATTGAAGCGTAGGGCGTTGGTTAACCGCCGCCCCAATCGTCATCTGCGGTATCAGCCGTCCGATCCGGTCCCGCCGAGTACAGATCGTAGCCGCTCGGGTTTTTGAGGCCTGGGCAGCGATAAATGTAGTCATTTCCCCAAGGATCCTTTGGCAGCTCCTTGAACAACTGATACCATCGGGCGGGCCTTGGATCCTTGTCCGGTTGAGTCACCATCGCCTGCAAGCCTTGCTCGCTTGTTGGATAGAAACCATTCATGCTCTCGTAGAGCTGCAGTTGTGTTTTAATCGCCTGAACGTCGGCCTGAACACGCATGCTCTTCGCGATGGCAGTCGTGTTGCCCAGTTTCGAAATCGCGACTCCCAGGATAATGACAATAATGCTCACTACGAGCATGATCTCGAGCAGCGTGAAGCCGTGTTGTTTTCTTTTGATTCTCATTGGATAAAAGGAGTAAGCGTCCCGTTTGGTGCGCGCTTACACTACCTTGCTCTTCAAGAATTTCTAGTGCCCGGTGCGCAATAGATAATCCGACTTGTCCCAGATGTATTTTAACTGAACCTGGGTGGAGCGAATTGCCGCCGCTCCGGTCCCAGCCCCGTTGATGATGACCAAATCATTGGCGCCGACTTTTAAGCTCGCGGCAGGGATTATTTTCTGGGCTCTTAGCCAGCCGGTGTAGTTAAAACCCATCTGCTTGAAAAGCGGTTCTACTTCGCCTCTGTACGCGGGATCAGAAAGATCCGGGAGCATGAGGGAAGCCGGGCCAATGTTCTGGCCGTTAAGAGAAACTTCCGGTGGGGAGTCAACCCGAGGATTGGCGACTTCAAAGCTCAACAAAGCGGTCAGGGGTTGTGCTTCGATTGGAAATTGAAATGTAGCGCTTTCCTGTGTTTGGCCGTTGATATGGATTGTCTCTGGAGACAGAGTTGCCGTGACCGTCCCAAAATTCTCAACGTCTTCCGGCGGCACGTGCAGTGTTGCCACTGACGAGAACGGTTCAGGAATCATGTCGCGATGCTCTGCGTTCACTGGATGCACGACCGCGCTGCTGGTCATCCAATCCAGATACGCCGCTCGAATCGTTTTGCCGTCTCCAGGTACTTCAATATCGATGGAAGAGGCGCCTGTCATTGGAATGACGACTGAATCCGAGCTCGGAAGATTCATTCCGGCACCGAGCGTGCCAGATCGCAAGACGTGTGTGCCAGACTCGTCCCAGGCGATTAATTCAGGCTGCTGATTTGCTTTATCGTCAAAGAACAGACGAAAAAAAAGCACCTGATAATCCGGGCTTGGTTGCGTTACGCGAATGCGAAAGACACTTTTAGTCATCGGAGCGCCTTCGGTGCTTTCAGCCGGTAGGAGGCTGAGTCCTTCAATCCATGCGGGAGCGTTCTGCGGTTTGGAATTTTGAGGTGTGCTTTGACGTAAATCGAGCCACGCACTCTCTGGAAGTGGCTGATCCACGGCTACGGGTTCGACAGGGGCGGGAAGAGCATCTGTGCACGCTTCCTGCGCGCCCAGGCGAGAAATCGTGACCAGCAGTATCGCAAAAATAACGCGAATCAACATTGGCCGTGCGAGATTATTCGAGCACAGCTTCACTTGCAAGCTTTCAGTTTCAGTGCGGCCTGACTTGCAGGCTGTGCGTCATCTCGAATACGGCCGACAGAATGCTGAAAACAACCAGTCCGACCAAAGCAGCGATCACCACGATGATGACCGGCGGAATTAATTGCGAGATCAAACCGACGGTTCGATCCAGTTCGCGTTCGTAAACATCGGCTATGGCCTGCATGGTTTCAGCGAAATGCCCTGTTTGTTCTCCTACGGACATCATGTCTGTAAACAAATCAGGGAACAGTTTTTGCGCCTGAAGAGCGGCGGAGAGCGTCGCGCCATCGATCACAGCCTTGCGCACTTCGACGAGCTTTTGTTCGAGGAATCGGTTCCCTGCGATTTCAGTCACCAGATCCAGGCCACGTAGCAGAGGTATCCCATTTTCGATCAATGTTCCCAGGGTACGCGAAAACTGCGCGTAGTAACGATGCCGGATAACACGTCCGTATCCGGGAATCATCAAACGGAAACGATCCCAACCGATGCGTCCCTCATCGCTGCGAACTAGCGCACGAAATCCGATGACTGCGCTAATGGCCGCCAGCACGCCGACCCACCAATAACTCGTGATCGCATGATGAAGATGCAACAGAATCCGTGTGGGCAAGGGAAGTGCGCCACCGCTTTGTGCCATGAATGACGTCAACTGAGGCACCATGAATGTGATAAAAATGGTAATGAGGACAGCGCCAGCCAGCGCGAGAAAGGCAGGATAAATCAGCGCTTGTTGCACCCGGTCCCGCAGCTCCTTGGCCTGCGTCAGATGCTTAACCAACCGGAGCAGAATCTCGGGTAATGCTCCGCTCGCCTCACCGGCAGCAACCAGATTCACGTAGAGCGGCGGGAAAATTCGTGGAAGTTCACTTAAAGCTTGTGAAAAACTGCGGCCATCGATCAGCGCCTGATGAAGCGAGTGCGTCATTTGCTGAACGCGTGGCTGCTTCAAGCGTTTTTGCAATACCGATAATCCCTCATCCAGCGTCATTCCCGCTTGCAGCAGATGAGCGAGCTGCTCGGTGAAAACGAGCAGCTGACCGTGCGGGATTTTTAGATTTTGCGTCGGCGCGGTAGGCGTTGCGGCGCCGTCTCGCCGGGCCGTTTTGGCCTCGGGGCCAACTAGCTCGATCCGGACCGGAATACACTTTTGCAATTCAATTTGTCGAATGGCGACCGCTCGATCTTGGCAATCGAGCACGCCCTCGACCAAGCTTCCCTGTGCGTCGCGGGCACGGTATGCGAACTGTGGCATCGGCGTGGAAAATTAATCGGAAACCGGAGATCGCAAACTAGAATCTGCGTGGCAGCATCAATGCTGATATCTGACAAGATCGTCGGATCGGCACAACTTTTCAGGTAATCGCGACCCACGCGGGCTGCACTTAATTACCGCGATCACGAAAAAATTTACTTGCCATGCATCGTGATCTTGGTAAGAGCGGCAGACATGAAGTGTGCAGCAGTATTCATTGTGCTCTCCATTGGGTTCGCATCGCAAGCGTTTGCGGTTTTGCGACCGCTCTTTCCGGCAAAGCCGGCTCCGCCGTTTAGCGGCGATTCGATTTCCATAGGGGATCATTCGGGTCGACATCCTGGCTGGAATTCGGTCGCGTCAGAATAGGATGCGCATCCAGCGGTAAGACGTCGGCTTTTTACCTTGCAGTTTATCGGAAACGCAACGTACAAAGTTGCGCCACGATAATGAGAGAGCTACGCGAATGCCGCCTTTACGGCATTATTGATCTCGGTTACATCCCGCGACCGCAGGATTGCAATCGTATCGCCGAACAAATGGTCAGTGGTGGCGTCGATATCATTCAGCTTCGCGGCAAAGATAAATCAATCGAAGAGCTGATGAATCTTGCATCCGAAATTCACGAGATCACGGTCCAATCTGATACTCCTCTGATCGTGAATGATCATGCACAGTTGGCGGCGCGAGTTCCTGTAGAAGGGGTGCACGTTGGGCAGGACGACGATTCGGTTGCAGTTGCACGCCAAAAGGCCGGACGACATTTGATTGTTGGTAAATCGACGCACAGTCTGGAACAGGCACATGCAGCCCAGGGTGAAGGCGCTGACTACATCGGATTTGGTCCGATCTTCGCTACACCGACCAAACCAGACTACAAACCCATCGGATTAGGCGCTATCAGGCAAGTCTGTCTCGATGTCACAGTGCCGATCTTCTGCATTGGCGGAATCAACATCGATAATCTTCAGCAGGTAATCGATGCCGGGGCGAAGCGCGTTGTCATGGTTTCGGCTCTGCTCCAGGCACACAGCATTGTTGATTACGCGCGCTGTGCCACCGATATGCTTGCCTAGCAAGACCAAAACTAGTGACCACTGCTTTCAACTTGATAACGCTTTAACTATTTTCCTGACCATGTCCGTCCTTGTCGTCGGCTCCATTGCAATTGATACAGTCAAGACCCCGGTAGAGGAACATTCCGAGTTGTTAGGCGGGTCGGCTTCCTACGCCGCGCTGGGCGCAAGTTTCTTTTCACCAGTCCGACTGGTTGGAATTGTGGGCAACGACTTTCCAGAATCTGAATTTAAGTTTTGGAAATCACGCAAGATCGACAGCGAAGGCGTGCAACGAGCGAACGGAAAAACGTTCCGCTGGTCCGGTGAGTATTCGTGGGATTTGAATACCCGGGAGACGCGTTCAATTGCGTTGAACGTATTCGAAGATTTCAAACCAGTGTTGCCGGAAGCATATCGGGAGACCGATTTTGTTTTGCTCGCGAACATTGCTCCATCATTGCAAGCGCACGTACTCGACCAGATGAAAGGCCCGCGTTTTGTCGTAGCTGATACCATGGATCTCTGGATCCAGACGGCCAGAGGAGACCTCGATGCCCTGCTTCGACGTGTGAATCTTCTTATCTTGAATGACAGCGAAGCGCGCGAAATCACCAAGGAAACGAGCCTGATCAAGGCAGGCCGCATAATTCGAAAAATGGGGCCAGACTACGTTGCGATAAAAAAAGGTGAGCACGGCGCGCTGCTTTTTGGTGAAGGCGACCAGTTTTTCAGCTGCGGCGCTTATCCACTTGAAGACATTCACGATCCGACCGGGGCAGGGGACACTTTTGCAGGTGGCATGGCCGGGTATCTCGCTGGCACAGTGAAAAAGGTGCACTTTAACGATCTGCGCCGCGCGATGATTCACGGCAGCGTATTGGCGAGTTTCTGCGTTGAAGCATTCAGTCTTGAGCGTTTGCGCACACTTTCCGTGGAAGAAATTGAAAGGCGCTACCAGATGTTCAAATTGATGAGCCAATTCGAGATGCCGGTGGCATGACAATGCCCGAACTCGAGTATCGCA
>JBKPMH010000257.1:0-9939 GCA_046732035.1 Verrucomicrobiota bacterium
CAATACCTACGATTTCGAGCATGCAACATGTGCCCGTGGCAAAATCGACGAAGATGTACTCGTACAGGCCATGGTAAAGTTTTAGCGCTGCCGGATAAAGGACCAGGCCAAGCACGAGTCCGCCGCCGCGAAGCAAAAAACATTCCGCGCGTTCGGTCGATCGCGTGTGCCAGATTGCAAGCGACATTCCAAGCGCGAACTCAGGCAGGCGACAGATCGCGAAGCCGCCTAATATCCACAGTCCATTTTGCTGCCAGACCACTAGCAACATGTAACGCGCGAAAAATCCGATGGCGCATGCAATGAACAAAAACCACCATGGACCCATGCGGCGCGCCGCCAGGAAAAGAAGGGGAAAGATCAGATAGAACTGGATCAGCATGGAGAAGTACCACCATGCGGCGTTGAGGTACATGAAATTCACCTGAATATCGATGAAGCGGAGACCGAGCAGGCTCAGGATGATGCGGTCGTCCACCGGCTCCAGGCGCGCCACGAACGGCGAAAGCAGATATACCAAATGCGCTACCCAGTACATTGGATAAAGACGGAGAAAGCGGGCCCGGTACCACTCACCCCATTTGAGTGTCCCGGATTCGGCACGACGCAGAGTTGATTGCATCAGAGTCCAACCGCTCAGGATAATGAAAACACCAACCGCGTGAAACCCCAGTCCCGAGACTTTAACCCACACAATTCTAAGAATGCTTAGCGCACCCGCGGCAAGGCTGCTCCAGTCGGATGCTGGAAGAACGCCGTGTTGGAAATAAGTGGTGAAGAAATGAAAGTAGGCAACGAACAGAATCGCCAGACCCTTTGAGATATCGATCCAAAGGAGGCGTTTCACCGCATCGGCTTAGCAGGCTTAAGCTGCGTTGGTCAAGGCGTCCCGACCATGATTCTGGCTCGCGGCCGAAAACTAGCGGTCCACCAAAAGTTTTATGAACTGACCGCGGTGGCCGATCGAGTTGTGCTTCCAGCTAGTGCGAGGATCACGTCGGTTTTCGCGATGGTACCGATCAACCGTTTCGTTGCCGTGTCATTTACCACCGGTAACCGCTCACCATCGTGGTGTCTGAACCGCTCCAGGGCGACCGTCAGGGACGCAGTTGGTCGGACCACCGGGATGGAATCATGTAAGATGTCACCGGCAATCACAACTTTTGCCAGCTCGGGTGTGTTTAGGTAATTTTTGACGTCGTGCAGCGACACGGCGCCAACAAAACGACCGTGATCCGCCACATACAGGTAATTGAATCGCGTTTGGACGAATTTCTCTGCGATTTCCGAGAACCGGGCCTTTGGTGAAATTGTCAACGGTTTCGGCTTCATTATGTCTCGAACGTGAAGCTCCGCGAGTTGCCTGCGGTAATCGCCGGCGCCTTTTCGCTTGAGTGCTTCAGCATAAATGGATTCTTTTTCGATGCTCACCGACGTGTAATAGGCGATTACGCACGCCAACATGAGTGGGAGAATGATCTGATAATCCAGCGTAATCTCGAAGATCATTACTATGGCCATGATGGGAGCGTGCGTGGCGGCTGCGAGAAATGCACCCATACCAACTAGCGCAAACGCGCTGGGATTAACTGAAAAATGGCCGAGCAGATGGTTTGTGCCTGTGCCGAATAGAAACCCGAGGCTCGCACCGATAAAAAGCGTCGGAGTGAACACTCCACCCACGGCGCCGGAACCAAAAGTCGCGGTGGTGGCGAGCACTTTGAAAACGAGAATGACCGCGAGTGTTTGCCAGAGCCATTCGCTGCGCAGAATGCCGCTTACCGTGCTGTAGCCATTGCCGCAGACTTCAGGGTGAAATATCGCTAGCGCGCCTACGATAAAGCCGCCGATACACATTTTTACGTAAACAGGCAACGCCACGCGGCCCGCTAATTGTTCAGTTACGTTCAGCAACCGAATGAACCACGGCGCGAGAAGGCCGGCACCGAGCCCGAGCAAAAGATAAGGCCCAATCTCCCAAGTGTGATTGAGTTGGAATGCCGGGATTTTGTATAGCGGATCTGGTCCAAGAAATCCGCGCACAGTCAATGTTGCGATGACTGACGAAAAAACCAGAGGGCCAAATATTTCCATGGCCAGGGAACCGAGTACAATCTCAGCGACAAATACCGCGCCGGCGATTGGGGCATTGTAGGCTGATGCTATTCCGGCGGCTGCGCCACAACCGACAAGCAATCGGAGCCGTGGCGTGGTCCATTTTCGCAGGCGACCGGCGACAGACGCGACCAGCGCTGACAGTTGCACGAGGGGACCTTCGCGGCCAATGGATCCACCCGAAGCAATGGTGAAGAGCGAAGAGAGACATTTTAGCAGTGTGCGTCGGGAAGCAATTTTCCCGTCGCCAAGCACCACCGCTTCCATGTAGTCGGTGGTCGTCACCTGCCCGCGCAATCGTGTGCCGAACTGAATGATCGCGCCAGCAATCAGACCGCCGAGTGCCGGAACGGCAAGACGCAGCAGGGGAGGAAGCTGCGAAAAGCTCTCAACCAAACCTGGTTCTGAGCTGCCTGTGAGGATTTTGTGAACCAGGCTCGTTGCTATGCGAAATACGATTGAACAAACACCGCCGCAAAATCCGATAATACCAGCCCAAATCAGCGTGGCCTGAAGGTCGGTCGGTTGTATTCGCTCCTGAAACCAAACCAGGAACTTTAGCTGACGGAAAGTGCTCAAGCTGGAAGGCGATTTTTTGGTAATGGCGTTACCAGAGGCCACTTTTATCCAGTCAACGCGTGGCAGCCTTCGTCAAGCAGGAGAATCGTCTTGCAGCGGACGATCATTGTTGCTGCGATCAGCGTCTCCGGACGATTCCGCTATGATTGAACACGATGTTTCGCTGGAACGTGGACGTCTTTGCGTCGTGGTCGCGACGGTTGTCGTCAACGTAGCCGTGGTTTCGCTATTGACCTTCGCGCCATGGTCGGACTGGCGCACGGGCGCAGCACTCAACATTGTCGATAATCTCCTTCTGGTTGGATTTACACTTGTTAGGCGCGACGGGTTGCTCGGCCGATTCATTCTCTTTGGAATCGTAGCCGGACTTTGCGAGCTTCCCGCCGATGCGTGGTTGGTCGATTATACGCGGACGCTGGACTACTCGATTGGCGGCGGCCCAATGATTTGGCGGTCGCCTCTCTGGATGCCGCTGGCCTGGCAGGTTGTAGCCGTCCAATTTGGATATATCGGACTGCGACTGCAGGAAAGGTTTGGCAACATCGGCTTGCTTATGATCGGGCTGCTCGGCGCAGTTAATATTCTTTTCTATGAAGAAATGGCGCGTAGAATTCATTGGTGGCATTACAGCGGTTGCCGGATGATTTCGCTCACACCTTGGTACATCATCCTTGGCGAGTTCGGGATCGCGATCGCATTCGCGTTGCTTGCACGGACGCTGCGACGCGGGTCGTGGGCCGCTGCTCTGGTCGCCGGAGTTGGCGGTGGATTTTCGATTTTTGTTTGTTACGCGGTGGCGTTTTGGGTCACCGATCGTTTGATCGTGTAAATCGGTGCGTCCAACCCGGCGAGGTGCGTGCGTTTCGCGCAGGCGGGGCTTTTACGGGACCAGATCGCGTCTGCACAACCGCGCAGCGCGACGGATCGTGAGGGTCCTGGGAGCCATCTTAATGTTGAAGACCGAACTGATTAGGAGTGCTATTGATCAAAGCATCAATCGAGATCGAGCGCTTACACGATTTTGCTCTGAGTTTCAGGTCAGAACGGGATGACCATATTCCACCGGAATCTCCATCGACTTTCCATTAAATTTCTCGACACAAGACCAACCGATTCGACCATGTGAGAATCTTTTCCCTGGTATTGATTTTCAGCTCTGTAAGCTTACTTGCTGCAGACCCGACGCCAGCGCCGAGTGCGTCCGCGACTCCTTCCACGACAATCACCCAGTCGGTTGCGCAATTGTCCGCGCAACGAGCTGCCACCGAGCGGTCGAAGATTTATCGAACTGGAGCGGCTTATGGCCGCTGGCTCGACGAAATTGCGAAACAATCGGGAAACGTTTTTCTTCAACGCGCCGTCTTTGATCAAGTCACCTGGATCCGTTTGCTCAGTTGCGCTGCCGCGCTCGCGTTGTTGTCACTTTTTTCCGGTTGGTTCGTTTGGATGGTCAGGCGGCGAGCCGGCGAGATTCAATCGACCCGATACCAGTCCTGGTTAGCATTGAGCGCAGCCGCAATTCGCAAACCAGTCGCGCTTTTCCTCTGGGTGTGCGGCGGAGCTTTCGTGCTGTTACCGATCATTGCCGGCATCAGTTCCCGACCCACGCGAATTTTTTGGGGACGCGCGGTCACAGCGGTTTTCTACGCCGGATGGATTATCGCGCTGCTGTGGCTCGTTTTCCGCGCTATTCGCGCTGTTGAAAAGCGAATGCGTCTTTGGGCGGAACGGACGCGCAACTTACCAGGTAAAATCGTTGTTCCCATCTTCGGACATACACTCCGACTTTCGATACCGCTTCTCGGAATCATTCTGCTGTTACCGCTGCTCAAGCTCCCCGAGAACTGGGCGTGGGTAACACAGAAGGGTGTCGGCATTCTGTTCATCGTCACGCTCTCATTTCTGGTCGTTCACGGCATCAACGCGATGCAGTCTGCACTGCTGAGCCGGCAGCGATTGGATCTGCCGGACAATTTTTCGGCGCGCCGGGTTTACACACAGGTGTCGGTGATTCGCAAAATCATCGTCACGGCGGTTGTGATCATCGCAACCGGTTCAGTGCTCATGCTTTTCGATCCGGTTCGGCAGTTCGGTACCAGCATTCTCGCTTCAGCCGGAATTGCAGGCATTGTGATTGGGTTCGCCGCGCAGCGGACTCTTGGCAACATCCTTGCCGGAATTCAAATCGCTCTGACACAGCCGCTTCTCATCGATGATATCGTGGTCGTCGAGGGTGAATTCGGCCAGATCGAGGAAATCACACTCACCTACGTAACTGTAAGAACTTGGGACCTGCGCCGGATGATTTTGCCGATCACTTACTTTGTCGAAAAACCGTTTCAGAATTGGAGTCGTGTTTCTACTGAGTTGCTTGGGGCGGTTGTCCTTTACCTCGATTATCAGGTTCCAATTGGCGAATTGCGGAAGGCACTAAAGCGCCTTGTTGAGAACAATCGGAAGTGGGACAAGAAGGTGTGCGGATTGCAGGTGACTGATACAAAGCAAAGCACAATCGAAGTACGCGCCCTGGTCAGCAGCACCGACGCTGGTAAGCTCTTTGATCTTCGTTGTGAAGTGCGCGAAGGACTCATTGAATTCCTTTGTCGCAATTATCCTGACAGTCTTCCACGACAGCGCAGCGTAAATGAAACGCCCAGCGAGGAGATTCGGCGTGGAAACAGACGAAAAGCACCCACCATCCCAGCGGGGCAGGAACATGAGCGCGGTTCGAAAGCTCCTGGCATTCACGCCGATCCGGAAGATGACGGCTCCGATAGCTAGCTAATGGCCACTATCATTTGGCGGTACGATCCGAAGACCCCAAAAAATTAGAACGAAAAGAAACAATGCCGATTCGGTGCGGATGAATATGCGATGAACGCGGCCTTTAAATCGACGGCAACCATTCGATTGATTAGTAATTCAACATTGCGCGTGACGATTTGCTGCGAGTCCTTATCGACTGAGGAGAACCCAAGTGATTTGCCTGATGCTATTTTCGGTCGATCCCGACAATCTTCCAAAGTTTGTACGGCTCGGTTCGTGTGGATTTGCCGTCATTGAATCTGGGCATATTTTCAATTTGTGACGCCGTCACGTAAAGCTCCCCGTTTGGTCCCCAGCTCAATGTATCTGGCCAGAGCAAACGTTTGTCTCCGATGACCTGCTCGACGCGATTAGTCGTCGGATCCCAACGGGCAATCGCGTTGTTTTCAAGGTCGGTAAGATAAACGCTCCCCTGTGGTCCTTCGAGCATTCCATCGGGCGCGGGCGTTTGGCCCACGTTTTCTACTTTCGATTCCAATTCTCGTTTCCCAAGGCTTTCGTCTCTGAGAAAGTCAGTTTTGATGCGGTAAAGCGTGTGACCAGTGAGCGCGTGGTAATAAAGATAGCCGTTCTTCGCATCTAGCGCGATGCCATCAGAGGCAATCTGAGGCGGCGTTTTCTTGTGCTGGTCGATCAATGCTTTGCCGTCCACGATGAGCTTGACGTCCTTCTCGGGTTGTGTGGACGCATGCCCATCCAGAAGTCGTCGCGCTTTGCCGTTTTTTAGGTCGACAACAATGATCGCACCTTGTCCCGATTCCGTGATGAACGCGGTGTTTGTGCGCGTGTCGATACGAACATCATTAAGATAGCTTTTTTTTGGCGCCACATCTTCACCGAAGGGAATTGTTTGGACAACGCGGTTCGTAGCGAGGTCAATCTTCACCAGTTTCGGTCCGCCTTTTACGATCTCCTGCATTTTCGGTGCTGCTGGATCGAGAACCCACAAACTGTCGTGATCGTCGACCACCACACTTTGCACACAAACAAAATGCGAGCCTGCGTCTCCCGACTGGTTCCAGTCGTCATCAGGGAACGGTCTGGGTTGGCCGTTCACAATTTCTGCTACCGAGATTGAGTGGTCGTCGGACCAGTAAGGAAAATTCACAAAGATGCGGCCGGATTTTGACGAAACGCCAACGCCAGTTAGCTGTTTGTCTGGAAAACTGGCAACTTCTTGCAAGTCTACCGCCGATGTTATGCCTGCGTGAATGAAAACAGCGAACAGAGCGAATTGAATTCGCATAAAAAGAATTCGCCTCTGCTCTTCAAAACGGATGACCGAATATGCGCAGAGTGTGGCGTCTCTACACTAACCACACGTTTGTAACCGAGTCTCGATTGCGTTCGCGTTAACCGAATCATTCACTGCTTTTCGCTGGAGTAGGGCGTAGTTGCAATGCCAGCAGGGCAGCGATAATCGCGAGTACACCGAGCAGCGCGAACGCAGCAGTGTGGGTGCCAGTTTTGGCTTTCATGACACCGATCAGCGTTGGTCCCGCGAAGCTGCCGATGTTTGCAATCATCGTTACGAGAGCTATCCCTGCGGCCGCCGCGCGGCCGGTAAAGAACTGGGTCGGCGTCGACCAAAATGGTCCATAGCTTGCGCAGTGCCCGAGCGGAATAAGAGCTAATGCGACAATCGCCAGGACAGGTTGATGCAACAAGGCGCTTCCTATAAGACCCACGCCCATTAGCAATAGCGGGACAGCTGTATGCACACCTCGCTCACCAGTTCGATCGGAATGGTAGCTGTTTAACAGCATGCCCACGATTGTCACTGCACTGATGGCGCCGAGAACCAAACCGACCTTGAAATTACTAAGCGCTGTCAGCGACTTAATAATTAGCGGTGCCCAAAATGAATATCCGTAAAATCCGGCCGCTACCAGGAGGAAAATGAACCCCAGCTTCCAGATGTTAGTATCAGTTAGTGCGATTCGAATGTCCGGTTTTAGCACGCCAGCTTTTCGTTCCTGAGCAAGTGTTTCTATCAGCCAGTTACGTTCTTCTGGGCTTAGCCATTGCGCTGTCTCGGGGCGATCCTTCAAATAGAAGAGGACGCTGGTGCCCAGCACGACTGCAGGTAATCCCTCCAGCAAGAACAACCATTGCCAGCCTGCTAAGCCATGAAGACCATCTAACTCCAGCAACGCTCCGGATAAAGGTGCCCCTATCAAGCCGGTCACAGGTACCGCAGTCATGAAAGCTGCGATCGCTCGCGCACGATGGTCCACGGGATACCACAGGCTTAAATAGTAAATCACTCCGGGAAAGAACCCGGCTTCGGCCACCCCAAGCAGGAAACGTAACAGGTAGAAAGTTGCGGGAGTCCGCACAAACATCATGGCGGCTGAGATAAGTCCCCACGACACCATGATTCGCGAGATCCAAAGCCGGGCCCCAACTCGTTCCAGGATGATGTTGCTTGGAATTTCAAAGAGACAATAACCGAGAAAGAAAATACCCGAGCCAAGACCAAACACCGTCGAGCTAAACCTAAGATCGGCGTTCATTTGCAACCCCGCGAAACCCACATTCACACGGTCCAGCCAGGCGATAACGTAAAGAACGAATAGAAATGGAATCACTCGCCAGGTGACTTTGCGTAACGTCATGACCGATATGTCTTGCATTTCAGCGGACAACCGGGACCTAGATGGATTGCCTACCACGCTCATACCTCAAAAGAGATTGGGCAGTTCCTCAGAATCTTTTGGTTGCCACACGCTTGTCTTTCGAATAAAACCCGCGTCTTCAAACCGAATGAAACCGACAAGAACAATACCCCTTCTGATTGCAATTATTACGTGTGCCACGGCTGTTGACGCAAGCGTACCGATCATATTTGGCTACGGCAAAGGCCGACGGGCGGTCACGAACCTATTAACCAGTGCAGAAGATAAGCTGAAACGGGGCGATACTGCGGGTGCGAAGCGTGACTTGGATGCCGCTCTCCACACCGATCCTACGTTCTGGCCGGCACTTTACGTCCGAGCGGAAATTTTTGCCGGGCAAGGCAAATACGATCTCGCTATTCAAGACTGCAACGAAGCGCTTCGGCGGTATCCAGGGTTTGTGGAAGCCGCCCTGCTCCGAGCCAGAATCAACGCGGGTCTTGGAAAATACACGGAAGCATCGAAGGAGTTTAATTATCTCATCTCCATCCATCCCAAGAGTGTTACTCTTGCCAGGGCACTGAGCGACCGAGCATGGTTTCAGGCGACTTGCCCAAACCCAGCGTTTCGCAATGGGAAACAAGCGGTCAAGGACGCAAAGGCTGCTTGCAGTCTACTGCAATGGCAGGACGAAGATGCCATCGACACGCTTGCCGCTGCGTACGCGGAGACTGGCGAGTTTGCTTCTGCAACGCAATACGCGGCCCAAGCTCTGGCTATCAAGGGCATCGAGCCGGCCAATGCCAAACGAATTCAAAAGCACCTGACATTGTTTCAGCAGAATCGACCGATTCGGTTATAAGCACTCGAACCAGTTTCAAGCCTCGTATGAATTTGTTTGTAGCGGCAATGCCTGTAGCAAATATCTGATGGAAGAAGGAGACTGATCGCGGTTGCTATTTACCGATTAGGATCAAAATACCAGCCGCCAGTGCCAGGAGTGCCATCACGATGCCTGGGAAAGCAAAGTGAAGAAGTGTGGTGAGCCCTACCAGAATCAGATAGATCGCCAGAAGGAGCATTCCGAGGTTTTTGGTGATGTTCATGACTCATGTCTGAAACAAAGCCGAATCGTTTGCACGCCTAAAGTACCCTTCGGAGAAGTCCTACAATTTTGCCCGGACGCGACGCTTGCGTAACACGTGCCGGTTCAAACCGCGTGAGCAGAGCCGAGTTTCGATGGGACAAGGATCGCGTCGCTCATTCCATGCAGAAATTTCTTGTCCGCTGGAACGATAGTGGCCAGTGCGCCGCGTAATTTTACGCGGTCCTGTTCGACGAAATAGTACGGGCAAAGGCGCACACGGCCTTTCATCGTTTTTAACTCGTTGGAATCAGGATCCCAATACCGATGATCGAACAGACTGCCCTTGTGAAAACGTTGCATGATTGTTGGCGACGATTCGAATGTCGCAAGCGCATGATCGATTCGCTTTTCCCATTCTGCATGCGCCAGATCGGCGCCGAGGGCAACGCCGCGGCTTCCCCAGCCAAGCGGCGAAAATCCGCTCACCTTCAAAAGTAGATCGCGATCTTTCTGGCTGAACCTTGTGGCTTGGCGCCAATCGTGAATTTCGAGGCGCGGTATAACAGCATGCTGCGGTAAGGGCGTCGGATCGAGCAGCCACGAGTAAGGAATCACTTCCTGTAGTTTCAGGAAATATTTCTCGCCCAGCTCGCGTCGCCAAAACTCGCGCAGCGGCTGCATCCAAAAAAGCGCGAACCACATTTTTTCTTCCAG
>JBKPMH010000258.1:0-7192 GCA_046732035.1 Verrucomicrobiota bacterium
GAAAAGTACTGCGTACAAAAGTCGGCGATCGCTACGTCATTGAAGAAATGACGCAGCAAAAACTTAATCTCGGTGGCGAACAAAGCGGACATCTGATCTTCCGTGATTTCACCACCACCGGCGACGGTATCATTAGCGCACTCCAGATTCTGTGCATCATGCACAAGACCGGCCAAACATTAGGTAAGTTGAAGATGTGTTTGGAAAAGTATCCCCAGGCTCAACGAAATTTGAAGGTGAAAGAAAAGCGTCCTTTGACCGAGTTAGATACGGTCATGAAACTCGTGAACGAAGCTGAGAAAGAGCTCTCCGGTAAAGGCCGCGTTCTGCTACGTTACTCAGGCACCGAGCCGAAAATTCGCCTGCTTATCGAAGGACGCGAGCTGGAGAAAATCGATCAGCAAGCAGATCGAATCGCCGATGCAATACAGAGCGCGATCGGAGCATAGGAGAGACAGGAGTTGTACGACAGATGACTTTGCCCCGAATAATCGAAGCGCTTTTATTTAGCGCTCAGCGGCCCCTTTCGATCCGCGAATTGACAGAAGCCATCAAGGTGGCTGGCGCCGTAGATGAATTTTCGCCTAACGAGTTCGGGCGGATCAACCAGGCAGAAGTCGCCGCTGCTCTCCAACAATTGAAAGTCGAGTACATCGAACAACAGCGGGCATTTCAGATCGACGAAAAGGCCGACGGATGGCAGATGGCCACTGATCCGCAGTACGCCCAGTGGGTGCGCCAGCTTTTTCCCGCACCAAAACCCGCTCGCTTGAGTGCGCCGGCGCTGGAGACGCTCGCAATCATTGCATATCGGCAGCCGATCACGCGTGCAGACGTGGAAGCAGTCCGAGGCGTGAACATTGATGGCGTGTTACAGACATTAATGGAACGCGGCCTGGTAAAGATCGCCGGGCGCGCTGAAATCCCGGGACGCCCGCTTCTGTATGAGACCACGCAATTTTTTCTGGATCATTTCGGCCTGCGAAACCTGGACGAATTGCCGAATGTGGAAGAGTTGCGCACACGCCACTTGCCAAAAGCACGCGTTCCAGCTGCCGCTGGCGAAGACATCGCGCCGGATTCATCCACTCCGGCTACCGCACCGGAATCGTAGCTCTTTGTCTTCGGACGCGATTCACAGATGGGTGGTTTTTCACGGTTATACGTCGCACAGGCAAGCGGCTTGTTGCTCCTTGGTATCTCAGCATCCACGTCAGCTGGTATTGAGATAACGCCTGCTGACTGCGCGCGTGCGGCAAAATATTCGGAAAGTAAACGCGGTGTTTCCCTGCTGGTGATCCAAAATGGCCGAGCGATCTTTGAGCATTACGCCAATGGGGGATCAGTACGCGAAAGGTGGCCGATCTTCAGCGGGACAAAGAGTTTTTGGGGTATCGCTGCCCTTGCGGCGGCGCGCGATGGATTGTTTAAACTCGACGATCCTGTGTCCGACACCATCACGGAATGGAAAAGCGATCCCCGGAAATCACAAGTCACAATCAGACAGTTACTCAATCAGACCGACGGCATTGAAGGCGCCTCGCGTCTTCAGCGCCCCTCGATCCGCGATCGAAATGCACTGGCGATTCAGTTGCCGACCATTGCTTCGCCCGGGGCAGCTTTTATTTATGGGCCGAGTCATTTGCAGATTTTTTCCGAGTTGTTGCGCCGAAAACTAAGGGGCCGGAGCACAATCGCCTACTTCGAAGGGCGTGTGTCGAATCGTCTTGGACTGGACAGGCTCAACTTCAAAAAAGACGCCCGCGGCAATCCGCTGCCGGCAACAGGATTTGAGCTGAGCGCTCGGGAATGGGCGCGGCTGGGGGAGGTGGTTCTCCGGCATGGTAGCTATCACGGGCGACAGATTGTTCCCGCGCCACTGTTGCGAGAAGCGTTTGCCGGTTCGACAATAAATCCGGCATACGGGCTCACGTTTTGGCTGAATCAACAGGCACCGACCGGCCGCGAGGCAGACATGGAACGTATGCTCGACGTCCCCTGGCAGGACGCGCAGTGGACAGATGTGTGCATCTGCAAGGACGCGCCGGCCGACATGGTCGTGGCGCTTGGTTCCGGCTATCAACGGTTATTCGTAATTCCGTCATCACAGGCAATCATTGTGCGCCAGGGATCGAACGCAAAATTTTCCGATGCACACTTCTTGCGACTAATTTTAGGTCTGTAGTAGGACGCCATTGCGTTCAATAGAGTGTAAGTGTCCGCGATGAGAGTTGACTTACCTATACTATTACTGAACCATCGCGCTTATGAAGACACTCACGTCGAGATGCGCGGTGTTGATCATCGCGCTAATGGCGGTGCACGGACTGACTGGTTGCGGCACCTATAATCGGCTCGTCGCGCTCGAGCAGAATGTGAATAAGAAATGGGCCGATGTGCAGTCAGTTTATCAGCGGCGCGCAGATTTGATTCCGAACCTGGTGAACACAGTTTCGGGAGCGGCTAATTTCGAAAAATCGACTCTAACCGAGGTGACAAACGCACGAGCCAGTGTTGGGCGTGTGCAACTGGATCCAAATAAGGCGCCTACCGATGCAGCAACCCTTCAGCAATTCCAGGCAGCGCAAGGACAATTGAGCAATGCTCTTTCGCGGTTGCTGGTGGTGGTGGAGCAGTATCCGGAGTTGAAGGCCAACCAAAACTTTCTCAGTTTGCAGGCACAGCTGGAAGGCACAGAGAACCGCATTTCGGTAGAGCGAAATAATTTTAACAGTGCAGTCCAGGAGTACAATACCGCGCTCAGCACATTCCCAACGAACATGCTAAACAAGATGTTTGGCTTCCAACCAAGGCCATTTTTCGCAGCGCAACCTGGCGCGGAGAAAGCGCCACCCGTTCAATTTAATTTTGGCCCCGCGCCTACTCCGGCGGCGAATTCGAATCAGGGCCCTGCGCCGACGCCAGCGACAGCCACGTCGCCATAAGGTGACTGTTAATATTGCGGCAGTAGCGGGCGGGCGGCTCGCAATTGAGCAGCCGACACGGCTGCCACTACAAATGTTGCGCGCTAAACCGGTCGCGCTACTGGTCGCAGCAGTCTTGGCATTGGTGGCGGTCCAGGCCCGAGCCGCGGAAGTCATTCCACCGAAACCGGATCGCTATTTCAATGATTACGCCAATGTTATTTCCAAGTCCGCAGCACTGCGTTTCAATGAAGAGCTCGCTCAATTTGAACGCGAAACCTCGGACCAGGTAGTGGTCGCGGTCTTTTCGAAAATGCAGAGCGACTCGGACGTCGCAGATTACACGCAGCGTGTGGCCCAGGCATGGGGAGTTGGGCAAAAGGACCGTCGCAATGGCGTTGTCCTCTTTGTGTTCGTTCAAGACCGCAAACTGTTTATCCAAGTCGGTTACGGCTTGGAAGGCGCACTGCCTGATGCCACGGCGTTTGATATCACCGAATACAAAATCAAACCGTATTTCCGCAATGGCAATTACGAAGGCGGAATCGCGATCGGGATCGATTCGATTTTCAAGGCGATTCGAGGCGAGTACAAGGGATCAGGAAAGACGGTTGCAGAACGAACTCGTCACCGTGGCGGCAGTCCAAGTTTCTTGTTCTTCATTATTTTTCTCATCGCGCTGATTGTAATTTCCAAAATGATGCGGCGACTCGGAGGGTACGGTTATTCGTCGCGGCGAGGAGGTCCGATATTTTTCCCGGGTGGCGGCGGTGGTGGCTGGTCATCCGGCGGTGGAGGTGGTGGCGGGTTTAGCGGCTTCAGTGGTGGAGGCGGGAGTTTTGGCGGAGGCGGCGCGGGATCGAGTTGGTAGCTAATGCGAACAAAAGAATTTCTCAGCCGGCTTGAGCATGAACGAATTGTGAGCGCAATTCGTGAAGCCGAATCAAAAACCTCCGGCGAAATTCGCGTCTATATTCAGCGTGGAAAATTCGACGCTGATGCGGTGCTGGTTGCACAGAAGAAATTTCAACGTCTGGCAATGCACAAGACTCGTGAGCGCAATGCTGTGCTTATTTTTGTAGCGCCGAGAGCGCACAAATTAGCGGTTATTGGCGATAAAGCGATTCACGAAAAGTGCGGCGAACAATTCTGGCAGCACGTTGTCGATGGAATGCGGGATTACTTTCAGAATGAGCAGTTCAGCCACGCGCTTGTAGAAGCGATTAATGAAATCGGCAAGGTCTTGGCGGCGCATTTTCCAAGAACGTCGGCAAACCCAAATGAGTTGCCGGACGAGATCGTGGAAGGATGATCAGCGGCCGACCGTCACGATGGAGTAACAGCGGGCTGAGATGGAACAATGTTCGCGTGCCGCGCAATTTGCTGCCAGCGTCCGCCCTGTTTCATCCAGACGGCTGTGAACCGTAAATTTTCGCTTTTGCCCGCGTTCGGCATCCTACCGCCCCAAACCACAGTTTCTCGACCGGCGACAATCACAATGTCACCGTAAACCCGCAGATATTCGATTTGCCGATCAAAGGATGTGATGACGAGAAAGCCGGAATCGACCATTCCGAGAACCTGCTGCTTCGTAACAAACTTGTTCAGCGGATTAGTCACGACGAAGTCGTCCGACCACAGACGCGCCATCGATGAGCGGTCGTTTTTCAAAAACGCCGTGACCTCTTCGGCGTTCAACCGCCGAATGTCGTCATCAATGATCTTCGTCTCTGCATTCTCAGCTGTTGCGCCACGAGCGGCCAGTGGGAGAAGCGAGAAGGCAGTAAAAAGCACGAGAATTTTCACGAGCAGATTGTTTCGATCATGCTGCCAAAAGTCCAGCTTCAATCCGCATTGACACTTGCAAAATCACGGATTTCGCCTTTATTGCACGCTTCGCAGCGAGTTTTGTAATTACGCCGTTGGTCCCTGGGTTTCTGTCGCTGGACGTGAAACCGCACTCGCCAGGGGGAACCCGGCGATGAGGAATTTAAGATTTTAGATTTGCGATTGTCGATTGTCTCTGAATCGCGGTCTCAATCCGAAATCTGAAGTCCGCAATCCGAAATCGAAATATGCCAATCCGTTACGGTCGTTTTGAGATGCCGAAAACTCTGGTCAAAGACGAGAGCACAGCCACTGATACATACGCCAAATTCAGCGCCGAACCATTTGAGGCCGGCTATGGCCATACCATTGGGAATTCGCTGCGGCGCGTTCTGCTTTCCTCACTGGAAGGCGCGGCCATTACCGCCGTGAAAATTACAGGCGCTCAGCATGAGTTCGCTACACTTCCAAGCGTGGTCGAGGACGTGACCGACATTGTCCTCAACCTCAAAAAGGTGAAATTCAAAGCGGACGACCACGAGCCCAAAAAACTTTCGTTAAGTATAAACAAAGAGGGCGAAGTGATGGCCGGCGACATTCAAGTGGTGCAGGGCTACGAAGTCCTCAATCCTAAACAGATCATTTGCACTCTGGATCGGAAGCACAAATTCGACGCCGAGCTCGATGTGCGTGTTGGTCGCGGCTTTGCCACGGCTGAAGAAAACAAGCGTCCCGATCAGCCGATCGGGCTCATTCCAATCGACTCCATCTTTTCGCCGGTCACTCGGGTCAAATACGCCGTCGAAAACACTCGTGTTGGGCAGCGCACTGATTACGACAAACTCATTCTTGAAATCTGGACCGATGGCCGGTTGACACCAGACGATGCCTTGTTGCAGGCCTCAGCCATTTTGCGGCATCACCTGGATGTCTTCGTGAATTTCAATGAAGAGGTGATCGAGTTCGATCAGACGCCTGCCGGCGTGAGCGAAGAAAATCTCAAGCTCAAGAAATTGCTCAACATGAGCGTTAACGAAATCGAGCTGAGCGTGCGCGCCGCGAATTGCTTGAACAACGCCAATATTACTTCGGTAGGTCAGCTTGCCCAAAAGACGGAAGCCGAGATGCTGAAGTACCGTAACTTCGGAAAAAAATCGTTGAACGAAATAAAGGACAAGCTACAACAGCTCGGCTTGAGTTTGGGTATGAAATTTGAGCCCGGTCTCCTGGATGCTCCGGTGAGCAGCGATGGAGCCGTTCCGAGCGGATTGGCTGTCGAAGAATGAGCGGCAGCTCCAGATTCACGTTCGCTGCGTCATGAGACATCAAAAAAAGACAATCAAGCTGGGTCGCAGTGCTGAGCACCGCAAGGCACTGCTGGCTAATCAGGTTTGTTCCCTGATCGAACATCAGCGCATTAAGACCACCCTGGCAAAGGCGAAGGCCGTTCGTCCGTTAGCCGAACGGATGGTCACACTCGGAAAAAAAGGCTCGATCCACGCGCGTCGGACGGCTCTGGCGACGCTTCGGCAGAAGCGTGCCGTGAAAAAACTATTTGATGACGTCGCGCCGAGATCGGCGGAGCGCAATGGCGGATACACCCGCATTGTGAAGCTCGGCCAGCGCAAGAGTGATTCCGCTCCAATGGCATTTATCGAGTGGGTCGATATGGCGGAACTGGTCGAAGAAAAGCCGAAGAAAGAGAAAAAAGCGAAACGCAGAGAGACTGAAGCAGAGCCAACCAAAGCAGAATCAGAAACGTCGACGCCAGCAAAAGAAGAGCCGGTTGCCGAGCAAGAGAAACCCGCCGAAGAAGCGACTCCTGCGGAGGAAGGGCAACCTAAAAAACGACGTTGGTTTGGTCGAAAGTCCGGCGGCGAGAAGTAATTTCGGCCGGGAAAGTGTCTGGTTAGTTTTCCGACAAATCGAATCGACCCCTGTGGTCGACCGACTGCGCGGTTGTTTTCGAATCAAAGCGTCCTTCCCCAAAGACAAAAACGCCGGATCAGCTCGAGTAATGGCAAAGCTTGCCGGCAAATGCTTCTTCGCTGCTGGCGCCGCTAAGCCGGTGAGCAAATCGGTACGAGTCGGGATACGTCTCGGCTGAATAAGCTGCCGGGTTTTAAAAAATCCGATTCGGTGAATACAGAGTGTGCAGAGCCAAACTGTTTCAAGATGTCGCCAAGCAATCGCGCCTTTTCAGGAGTAGATCGAATGAAAATATCAAGATCGCCCATGTAACGCGGCCGTCCGTGCAAAGCGAGACTGTGTGCACCGCAGATCAACCTGTGCTTATTATCGCCCTGGCCAGACTTGATTTTTGCTCCGGTTCACTTGGATTACGGTGTGGCTAATTGGGGCTCACGGACGGCGACGCATTTGGGCGAAGCGCAAGACGGCGCAATTGCGTTTGCGACAACACACTGGAGCATGGTGCTCGA
>JBKPMH010000259.1:0-13706 GCA_046732035.1 Verrucomicrobiota bacterium
GTTCATGGTGAGCCGCGCGCGCGTCTCGCACGCTTCTTTTCGTCAAGCGACTTGCCGAGGGCTGAGTTGGCTGTCGATGTCAGCGAGGTTGCGCCGGTTGCCGTAAAGAGCCCAACGCTGTTGGGCGACAAGGACCCTTATAATTCTCTTAAACCGACGGTGAAACCTGAGCCTGCACCATCGCCATCAAGTGACACAGTTGCAGGTCAAAAGACTGAGACCACTTCGGGAGACAGCGCTGTGAAAACGGCGAACCTGAGTGGAAGCAGAACCGACAATCAAACAACCGAATCGGCTCCAGAAATCAGAAAGGCAATTCCAGTCCCACCCCAGGATCAGAGGCCGGTCGAGATTCGGCGGGCCATTCCAGTTAAACCTCTCGAGCAGGAAGGCGAGGATGAAACTCTTTTGAAACCGGGAGCGACGCCGGCGGGCGACGAATAAATTCCTGCTCAATTTCGCCCGGGCCCCGAAAATAAATCATGACGTCTGACGACGCAGATGGCTTTCGGTTGACGGTTCTCAATCCAAGGGGGCGTGATCCGGAACAGGAGTTCTCCGACCTGCCCGCGCCAGGAGAAGGTGCCCATTCTCCAATCAATTTTCATGCCTTCGCCGCGTGCACCCGGGGAGCTTTCCACCATGACACGCACCGCGCCATCGCGGAGAACACGCCAGTTCTGCTGCTCCTGCGCGGTGATTTTCGGGCTTCCCAGCGTGCATTGGCCGATCTAAAAAAACATGGCCGCACTGTTGTTGTTTCGCTAAAGGAGACGGGGCTTCATCAGATCGCCCACCAGTTATCCAACCGTTCCAGGTTGTCGCGGTTTATGAAAATCGTGGCACAAGCGGACGGATGCATCGCTACCACGCGGGAAGCTGCTGAAATCTATCAAAGCGCTCGCTGGAGCCTGAGACGAGTAGCATTTGTTCCCACCCCTTATCCTTTGGAAGACCAGCGATGGAATTTCTGTATACCCCGGGAGGAACAATCTGGAATTTTTGTTGGCACGCGCGAATGGGACGTGCCATCACGGAATCATTTCGCAGCGCTGCTGGTCGCCCGTCAGCTTTGCGACGCAACAGGCGAGGCGGTCACAGTCGTTAACCTGGACGGAACCAAAGGGCGGCGTTTGCTTGGCGAAGTGAAATTTCCACAGGAGAAACTGCATGTCATTGAGGAACGGAAATCGTATCCCAATTACCTGAGAACGCTGGCGCGGCATAAGATCGTCCTGCAGTTGGATCGCAGCCATGTGCCCGGACAGGTGGCTGGCGATGCTCTCCTTTGTCGCATCCCGTGCGTTGGGGGCGATGGCGCAATTGAGCGAATCGCGTTTTCGAAAACTTGCGGCGAGGGTCGGACGATTACAGAAATTGCTTCGATGTGCCTCGACTTGTTGAAGAACGCTGATTTACGCGGCGCAATTGTGGCCGACTCTGAACAACGTGCGCTGGAGCATCTCTCGTTTCAGGTGGTGCGTTCGCAGCTGGCAAAGTTTTTTGCGCAGTTTGCTCAAGGGCGGAGCTAAGCGACAAACTGCTCAGGCCGCGCGTGATCTCTCAAGCGACGAGGCCCGCGATCTGGCAGCACAGGTCCGGGTTATCTGAACACCAGGCGCAGAGCTGCGTTGTGATCAACCCCGAGACAGCTGCCCAAGGTCGAACAGGGTTACTTTCGGGCAGCGGCGCGGCTGACCGGACCGCTTCGAGTGCTATCACCGCCGCAGCCGTGCGGTTCTCTACATTCAGCTTGTCCAGGATGTGCTCGACGTGCTTGCAAACGGTTCCGGTCTTTGCGCCAAGAATGACACCGATGTCGTGGTTGCTTTTTCCCTGAGAGATCCAGAAGAGGACTTCAGCTTCGCGAGGGGTCAGCTTTAACGAGGTCAGCGCGTTCACGCTGCGCTGATCGGGGAGAGCCGCGCAATGCATCGTCGCTCTGGTTAACAGAGAGTGCTGCATCCGGCAACAGGATTTGTACGCAATTCTGCGTATTCCAAAGAATCGGGCAGCGCGCAAAAATGGGCGCACTATGAAAACGATCATCCTCCAAACACTTGTATCGGTTAATAAGAACATTACGAACTTGATCCACGGAAAGCCTTGGGCTACTTGGCACGGGTTGATTCTCATCCCTGTGGTGTTGGCGTGGTTGGCGGTTTGTCCACAAGTGCAAAGCGCCCCCGAGGCACCGAACCACACACCACAACAAGTGCAAAGCGCGCCAGATACACCCGAAGTGCTAAACGCCCCAGACAATCCAGACCCGGGAGGTACTCTTCCCCTGAGCAACACGGCCGATGGGGCCGGTGCGCTTGTGGGTATCACCTCCGGCCTTTACAATTCGGCGTTTGGGTTCGACGCACTTCTGGTGAACGCGGACGCCAGTTTCAACACAGGCATCGGCGCCGGGGCACTTCTGCTTAACAACGCCAGTAATAATACCGCTGTTGGCGCCGGAGCGCTTTTAAACAATACCGCTGGAAACAACACGGCGGTTGGCACCTTCGCGCTTTTTACTAACAGCACAGGGATTGAGAACACGGCCGTCGGTCGTAGTGCGCTGCTTAGCAGCACCACTGCCAATGACAATGTGGCGGTTGGCTTGTTTGCTCTGGAGAACGCCTTGGACGGCGGCAGCAACACCGCATGTGGCACCGCTGCACTCCAGGACAATATCTCCGGGGTAAACAACCAGGCCCTTGGCCGGGGAGCCCTCAGACATGTCACCGGCAGCGACAACATCGGTATCGGTCGCGAAGCCGCCGCCAACATGACCGCGTCCAATAACGTGATTTGCATTGGCTCTCCCGGGGATGCCACGGTGCCGGACGCAGCCGATAGAACGTATATCGGCAATGTGCGTGGCGTGGTAGTCGGGAATGTGGATGGAATACCTGTTATCGTGGACTCCGACGGCCAACTCGGCACCTCAAATTCCTCTGCGCGATTCAAGAAGGACATTAAACCGGTGGACCATAAGATCAGTGAAGCCATCCTGGCTCTTCAACCGGTCACATTTCATTACAAGAATACAGACACCAAAAAAGCCGCAGATACGCCGCAATTTGGCTTGATTGCAGAAGAGGTTGCCAGGGTAAATCCTGACCTGGTCGTGCGTGACGCCAGCGGTGAGCCCTTAACGGTTCGCTACGATGCAGTGAACGTGCTGTTGCTTAATGAATTCCTCAAAGAACACAAGAAAGTGGAGGAACAAGCGAGCAGTCTTTCGCAATTAAACTCCAAAATGGCGCAACAGACCGCGATCATCGCTCAGCAGCAAAAAGGAATAGAGGTTCTCACCGCGCAGCTTCAAGAACAGGCTGCTCAAATTCAAAAAGTGAGCGCCCAGGTGGAGCTGAGCAAATCCGCGCCGCAAACAGTGTCGAACAAAAAGTAAAGCCGCGTGTCACAACGATACCGCAGCTGAAAGATCTGTAGCCAACAGCCAGGATGGCTGTTGGCTACCAGAACAGGATTTCGAAAAGTTTAATCCCGTTCCATTTTCCGGGATTGTTCGGATCGAATGAGGTACTCTCTATCCAGGTACCGTAGCGTGCCGGTGCCCAAGGATTGAGCATTTGTAACGGGTTACGTCCGTCGCTGAATCCGCGCGGAATCACTCCCTGGACCGGCTGACGTTGTAAAAGCGGCGGCGGCGTCGGCATCGCTCGCACCGGTTTTTGAGGGCCAATCGGTGCTCTGAATTCCTGTGCCCACGCGGTAGTAACAAGTGCGGCCGTGATTGCGATCATCAATGTTCTCATGTTTTTTTCCTTTCGTTAAGCGCGCAACCCGCCTCAGGCGGCTTGCCCGTCACAACGCCTGACCACATTATATACTTCGATGGATTACCTTGAAAAGGCCGGACGTGTGCTGGACATCGAAATTTTGGAGCTCAAGCGATTGCGCGGGCGTTTGGGCGAGGATTTCTCCCGAGCCATCGAACTGATCAAAGAGACAGTGGACGCGCGGGGCAAAGTGGTGGTCGTGGGAGTCGGCAAGTCCGGACACATCGGCGCAAAAATCGCCGCTACCCTTACCAGCACCGGCTCGCCGGCCGTGGTGCTGGATTCTTTGAATGCCTTGCACGGCGACCTCGGCGTGGTCGCCGACGGCGACGTGGTGCTGGCGTTAAGCGCGAGCGGAGAGACCGAAGAAATCATTCGGATACTGCCGGCGATTGCCCGTTTCCAGGTCCGGATCATTGCCATGTGCGGGGATGCGAAATCAACCCTGGCACAGAACGCGCATCTGGTTCTGGACGTAAACATCGAGCAGGAAGCGTGTCCTTTAAATCTTGCTCCCACCTCGAGCACTACCGTCATGCTGGCCCTGGGCGACGCTCTGGCCATGGTGTTGCTGGAGGCACGCGGATTTAATAAGGAGGATTTCGCGAAGTTTCATCCGGGCGGAATGATCGGACGCAGCATGTTGATGCGTGTGCACCAGGTGATGCGACCGCGTGAAGCCATGGCAATCGTTTCTACTGACACAAACGTGCGCGACGTGCTAAAGGCAATGACTGCCGTGCGTGCCGGCGCTGCAGTCGTGACAGACGAAAATCAAAAATTAATGGGCATTTTCACGCATGGCGATTTCGTGCGGCATTTTCAATTTGATCCAAAAATCGGCGAACGTCTTGTCGCGGATCTGATGACATTGAATCCCGTGACCGTACACCAGGATAAGCTCGCCGTTGAGGTCCTTAATCTTCTCGAACGACACCGCGTAGACGATCTCGTCGTGGTCGATGATAACAGCGTGCCTGTCGGCGTTGTTGACTCGCAAGATCTGACGCGATTGAAACTGCTGTAACGCTGCTCAAACGGTTGCGTTCACGTCGGACGCATGTAACGTGCGCGTCCTCCGGTCGACGCTTTCACGTTTGCACGTTTAAACGTTAGAACTTTTAACCAATCACCGTTACAGAATTATGCCCGCAGCCAACGATCTTCGCAGAGGAATGGCCATAAAATACAATGGGAACGCCGCGATTGTGCTGGAAGTTCATCATCGCACACCTGGAAATTTGCGTGCATTCGTCCAGGCAATCATCCGCTACATCAACACTGGCAAAAGCGCCGATGTCCGTTTTGGGTCAACCGACAAGGTCGAGTTGGTCGATATTGAACGAAAACAGCTCGAATTTAGTTACAAGGATCACAACGGATATCACTTCATGGATCCTGAGAGCTACGACACCGTCAGCCTGCAGGAAAACCTGATTGGCAACGCTAAGGATTATTTGGTGGAAAATCTTTCCGTGCAGGTTCTCTACGCAGAGGGCAAACCGGTGGAACTTGAGCTACCCGCGTCGGTGAGTCTGAAGGTAACCGAATCCGCAGAGGGACTTCGCGGAGATACCGCGAGCAATGTTACCAAGCCGGCGACACTCGAAACGGGCAAGACCATCAACGTCCCGCTGTTCATCAAGGAAGGCGAATCAATCAAGATCGATACGCGAACCGGCGCTTACATGGGGCGCGCATAAAACTTTAGGGAATCACGGAGCGATGGGCTAGTTGGTCTGCTTCCGACAGAAAGCCACTCCGCAGGAGACTGATCTTAATCATTCGGAGTTCGGTCTTGATTTTTGCAAGTCAACTCTGCGAAATGTGCGGACACTTTGGCTGCAAGAAAGAGCAGATCGACAAGTAATCGGGGAAAACGCAATTCCAAGCGTAGCCGCAAAGTTGTCCGCAACGTCGCACGGGCGCGGACACTTGCTCCGGTATCGGATCCGCTCACGGTGCCGACGCGTTGGGTAAAATTTGTTTTTGCGATTTTCCTGTTGCCGATCTGCGCGATCCTGAGCCAGACATTTTTCACTTCTTTCGCGCGCGCGACTGTGGCTGATCGGTTTTGGGCGGCCGAAGAATTTTGGTTTTTTTCCCTCGGTGCAGTTCTGTGGCTGATCGCGTTTTTCGGTCTTCCGCGTCCGATCCTCATTTATGTGTTCGGACACGAATTG
This sequence comes from Verrucomicrobiota bacterium, assembly GCA_046732035.1. GTDB lineage: Bacteria > Verrucomicrobiota > Verrucomicrobiia > Chthoniobacterales > UBA10450 > Udaeobacter. The sequence continues at coordinate 5,978 of JBKPMH010000259.1, forward strand.
ACCCATGCGCTTTGGGTTTGGCTGATGGGCGGTCGCGTGAGCCGCTTTCGGGTTGGGCGGGATGGCGGGCATGTCGTTACGAACAAGGCGAACTTTTGGATCGCGCTGGCGCCATATTTTTTTCCGCTCTACAGCATTCTTGCCATCGCGATTTATGGGGCCCTCAGTGTGTTCGTCAATGTGCACCCGTACGGGCGTTGGCTTTATGCTGTCATCGGCGCCACATGGGCGTTTCATTTCACGTTTACGTGCTGGATGATTCCGAAAAATCAGACGGACCTGAGCGATCAAGGGACGTTTTTCTCACTGGTGGTGATCTATTTGATGAATCTCTTGTTATTAAGCGTGATGCTTGTTCTGGCGTCACCACAGATTACGTTTGCAGGGTTCGGCGCGGATTTGCTGATAAATCTTGGCAATTTTGCGCGCTGGTTTATCGAACTTTTTGGAAGCTCGGCGCGCAAGCTGTAGCCGCTTCGTTGTGCGAAGCGCGCCGTTGCCGTGATTAGCAACCGCGCGCCCCGTCGCCGAGACGGCGATGGCTACAGGTTCGTGATTACGGCGAACGGCAGGTTTGACAGAGCCTCGGCAAGTTTTACCCGCCGCTCCTGCAGAGAAACAGGATGACACGTAAACAAGTCGTGGGCCTCCTTTAACGGCAGTGTTTCGGGAATATTGAGTGTTGTGTCCTGCCAGCTCTCAGCGATCGGCGGAAAGCCGATGCGAGAGGAAAGTCGTGGCGCGATTACCACGATCCATTTGTCCCCAAGATATCGGGCGAAGCTGACGCACGATTCCGCGAATGTCCCGCCAGGCGTGAGTGGCAAATATTTTCCATGTTGAAAAAGCTCGGTGTGTTCGCGCCGAAATTGCAGGATGCGCTGTGTAAGAAACATTTTGATCCGACCATCTGGCCAGTTCTGTACAAGCTCCTGGGCACTAGGCGCGGCAAGCGATTCGAGCATTTCTCGGCGTCGTTTGTAATCGACCGGACGCCGATTGTCCGGATCGACGAGACTGTAATCCCAAATTTCGTTGCCCTGATAAATGTCGGGAACTCCCGGCGACGTCAGCTTGAGTAATGTTTGGGTAAGCGAGTTAATAGCGCCGAATCGGGCGACCTCCTTCGCTACCGGCGTAAAAGCTGGGAGAAACTTATTTCGCGCTGACGAATCCAAGACTTTGGCGATGAAATCTGCCATGGCTGCGTCCCATTCTTGATTGGGTTGTATCCAACTCGTGTTGATCTTCGCCTCATGCAGAGCCTTGGCCATGTACATTTGAATCCGTTCGACGTATTCCAGCGTAGCCATTGCTTCGGGTTCGCCATTAGCCTGGAGCGGCCATGTCCCCAACAGCGTTTGATAAAGCAGGTATTCTTCGTTGCCGTCTGGCGCTGTGGCATCATTAATCGTTCGTTTCCAGCGACGATTTACAAGCCGCCATCGTTGCAATGAACGCCGCCACAGCTCAGGAACTTCGGAAATAGCGACAATTCGTGCGCGCACGTCTTCGCTGCGTTTAGTGTCATGCGTCGAAGTGGCGAGCAATGTCGCTGGCCAATTGGTGTGTCGATCGATGTTCCGCTCGTGAAATTCTTGTGGGCTTAATCCAAACTGTTGCGGCTCGCCGCCCACTTCGTTCAACGCTGTCAGGCGATTGTAAATGTAGAATACCGTATCTTCGAGTCCTTTCGCCATAATCGGCCCGGTGGCTTGCTGAAATTTTAGGACGAAATGCGTATGATCAGCGCGCGCCTCCGCATTGAGGTTCGGCGGAAAGCGGAAAAGCAATACGTCACGGAGAAAATTGAAAATTGATTCTTCCATTGCCGGATTGCGTCGTTTCGCGGCGGCGATGGCGCGCTCGACAATCTGACGATCTTCCTCGGTGACGGGTTGGCCCGGCGCCAGGTAGGTTCGATAAACTGGAAAGCAAGCAATGGTCTCGCGGACAGTCCGCGACAACGCCTCCAGCGTGAAATCGCGATACCATCGGTTTTGTTCCGAAAGCCGGTCGAGCATGTTGCCCAGCACATCCACATCGTTTGCCAGAGACAATTTCATAACCTGCAATTTCTTCGCGTACAGCAGGTGCCCGAACGGCACGGAATGACCAACAAAACGGTGGAATGCTTTCGTGACTTCTGTTTCCGCCGAGGAATCAACCAGCAACTGCGCTAATTGATTCGTAAAATCGTATCCAGTCGTGCCGTGCACGTGCCAATCTTTGCGCAGCATCTCGGAGCCTGTCAGAATTTTCTCCGCCAGCATGTAAATGGCGCGACCGTCTTTTGGCAAAGTCGTTCCGAGCGCTTTCGCGCAGCGCTGCTGAAGTTTTTCGAAATACTCCCGCGGCAAATAAAGTCCATCAGGATGATCGATGCGAAGACCAGTAACCGCGCCTGTTTTCACGAACTCGAGAAGCAGCCGGTGAATGGATTCAAAGACCTGCGGCAACTCGACTCGGATCGCGGCGAGTTCGTTTACATCGAAAAAACGACGGTAGTTGATTTCCTCGGCAGCGACGCGCCAGAAGGCCAGTCGGTAAGACTGCGCATTCAGCAATTGGTCCAGCGCATCAAAACTGCGAGGATCGCCTGGTTCGCCGTTTATCTGTGCCAGCGCTTTCGCAATGGCCTGTTGGACCTGCGGCGCTTCGGTGCAACGACGCTCGAGCCGCCGCTTGATGATTTCCTTTTCGCGTGACCGCTCGGCGATGCGTTTGGGATCGGTCTCGGTGCGTTTCGGCAGATATTCCAGGGCTGTCAGGATGCTTTGCAATTCCGCATAAAAGTCTTCATCCTTGTGTTCGGCGAGATTCCGGAGCGCGATTTCCAGAACGTAGCGATAGGTTCCGGGAGCAATTGGCAGTCTTCGTTCGCCGTAAACCAAATAAAACGTTCCCTCTTCAAAGCGCACCTGGAGGTCGCCGCGCTCGAGGACGCGCCCGTATTGGTCGCTCAATATCGGCAGCAGGACCTTGTCACGGAGGTCAGACTTCAGTGGTTGCCAGTCAATATCGAAATAGGGCGCGAATCTGGAACTCGGCCCATTTTCAAGCACGTCCATCCACCATTCGTTGAGTGGTTCAGCGATGCCGACGTGATTGGGCACAAAGTCGAGTACCTGGCCCATCGAGTGCGCGTGTAGCTTCGCAATCCAGGCGTCGTAATCCTCGCGCGAGCCAATCGCTGAGTTGAGCTTGCTGTGGTTTGTGATGTCGTAGCCATGCAAGCTGTCTGGGTTCGCTTGAAAATAAGGCGATGCGTACACATCACTAATACCCAGCGCCTTGAGATATGGAACGATCTCGCGTGCCTGTGAAAAACTGAACCAGCGATTGAATTGCAATCGGTAGGTGCAGGTTGGAATCCTTGTCATTTCGAGAGAATCCGGAACATCTCTCAATCTTCTCCTTCGATCGCTTGGTCAAACAGAGATTCAGAGTCCCGGACGCCGCCGGGGAACCCCAAAGTGTGACTACATCTTCTCCGGCACGTTAATGCCTAGCAAATCCAGGCCGCGACGAATTACTCGCGCGGTGAGAGCGCACAACGCCAGTCGCGAACTCCGAGCCGGTTCGTCCGATCTCAAGACGGGACAGGCCTCGTAAAATGTATGGAAGCTGTTCGCGACTTCGAAGAGATAGTTTGCCAGAATGTTCGGCCGGAAATCATTCAGTACCTGTGGAACGATCTCCGCGAACTGACAGAGGCGTTTTGCGAGATTGATTTCAGCAGGATCCCCGAGGACCACTCTGCCGATTTTCGAGGTTGATTCGCCGGACTTGCGAAAAATCGAGCGAATTCGTACGTATGCGTTCTGTAAATACGGAGCGGTGTTTCCCTGCAAAGACAACATTTTGTCCCACGAAAAAACGTAATCAGTCATCCGGTACTGTGACAGGTCAGCGTATTTGACCGCGCCGATCCCGATTTTTTGAGCGACTTCGACCTTCTCTGCCTCGCTCAGGTCGGGATTTTTTTCCTCGATAATCTTTCGCGCGCGCCTGCATGCTTCCTCGAGAAGCTCGCGCAATGGCACGTTTTCGCCGGAACGCGTTTTCATTAGCTTGCGATCTTCTCCGAGAATGCTGCCAAATGTGACGTGACGCAGATCGGCTTGATAACCCTGTCTTCGCACGATGGCGAAAATTTGTTTAAAGTGCAAAATCTGCGGAGCCCCAACCACATACCAAACGCTCTCCGCCTTTAGATCGTCGAGGCGATAATCGACTGTGGCGATGTCGGTCGTGGCATAATTGAAGCCACCATCGCGTTTGCGAATAATGCATGGCTTATCGGCCAGCTCTGGAACATCAGGGAAAAAAACGACAACCGCGCCCTCGCTGAGTTCGGCAATCCCGGATTTAAGCAAACGTTCGACAACACCCGGGAGCCGATGGTTGTAGAAACTTTCCCCGCGCTGGATGTCGTATTGAATACCGAGAACTGCGTACACCTGCTCGAAGTCCTGCATGGAAATGGCGACGCATTGATTCCAGATATCGATATTTTCCTTGTCGCCGGCCTGCAGTTTGACCAGTTCCTGGCGACAGGCCTCTCGAACTTCGGGGTCGCTGGTTGCCAGCGAGTTCGTCTCCTTGTAAATGCGGACGATTTCTGCCAACGGATGCTGTTGAAGTGCTTGCCGGTCCAGAAGATTTTTCCATCCGTAAATGACCATTCCAAACTGGGTGCCCCAATCCCCAATGTGATTATCGCGGGTCACTTTGTGCCCCAAAAATGTTGCAATACGTGCCAACGCATCGCCCAGAACGGTGCTGCGGATGTGCCCGACATGCATCGGTTTGGCCACGTTTGGCGATCCGAAATCGATGACGATCCGGCGCGGAGATTCTGTCTGCGTGACACCAAGCCTTTCATCGCCCAATATGTCGGCCGTTTTTTCGGCAACTGTCCCAGGTCGCAGGGTAAAATTGATGAAACCCGGACCTGCGATTACAGGTGGTTCGCAAAGATTATCAACTTTCAAGTGGCCGACGATGTTGTTTGCGAGTTCCCGCGGATTTTCCCCACGCTGTTTTCCTAGCACCAGAGCCGCGTTTGTCTGGTAATCGCCGAAACGTCGGTCCGTCGCGGGGGTTAATTCGCCTGCGTCTGGCAAGCCTGCGGCAGTCAGGGCCTCCGAAAGCCTTCTGGCGAGGAGTGATTGAAAAGTTTCCATGTTAGCGAGCTCGTATCACTGGCCGCTCTGTGCGAGACGTCGCTGAGGCTTGTCGCATCCGCGCGCCGCGTCGCCAGAGATCAGCGACTACAGCTTACGAACGATCGCGAAAGATCGACAAGATTTCCTCGGCGGATTTTGCGCTGGCCAGGCTCTCGCGCACCGAACGATCGTTCAAAAACTTTGCGATTGAGGCCAGCGTTCGCAGATGAGTTTGAAATTGATTTTTCGGTACAATGAAAAGCACGACAAATTTGACCGGCGCGTTGTCGAGCGCATCAAATTCGATGCCTGTTGTCGATCGTCCAAACGCGGCTACCACTTCTTCCAGCCGATCGGAGGAGCAATGCGGAATGGCGATTCCAAATCCAATTCCCGTGCTCATTGTCTCCTCGCGCTGTTTCAGCGAAGCGAGAATGGGATCGCGATCTTCCGGTTTAATTTTGCCCAACTGAACGAGCAGATCGATCAGCTCAACGATGGCGGCCCACCGCTCCGTTGCTTTCATCTCAGGGATGATTTGCTCGACAGAAAGTAAATTGGCCAACGACATGCGAATACCGGTACGGGAGGGCAAGCTTAGCGGCGGCGCCTAAGTTGACAAGCGACATTTGCCACGCTGCTGATGAACTGCACAGTCCCTCAGTTTTCTTCTACTCGCGAAATTTGTAATTCAATCGTCGCGACAACAACCACCGGACACCGAACATGTCGACGGTCGCGCGCAAAGCACGGTTACCGAGACCGTACTTGCTCTCGCCGAACCGGCGCGGGCGATGATTCACCGGAATTTCAACGAGACGATAACCGGCCGCTTTGACAAGCGCAGGAATGAAACGGTGCATGCCTTTAAACGGGACCAGCGCCCTTACGCATTCGCGTCGCATCGCTTTAAGGGTGCAACCGGTATCGCGAATGCCATCTTTTGTGTAACGGCTGCGGACCATGTTAGCGATCCGGCTGGTCAGGCGCTTCACCACGGTATCCTGTCGCCTGAGGCGATAGCCGCACACAAGGTCGGCGCCATTTGTGATCTCGGCGAGAAGCCTTGGAATATCGGCTGGATCATTTTGTAAATCACCGTCAATGACTACCACAATCGCTCCGCGGGCCGCTGTAAGCCCGGCATAAATGGCAGCGCTTTGTCCGGAATTTTTCTCGAAACGAATCAGACGAACATTCGGCGCAGCCTCGATGCGATCTGCGGTGCCATCGACTGAGCCGTCATCGACGAAGAGAATCTCATAATCGCGTCCACTCAGTGCGACGCGCAATTCTTCCTGCAGAATTGGCAGATTCTCTTCTTCGTTATAGAGCGGCACGACCACAGAAAATGCCGGCGAGGTTAACACCTGGTTCATAGAGGAAGTGTGCTGTAACTTCGACAGAGAAACACCTGCCAGGTTCGAAGCGGCTTGCCATAGCGCGATACTTCAATCGTGCCGACGAGCTCCGTCGATTGAAAACCGGCTTTGATGTTGTGCGGCACGCGTTGCTTTTTGCCGTCTCTAACGAAAAGTGCGTCGCGTCCCACGAACAAATTGATCCCATTTTCTTCGGTGTAAACTTCGCCCTCTGGCCGAGGCGCGCCCGGCTTAAGCGCGATAAATTCATCATAACGTGGCCAGAATGAGAATTGGTTCACCATATCCTGGGATTCGGGAATGTAAGCAGGCGGATGCCCCGGGCCCTCGACGCGCTTATCGCGGAGATAGAAGGAAATCTCCGAGGCGCGGTCGCGGGCATCGGCGATAAGAAAAAGTTTCTCGCCCAATTTCGTTTCAAGATCGTTACGCATTGTCTCCAGCGCGCCTGTAGCGCTTTTCCAACCGCGCATCCGATTGCTTGGATCGCTTCGCCGGAATTTATATCCAGCCACACGAAGCAAGTCAGTATCGAGCGCCACCAAACTCATGATTAACCCAACGAATATCGCTATGGCGGCGCCAAGCCGCAGGGCCGCGCTCGTCTCGAGACGCTCTCGCCAATAATAAACTGCCAGTAGCCCAAAACTGAGGAAGGCCAGTCCATCCCAATTGGGGGCTGCAGCTTTGTTGAAGGAAAGAAACAAATAGAAAAGAAACACCGGCAACCCAAACCACATCAGGAACAGGACCTTGAATTGCTGGTTTACTCGCCGCCAGCTTCCTAGCACGCCCCACGCCAAGGCCAGGAACAGGAAGGGGGAATAAGCCAGAAAATGTTCGCCGATGAACGAAAGAACTTCGACAGGATGCAAGCCAAATCCATGCTCGATACCTCCGCGCGATCGTAGATGCGCAAGCGTGATCCACGCATGTTGCCTGTTCCATACGATCGGCGGAATCGTGCAAAGAATAAATATGCCGAGTAACACATAAAGTCCCGGTCGCTTGAATTCCTGGCGGAATCGTGGCGCCAGAGCCAGCACCAACAAAATTGAAACGAGCTCCAGAGCGTTGGTGTATTTGGAGAGAAAACCGAAACCAATCAGCAGTCCGGTCAGTGGCCACCACCAGGAAAACCGCGGACTTTTTTCCAATGCGAGCCAAAAGGTGAAC
>JBKPMH010000260.1:0-6134 GCA_046732035.1 Verrucomicrobiota bacterium
CGCGCCCTACCTTTTGTTGCTTCGCTCGAAGCGCCTTCTCAATTTGAGCGAGCGGGAGGCAATTCATCACATCCATTTTGGTCAGCCACCCTTTGCGCGCAATCCCAATTCCAAACCATAAATCTTGCAATCGCTCGGTGCGATGCGCGTCCGGGTTGATGACACATTTAACACCTTTTTGTTTGGCCAGTGGCCACCAGCGCCAGTCGAGATCGAGGCGTTTCGGTGCAGCGTTGAGTTCGATCCAGGTGCCGGTACGAGCAGCTGCATCGAGGATCTTCGGGATGTCGATTTGGTAAGGATCTCGTTTCAAGAGCAGCCTGCCAGTTGGGTGCGCCAGCATCGTAACAAACGGATTTTCCAACGCCCGGATCACGCGTTGGGTCATGTCCGCCTCACTCAAGTTGAAAATGGAATGAACGGACGCGACGACATAATCGAGTTCTGACAAAATCTCGTTTGGAAAATCAAGCGACCCATCGCGCAGAATGTCGCATTCCACTCCTGCAAAAAGTCGAAAGCCGCGCAGCTTCTGATTCAAGGCCCGAACGCTGGCCATTTGAAACCGCAGCTTCGCTTCGTCGAGGCCATGTGCCTGAATCGAGCTACGGCTATGATCCGCGATTCCGAGGTATTCCAGGCCAAGTTCTTGTGCCGCGTCGGCCATCTCTTCAATGGAGTTGTGCCCATCGCTGGCAGTGGTGTGGCAGTGAAATGCGCCGCGGAGATTTTCTTTTTCAATCAGCTTTGGCAAGCTATGGGCTTCGGCTGCTTCGAATTCACCCCAATTCTCTCGCAGCTCCGGCGGAACGAAATCCAGATCCACCGCCCGATAAACACCTGGTTCGTCGTGGACTGCCGGGATTGCTTTTACAGGCGGTTTTTTTTTGGCTTTTGGATCGAGTGGAAGCGGAGCGAACCGGTATTCGTTAAGAGTCCATCCACGTTGAAGCGCTCGGCTCCGTAATTCGATATTGTGCTCCTTGTTTCCGGTGAAGTAAGCCAGGGCGAACGGATATTCCACTGGGCTCACCACACGCAGATCGCATTGCACTCCTGATCGCAGTCGCACACTGGATTTGGTCGGTCCCTGGGCAATGATCGATTCCACCAATGGATGAGACACGAAAAACTTCGTGATGCTCTCAGGGTTTTTTGTGGCCACTAAAACATCCAAATCGTGTACGATTTCTTTCCGTCGTCGATAGCTTCCAGCCAGATCGACCTTCAAGGTATCACCGTGCCCGGCGAGGTCGGACCGCAACGTTTCTGCTTCCGCCGCGATCTGCCCAAACTGAAACGACCCGGCGTGCGCGGCGCGTCTTGCGATCATGTCACAAAGCTTTTGCTGAGTTATTTCGCCAAAGCCAGGCAGTTCGGCAATCCGCCCGGCTTCGCACGCTTTCTGCAGTTGCTCGATGGAACTGATTTGAAGTTTGTCGTAGAGGGCCTTGATCTTCTTGGCGCCAAGCCCTGAAAGTGAGAACAATTCAAGAATTCCGGACGGGAATTGAGAGCTCAATTCTTCCAAATATTTCACAGACCCATCAGTCGCGAGTTCCTTGATCTTAAGAGCGATGCTCTTCCCAATACCTGGAATTTTCGACAGCGCTTCCTCATCCTGAAAATTGCTGATGTTTCCGCCAAACGTTTCAATCGCGCGCGCTGCATTTGTATAAGCGCGGATCTTGAACGGATTTTCGTTTTTTAATTCAAGCAGCGTGGCGATTTGCTCCAGCACGCGAGCGATTTCCTCTTTCGTCATTAACAACACCGTTAGCTCAGATCGCGGCGGCGTCGACACTTGAGTGGCGCTTCGCCAACGTAAGCGCACTCGTGAGAGACGATCTAGATCAAGCCAGCAATGTCAGGGTCTGGTTAAAGCCCATCCTGCCGGAAGACCCGGACCGTACGCCCCGCTGACGTACCGATTGTTGTTCATGTACCAGATTGCGCTTTGGCGCGTGGTCGCATTGAAAAGCGTATAATCGGGTTTGCTATCGCCGTTGAAATCGGCAGCACCTTTCAGTTGATAACCGCCGGCAATCGTGGGGCCATATGCTGCGCCCACAAGGCTGCGTCCGGCGAGATACCAAATTGCGCTCTGTCGATTCGTTGAATTGAACAACAGATAATCCGTGTGTCCGTCACGATTGAAATCTTCTACTCCGGCCACGCTCCATCCGGCCGGCAGCGTCGGGCCATAACCGCCGGTGACGTAAACGTTGTTGTTTAAGTACCAGATGGCCGTTTGGCGTGTGCTCGGATTGTAAAGCACGTAATCCGGGGCCCCATTCCCATTGAAATCGCCCACTGCCACCAGCGCCCAACCGCTCGGCACCCCAGGCCCATATACTCCATTAATGAAGACGTTGTTGTTCAGGTACCAGATCGCCGTTTGGTGAGTAGTCGGATTAAACAGGGCATAATCAGAATGACCGTCTCCATTGAAGTCCGCTGAATCTACGAACGCCCACGAGCCTGGCACACTTGGGCCAAGAGCTCCACCTTGATAGACATTGTTGTTTAAATACCAAATCGCTGTTTGGCGTGTGCCCGCGTTATAAAGCACATAATCAGGCTTGCCGTCGCCGTTGAAATCGTATTTGGCACCAAACCCCCTGACCGCGCCGATGTACGGTTGTATTTGGGGATAGAAGTTGGAGAATTTGCTGTAAGAAGTGAACGGATTGTTGCACGTCGGTGGAGCTGGCCCGCAACTTAGGACGCCTATGAACGATCCATCCGATGCGAAAAGGCCGGACCCGCTAGCTCCAGGCTCCGTTGTTCCAGCGGTCCAGCCAGTTCTGTAGCCGTTCTGCAACCCGGTATCCGCGCAGCTCTGATTAATGCCGGTAATAGTCCCACCAGCCTTGCGCAAATATGACTGAATGTCCGGCGGGACGAATCCGCCAGGATGGTGAAGTCCGAAAACGGGTGTACCTGTTGATTGAGGAGCAGACGTCCATCCGGCGAACAGTGCGCCGCCGGGGGGATCACTTAGCAGCCTCAGCAACGAAAAATCGTTCGACCTTTGCGTTGCGAGCAGATTCGCACCGCTGGCCTGATGCACTATATCGCTTCGCAGAACACCGCTGTTACAGCTGGTGGTTTGATAAAACCAGTATACTTCTACCGTCTGGGCGACTGCCTGTGTTTGGACACAATGGCTCGCCGTCAAAAAGTAGGGAACATAATCTTGCGCGAGATCGTTCAGCAGAGTGCCGGTGCAAACGAACGATCCGTTATCGTTGTACAGAATTCTTGCAACGGCATTCTTCTCGGCGTCGCCATAACAGGATGCGTCAAGTTCGCAGCCCAGAACGTCAGGTTCCCCCGATCGGAAGCGCGAATCCAGTTCAGGAAAAATATGCGATATCTCCAAGATCTCGAAACCGCTTCCGATTTGTCCACTTCGTGAGTAGAACTCGATAACAGCCGTGTCTGCAACGATTGTACCGGACCAAAAGTCGCCGCTGCCCCACGGGCCTTTGTTCAGATACGGACCAAAAACGATGCTGTCGTTCGTGGGGGCGTAAACATATAGCTCGTCACCGTCCGAAAGTGCGAAGTTGCGGAAGTGTACGCGTATGCCTGAAGCCCCGGCGCTCTTGATAATTAGAACGCTGATCTGAGAGCCATCTGGATTAACGAAGGTTTGTGCTCGCGTGTTCGGCAAGATTGTCACACTTCTGTTAACGCCGATTTGGTTCGGTGCCCTCAGCGGGACGGAGTGAACATCTAACTTGTCCAGACTTACGCTAGCCTCGTTCCAGTCTATCTGTAACCCGTACCGGCTGCTGGGCAGGACCATATCAGCACGCGTATGCATGCCTTCATTGGCGCTTTTAATCGAGACGGCACTGGGCAGCCTCACACCGGGTTCAATCTGAGCGTTCTGACTCGGTTGTGCGTTCGGAAACGCGAACAGGATCGAGAGCAACGCTCCCGAAAACATAAGGAACGCTATCCCTGCCTTGATTTTCATCCCCATAAACGCTCGGCGCCCTTTTTTTACGGCACCACCAAGTTCCACCCTGCCGGAGGAGTCGGGCCGTACGCTCCGTTCACGTATACATTGTTATTCATGTACCAGATTGCGCTTTGGCGGGTCGTCTGATTGGAAAGCAAGTAATCCGGCTTGTTGTTTCCGTTAAAGTCAGCACTGCCCTTAAGTTGATAGCCGCTGGCAATGGTTGGACCATACGCTCCGCCGAGCAGCGACCGTCCAGATAGATACCAGATTGCGCTCTGTCGGGTGGTTGAATTGAACAGTAAGTAATCGGTTTGTCCATTGCCATTGAAATCTCCCAAGCCAGCTATGTTCCACCCGGCTGGCAAGGTGGGGCCATAGCCGCCGCTGGCATAAATATTGTTGTTCATGTACCAGATTGCCGTTCGGCGCGTGCTCGAATTATAAACAACGTAATCGGGTTTGCCGTCCCTGTTGAAATCGCCTGTTGCCACGAGTTCCCATCCGCTCGGCAGAGTGGGTCCATAAGCACCGCTGATGTAAACATTGTTGTTCAAGTACCAAATTGCTGTCTGATTCGTGCTTGAGTTGTACAACGCATAATCAGGATGGCCGTCGCCGTTAAAGTCCGCTGTGTCAATCAACATCCACCCAGCAGGAAGAGTCGGACCGTAAGCCCCGCTGACATAGACGTTATTGTTCAGGTACCAAATGGCAGTTTGCCGCGTGCTCGCGTTGTGAAGCACGTAGTCGGGTTTGCCATCACCATTGAAGTCGTAGGCCGAATTAGCCTGAGCGATGCGCCCGGTATCGAAGACACGTGTGCCGGTGAAATCGAAAAACGGGTCAGTGTAACCGGCGAACAGATACCTTCCCGTCGGATCAACCGTTAATTCGGCAGCCTGGCTGGAGGCGAAAATAGTTCCCGAGAGCAAAAAGGTGTTTGCGTCAAAAACGTTGATTTCGCCGTCAGTATGGACGGCGTAAACCACCAAATCGTCTGGGCTGAATCCAACTACTCGCGGGTATGGTCCAGTATTGAAAGAACCGAGCGAGGCGAAGTCGGAAGTTCTGAATTTTGCGATGTCGTACAGATTCTGCCCTGCGCCGGTCGCAAAGCAGATGAAATTGCCGTTATGACTCAGACTTAGATCCTGGCCGTTGCACCCTGCTTCACCGAACGATTGCAACACTAGAACAGGATTCGTGGACGAGACGTCTATCTTGTACATGCTTGCACCACAAAGGCCGTAGTCTGCGTAGTACAGATTGTTCCGGTCGGGGCTGATCTCTAAAGACCCGCTGTAAATGTATGGGGGATTGCTGATACTCGGCCCAGTTGAAGCGCCAGTGGTCGCGTCGATTTGGAATATCTGAGTTTGTCCAAGCACCCATAGCCGATTTTGACTGCCGAAGACGACGTCCTGCGGCTCCTCCGGAAGCAGAAATGAGTGTATGACCGTTCTGGTTTGCGTGTTAAAGACTGCCACAAAATTTGACGTGCTGTTGGCAATGTACGCTCTCGAACCGTCTGGCGAGAATGCGAGGTTAGTCGGTCCAGATCCGACGAAAACGGTAGTCTCAACCGCCAAAGTGTTCGTGTTAATGATTGCAATAGAGTTTTGCGACGGGATTGTCGCATACATGTACGGAGCGGTAGGACTGACGGCGAACGAAGAGGCTGGAAAGGCGTACTGCGCGACTATGTCTCCGAAGGCAGCCTGAGCGTTATCTACAACGAGCAAACCACTCATCCAGCAGATAAAGCTTAAAATGAAACGTGTGGGAAAAGGAATCATAACTTGTATGGAGATGTTGATCAGGCGGCCTCTTTTACTAGCGGTCGGTACCAGGTCAAGCACAAACGTCCTTAAGCGTAAAAAGGGTATCCCTAGTCCAACTACGAGTGTGAGTCTTCGCTGCATGAAGGGCCAAAACCGGCTAGCCTGCCTTGGGCTAACACGAGCCTAAAATTTCCCAGGACTGGGAACATCTCCTTCGACACGCGTGTTAAAGGTTAATTACTGCCCGACCAGGCTCCAACCGGCTGGAAGCGTTGGACCATAGGCGGCGCTGACGAAAACGTTGTTGTTTAGGTACCAGATCGCTGTTTGACGACTCGCTGCATTGTAAAGCAAGTAATCCGCACGCCCGTCACTGT
>JBKPMH010000261.1:0-7812 GCA_046732035.1 Verrucomicrobiota bacterium
CCATAAAAGCCGAGTCCGTACATAGGTGGCGGCGGCGGCGCAACCTGTTTGTAGACCTCCTGCCCGGCCTGCATTGAGCCGGCTGCAAATCCGAGCAAAAGTAACGGTAAAATAGAGAACTTTTTCATAAGCAATACAGTCTATAGGCGATGAATGGTAATTTGGCGAGTTTATTTCTCAGGTTTTTTTGTGATCAGCACGTACCTCTTAGTGGCGACTTCTCTGGTTCGTCTATAGGACTTTGGTCCTACCTCTGACAGCCATATCATCACTAGGCGCCGCCTCAACCGGCTGAGTGGTTTGTGGAAGCGCTTGAGTAATCGGTTCCTCAGCCTCGGATGGGCTGTTAACGAAACTAGGAGCCACGTCTCCGCGTGGATTGTCGTTGACCAGACGTCATCATTTATCCCAAAAGGATCTAAATTGACATCGTCGGAGGTTTTTGTGCTTGAATTGTAGAGAACTCCGCCTGCGCGAATTGTCTTGCTGGGCCGATAATCCCACCTGGGGTTAATTTCTGGCAGGTCATCTGTCCAAACAACGGGCGGATGCTCCCCGCTCTGAGTCGGGCGCAGATAGGTAATCCCCGCGAATGCCGTAATTCATACCAGCAATAGTAAGTAGCAGACGATCAGCAAGCCAAAGTGGCGGCAGACAACATAGCCTCCGACGAGAAGACAACCTGATGAGAGGCCCCACCACCGGATTTGCCGGTTCACTAACGAACTTTTCAAGCGATCATTCAAAAAAATCTTCATGTCACCGAAGCAAGCGCCAGCCTTACAGCTGTGAGAAGCTCTTCGTCATCGAACGGTTTCATCAGAAAGGCTGACGCTCCTGCATTTACCGCAGAGGAACGAACGCGCTGATCATCTCTCCCGGTAAAGATAATCACTCGCGTTGAAGGCGAGAGCTCATGAAGCCGCGATTGAACTTCCAGGCCGCTCATTTGAGGCATCCAAACGTCGATCACCGCGACAGCGGTTCGATGGATTTTGGCATAAACCAGAAACTCGTCTGGATCACTGAATTGTTTGACCCGCCAGCCAGCCGAGGAGAGCAAGCGTCCCACCGCTTTCAGCACGGACGGGTCATCGTCGAGGAGGCAGACAACGTCGGTAATCGGGTTGGCCAAAGTGAACGAAGGGTACACTCCGTGTGCGGCACGCGTATATTAGACCTTAGTCTCATGTTGGCTTGAATAAGGAATGCCAGCACGCGCGCCCAGACGGACCAGCTCGGCGACCGAAGTGATCCGTAGCTTCTCCATCATCCGGCCGCGGTGAACTTTCACCGTCTTCTCAGCCGTGCCAAGCTCTGCCGCAATCTGCTTGTTTAACATGCCTGTAACAACGAGCTGCATCACTTCGAACTCACGCGGAGTCAACGAATCAATAAGATGTCGAGCCTCATTCTTTTCTGCGTTCCTGCGCCGCTGCTTGTCCGACCGCGCCAATGCGCGTTCGATGCACTGAAGCAACTCATCGGCCCGAAAAGGTTTCGAAAGAAAATCGACTGCGCCTGCCTTCATGGCCTGCGCACAGCTTGAGATGTCGCCATATCCAGTGACAAATACAATTTGTTCTTCCCTGCCGTGCTGAATGAGCGCCTTTTGCAGATCCATTCCGTTGATGCCAGGCATACGCAAATCGACAATCAGACAGGCCGGCCCGGTGTGTTGTTCACGTTTGAGATAATCTGATGCCACGCGAAAAACTTCAGTTTTGTACCCAGCCGAGCGAAGCAATCGCGTAAGACCTTTTCGAACAGACGAGTCGTCGTCGATCACGAACACGATGCTGTTTACCGGGGTCATACTGTTAAAGACCCAGCAGGTACTGGGAGAGTGAAACAAAGGCGTGCTCCGCCGTCACTGGCATTTTCCGCCGCGATAGTGCCGCCATGTGACTCCACGATCGAATGTACGATCGAGAGTCCCATCCCTAATCCCTTGACCTTTGTGGTGAAAAATTGGTCGAACATTCGTTCCCGCACCGCCTCAGGAATACCGGACCCATAATCCCGCACGCTCACGCGAATGGCAGTGTGACCGTCTCGCTCTGTAGCGACTACCACTTTACGCTGATCAATCGGAATATCATTGATGGCGTCCAACGCATTAAGGATCAGATTAAGGAGGACCTGTTGCAGTTGGACAGGATCGCCTTCAACCATCGGCAAATCCGGATCCAGAAACGTACCTATCTCGCAGGAGCGCAGAATGGCATCCGGCTTCACCATTCGTATCACGTTCATCGCAAGATTATTCAGGTTCACTTTCTGCCGGTCCGTGATTCCTTTTTTTACCATGGTTTGAAGACCCTTGATCACATCACCAGCGCGGCGTCCATCAGCGACGATGTCACCGAGTAACTCGTGAAGCTCGCGAAGATCTACCTGCCCGCGATCGATAAAGCGTTGTCCCGCACTGGCATTGCTGGTGATTCCGGAAAGTGGTTGGTTGAGTTCATGGGCAATAGATGCTGCCAATTGTCCCATTGCCGCCACTCGGCTGAGGTGGCCAAGGTCTTCACGATTCCGTTGGGCTGCGAGTTCCGCTTCTTTCCGATCAGTGATGTCGAAGAGAACGCCAGTCATCGACATCGGCTTTCCTGACTCATCGTAATAACCGCAACCATGAGCATCGACCCAGCGAATACTCCCGTCGGGCCTCAATGTGCGAAACTCAACCTGATATGGCATTCGTAATTCAATTGCACGACGCCAAGTCTGTTTTACTCGCTCTGCATCGTCCGGATGCAATGCCCTGTAAAATGTGCCAATTGTTATCTCTGGTTCGGCCGACACGCCGAACATGGCCCGTGTGGCGCCGTCCCAGGTCAATGTCTTTGCGACTTCGTCCCAGTGCCAAACGCCCAAATGCGAACCTTCCGCGGCCATACGAAACAGGTCTTGTGCCTTCTTTTGCGGAGTGATGTCCACGGAAACAGCGATGAGACGTGTGCCTTTGCCATGTTTACCTGGCAGACAACGCCCACGACCGCTGATCCACCTGAGATTTCCATCTGGTAACAAGATCCTGTATTCAATAGCATACTCTCCCTGCGTCTCGATTGCCTGCTTGAGAGCAGACTCCCGAACCGCACGGTCATCGGGATGGACCCGGCTCTGAACCATCGCCGCGTCGAGGCGCGCTTCAGAATCAAATTGGAACAGAGAGCGAGCTTTGTCCGACATCCAAAGCTCCTTTGTTGTGGTATCCATTTCCCAAACACCGTGATGCGTTGCCTCCGCTGCGAGAACAACTCTTTCCTCAACCTCGCGCAAAGCCTCTTCCTTTGCTATTAAGTCGGTAACATCCACGCATGATCCGATATAACCGGCAAAATTTCCGTTCGCGTCGTAGCGCGGCAGCCCCTGGTCCGAAACCCAGCGATACTCGTTGTCGAAACGCTTCAGCCGATACTGCATCACGAATGATTCCCGCGCATCGAATGCCTCGGAGTAAGTCGTGAGACATTTTTGCAGATCGTCGGGATGAACGCCTTGGGCCCACCCATTACCCATTTCCTGCTCCAAACTACGGCCGGTAAACTCCAACCAGGGTTTATTGAAGAAATTGCAAAGTCTGTCCTTGCCCGACATCCAGATAAGAACTGGCGCTGCATCCGCCACGATGCGAAAGCGAGATTCGCTTTCGCGCAACTCCGTCTCACCAGTTGCACGTTCCTCAATCACAGCAGCCAGAAACAACATTGGAATCGATAGAACGATTAGGAATACTTGAATTGAGAGCGCGTTTTGCTCGGCTGTTCCACCAGAGAACGGACCGTGGCCGTGGGTTCCGCTCCAGATGGCGAGAAAACCAACGATTGAGAGAGCTGTACTCGTTCCAACGGAGCCAAATCGCACCGCCGCCCAGAGCAAGAATGGCAGAGTCAGAAAGAGAAAAACTGAATCCGGTCGCGGTCCGAACTTGTAAAGGACAATGAAACAAATGGAGAACAAGCCGGCAAGGAGAAGGCACGCTTCCAGTAAACGCGCGCGTCCGGGGGCTCGCAGCGTCGCAATTCCGTTGGTCGCCCAAGTAATGATCAACGGTGCGACTATTAGGGCGGCCAGAGCGTTTGAAAAACATCGTATTCGGATTAGGTCCCAGTAACTGCTGTCGCCCCATGCGTTCCATCTTACGAACGCTGCATCCAGGAATGACGACAAAAATGGACCGGTAAACACGACAGAGAGACAAAAAATACCCGCGTTGCGAAGGCTCGTGAACTGAATCCGCCCGCCCGCCAGGTAGCGCGTTAAACCGGCGCCGATCAAGGCTTCGAAGCAATTGCTGATGAACCAGCACAAAATCATTAGCGGCGGTACGTGACTTTGCAATTGTGTCGCGCAATGCGCAGGAAACGCGGCCAGCAGAACAAACCACCAGATCCGTGATGGCGTCAGCAAAAGAGCTGCGACCAGGATGGAATTCGGAGGCCAAAGCACCGAAACCGGGTAGGGCTGAAACGTGAGCGCAAAGCCAACCTTGGCACCAAGGTAATATCCTGCGAACACCCACAACCCAATTGCCAGGAGCCGCCCGTCAAAGGACGCAGTGGATTCGTGCGCGTTCCGAGCCGTTGCTTGAAGACTCGCCGTTTTAAAAGTTTGGGAAACACATTTCATTTCCAACAGACCTCATGCTTCCCCGGAGCGTCCGGAACCACGCGGCGAAAATAGTGTTCCCAATATGACTGTCCGGGTTGCCGCGTTGCAGCAACAGCAGGACGGCTGCCCTTACGTATCGATCTCTTGCCACGGCACACTCCGCATTATGGCAGCGGGAATATCAGGCGAAAAGAGTTATCTTTCGACAACTTAGTCTTTTAACAGAACCGTCACAATCGGTGCGTCGCCTCAGTCCCGTTGTTTTTATGATCCTGCGGCAACCAAAACGGCCGAAGAACGCATTATCAATTCGCCGCCTTTATCCTTCGCCCTTCCTGAGAGCATCGTGAACTGCAGCGATGAATTTCTCGTCATCAAACGGTTTCATGAAAAAAGCGACCGGGCCGATGGCCATTGCCGTAGCACGGGCGGCGAGATCTTCCCGTGCGGTAATGACTATGACACGCGTTGTCGGTGAAATCGCGCAAAGACGTGCCAGCACTTCCAAGCCGCTAACCTGATCCATCCAGATATCGGTCACCACCACGGGCACATGCTCATTCCTCGCATGCTTCAGGAAATCTTCTGCTTTGCTAAATGCGCGAACCTTGAATCCTTCGGACGCAAGCAGGTAATGGATTGATTTGAGTACAGACGGATCGTCGTCCAGGATGCAGACCTCTGTTTCTTGCATGTTGGAGGTCTCGGTCATGCGGCCGCGATCGATTGGGTTTGCCCGCGCACTGCTGGCAGGCGAACAATCATTCGTGCGCCGCGATCGCCAGCATTTTCTGCTACGATGGTTCCGCCGTGCGCTTCGATAATCGACCGGACAATTGTGAGACCCATCCCCATTCCTTTTTGCTTCGTGGAAAAGAAGTGATCGAAGACCTTCTCTGGATCATCCTTCGGTAAGCCGCTTCCAAAATCACGAACGCTCACCTCAGCAATGTCTCCCTTGTCCGAACGGGTGCTAATGATCACACGGCGTTCGGGAGGGGGCAGGGTTTCCATGGCATCCAACGCATTAATAATGAGATTGAGCAAGACCTGCTGGATCTGAACTAACCTCGCGCTCACTGGAGGGAGCTGAGGATCCAGCTCGGTCGTAACAACGCTTTCCCTGCTCAACACGTCTGAGCTAACAAGTCGCACGGTATCTGTGATGACCGCATTCAGGTCTAACACGGTTTGCACGCTTGTTTCTTTGCGCACCAGACTTCGAATCCCGCGGATCACTTCGCCAGCGCGCTGGCTGTCCGCCACCATGTCCTGCAACAATTGCTGCAGCAGCGCCGGATCGATATTTCCGCGCTCAAGGAAGCGCCGTGCGGCGGAGGCATTGTTAGCTATTGCGGTAAGAGGCTGATTGAGCTCATGCGCAAAGGAAGCGGTCATCTCGCCCATTAGCGACACGCGATTACGATGAGCCATTTCTTCACGTTGATGTTGTAACTGAAGATCAGCCTGTTTTTGTTTGCTGACGTCCAGTGTCACTCCAATCGTCTCCAGGAGATTTCCTTCTTCATCTTTGAGGCAACGTCCACGCATGATCACCCAACGGGTTCTTCCGTAGGGCAAAAGGAGTCGATGCTCGCTTTCGAATGTTCCATAAAGAGCACAGGAACGATCGTAAGCCACTTTGACATCAGCTCGCTCGTCCGGATGAACACGCGAAAGGATCAAGTCACAAGTGAGGGGCAGGTTGGAATCGAAGCCGTAGATCAGCCGGCCTTTCTCGCTCATCCAGGCAGTGTTTTGTTCAGGATAGAGAATCCAAAAGGCAAGATCGGCCGACTCGGCAGCGAGGTTGATGCGGGCCTCGCGCTCGCGCAAAATCTCTTGTTGGTGTTGCCGCTCAATCGCAATCCCGGCAATGTGCGTCGCAATTTGTGTCAGGCGCGTCTCCTCCGCACGTGGTCCGCGGTTCTCTTCTCGATACATCGCAAATGAACCCAAAACATCGCCTTGCGCCGAGAGAATCGGTGTCGACCAACAAGCCTGCAGACCGCAGATCTTTGCCAGGTCCCGGTAATCCGCCCAAAGCGGATCTGTCATCACATTGGTGACCACGACTGGCCTTCGCGTGTACATGGCAGTTCCGCAGGAGCCGTTGCGGGCCCCGATTGGAGCGCCATTCACAGCGTTGACGTAAGCTTCGGGAAGATTAGGGGCGGCCCCGTGACGCACATGTTTCCCATCACGATTGAGGAGAAGAATGGAACAGCGCAATCCTTCTGCCTGGCCTTCCATAAGAAGAACAAGGCTGGTCAAAACATCGGTCAGCGGCGCATCGGCAGCGATCATCTCGAGAACCCGGCTCTGACCAGCGCGAAAGAATTCTTCCTCTTTGAGTTCAGTGATATCACGGCAAACGACGATCCCGCCAAGTACATCATCGTCAGCACCGCGCAAAGGGCGCCCTGTAATTTCTACCCACAGGCCGCCGGGCGCGTTCTGGTGCCTAACAAACATCTCGACATTGTCCACATCCTCTCCACGAATGGCTCGCATCAATGGTAATTGTTCGTGCGGGAACGGAGTGACCTTGTCCGCGAGATACAATCCGTAGCGATTCGACCATTCGCTGGATGGCATTTGCATTGCACCTTTTCCGAACATGCGTTCGGCGGCCGGATTAAACACAAGAAACTTGTTAGCCTTATCTGCGACGATAACAGCGTCGGCCATGTTCGATAAAATGGACCGGAGAATCTCGTTCGTGCGCGCCAGTTCCTCGCGAACCCGTTTTCGCCCAATCACCATGCCAAGCTGCGCGGCGACTGCCGCGATCACTTTAACCAACTGTTCATTCTCGCTGCGCGATTCGCGCATGAAAAATTCGATAACGGCGATCAGCTTGCCTCGGGAAACAATGGGGATTCCAACGCCGGTCTTCAAACGCGCCATTCGCGCTGCAACTGAGCGGGGAAAGTTCGGATCGTCCGTGACGTCTTCAACCCAGGCTGGCTGCTTCGCCTTCCAAACGCGTCCCGGAAGTCCCACCCCGGGTTCAAAGTGCGAAGCTTCGGAGACAACTTTGAACTGTTTCAACTCATCGTCTCCACAATACCATGTGGCGACCAGATCAAGGACGTCCACATCCGCATTTCGCACCCATGCGTGGCCCAATACCCATCCCGTCTTCTCGCAAACTTCTCGAAGTACGATTTCCAGAGCCGAAGCGAAATC
>JBKPMH010000262.1:0-4709 GCA_046732035.1 Verrucomicrobiota bacterium
AGCTCGTTTTTGATGCGATTCATGATGTCCTGCGCCGTAACGGATCCAAATGCCTTGCCAGTCTCGCCGGTCTCGAGTGTGAATATGAACCGAGACTTGCCGATTCGGCGCGCCAATTCTTCTGCCTCGTTCAACTCGCGCGCTTCGCGCTCAGCGCGCTTCTGCTTCAGTGCATCGAGCTGGCGCAAGGCACCTGGCGTGACCTCATACGCTTTGCGACGAGGCAGGAGGTAATTGCGTGCATAGCCGCGACGCACTTTGACTACGTCGGCCTCGGCACCCAGGCCGGGAATATTTTCGGTCAAAATAAGTTCAGTCAAAGGCATGTCGACTTTCAGTAAATGCAGTCAGGAATTTTTCAACTCTGAGGGGTTTTGGCGAGTGTCGATTTTAGAATCGGGGGGACTACTGTCAACGGAAGATTGAAAAAAATCAGAAAAAACTTCGCAACAATTGCAAATTCGCCCGCTCCCTGGGAGAGGACAACCGACAACTGACGCGTCCGTGAAACCGGACTCAGATCATGCCGAGCTTCATCCGGCCCGCTTCGCTGATCATGTTTTGATTCCACGGCGGGTCCCAGACGAGCTGGACATCTGCTTCATCCACACCGTCAATCGATAAGATCTTGCTCTGAGCATCGTGCGCAATCGCGGGTCCCATGCCGCAGCCAGGCGCAGTGAGCGTCATTTTTACTTCTACGCGCGTTCCCCCATCATCGTTTTTTATCAAACGGCAATCGTAAACCAGACCGAGATCGACAATGTTGACCGGGATCTCCGGGTCGTAGCACTGCCGAAGCTGGTTCCAGACGTCTTCATCTGAGACTTCGCCGTTTGCGGCACGGACGGTTTTTTGAGTTGGTTGCGCCTGCGGTTTTTCAAGCCCCAGAGCATCGAGATCTTTTTCGGCGATTCGTGCCAGGCCCTGATACGTCGCGATCGTATAACTGCCACCCAGGCTTTGTGTGACCACGCCCTGAGTGCCAGCAGGAATGGTTGTCGTTTGCCCGCTTGGAATCTGGATCGCCTCGCAATCCCGGTTCAACGTGAATTCGGTGTTCTCGTACATGATTTGTTGTTAATTGGTACCGAACGAAGTCGAGGAATCTCTGAACTACTTAGAAGCGATCACTTCTCTCGCCGTTCGGAAGGTTTCGATATTTACCATACCACAAGTAAATAGAATAACGAACAGCGAGGCCTTAACTCCGCGGAGCGTAAATCGTTAAAGACTTCGAAATTCCTCGAGCTGCGCCGGGTTCAGCTCGGAAATGACAAGCCAGGACTAGTACACATCCCGCTTGTAACGCTTGTCACTTTTGAGTTTCTCAACGTATTCGTTGGCTTGGTCGAGAGTCTTGCCACCCTGTTCCTGCACGATTTTGCGAAGCGTCGCATCGACATCTTTGGCCATTCGCTTCGCGTCGCCGCAGACGAAAACATAAGCACCTTCGCCATCAAGCCATTTCCAAATCTCGGAGGCATTATTTTGCAAGCAGTGTTGGACATAAACTTTCTCGGCCTGATCGCGGGACCACGCGCAATCGAGGCGGGTTAGTAGACCCTCCTTCTTAAAGGCCTCAAATTCCTCGCCGTAAGCGAAATCGCATCGTTGATGCTGCGCGCCGAAAAAGAGCCAGTTCTTTCCCTTTGCCCCCGTGGCCTTGCGTTCCTGCAAGTACGCGCGGAAGGGCGCCACGCCCGTTCCGGGCCCAATCATAATGATTGGAGCATTCGCATCGTCCGGTAGATGAAAGTGTTTTGCGATACTGGGAAAAACCGGCACCGGCACGTCATCAGCGCGCTCCGCGAGAAAAGATGAGCAAACCCCTTTGCGAATGCGGCCATGGCTTTCATAACGGACCACGTCCACAATAAAATGAACCTGATCTGGATACGCCTTCAGACTCGAAGCAACGGAATACAGGCGCGGCTGTAGTTTCGTAAGCAAAGCTACAAATTCCTCCGGGGTGAAACGAGCAGAAGGATGCTCAATTAGAAAATCGATTACTTCCATACCCCAGAGATACGTCTGGAGATCCTGTTTACGATCTGGCGCGAGAAGATAATGAAGTGTGGGGGCAGCATTAGCCTTGTGGGCAATGGCCCGCAAAAATTTCGGCGTTGGCTGCGTAATGCCGTAATCGCGCAACAGAGCTTCGCGAAATGTCGTTGGGGATCCTTTTGGTCGAGGAACCTCTTCATCACCACTCGCCCCAAGCGCATGAAGGATTTCGTCGACGAGCTGCGGATCGTTTGTCGCATACACCCCAAGCGAATCGCCGACCTCGAAGCTCAACCCCCAACCGGTCAGGTCGATTTCAAAATGGCGCGTGTCCTTCTCCGACTCCGGCCCACTCAGACGCCGATTGACCCGAAGTTTGGCGGGAAACGGATTTGTCCGCGAATACGTTGGAGCGGCAACGGAAGCTTCAGCATGCATATGATTTTGTAGCGGGATTTCTGGTGGTCGCAAATCTTCGTCCCTCGCTGCTGAGACAGTCAGAGCCGACTTGTCCCTGAAGCGCTGTTAGCTAGTCCTCTCGTGCGGCGGGTCCTTTTTGATGTGTCTGTCGCAAGCGCGATTGCGAAATCTACCTGTCGTTTAAAAGCGTCAACGCGAACAACAAACACGGATAGTTGGTCACCTACTTTAAACCGTTTGCGTGATCGTCTTCCGATAAGCTGCCGTCGAACCGGCTCGAACACATAAAAGTCGTCCATCAATGAGGAGATATGGATTAAACCGGTCACCAGCGCCTCCGGCAATTCCACCAGCAGTCCGTAATTGCGAACATCGACAATGCTTGCGCGAAAAATCTGTGGTTTGCGCTCATCGAGTTGCCGTTGAAAAAATTCAAGTTTCTTCATCTGCACGGCGTCAGCTTCCGCATCTGCGGCAGTTCGTTCCGTGATTGAAATGTGCTCGGCGATAGATGCAATCTCGGCCATGTCGGCACGGTAGGGCGCGCTCGCCGAGCGCGCCGAACGGCCCGGCGGTCCGTCCTTACCCAATGCTCGATGCACAACCAAATCGGCATAACGCCGAATGGGACTGGTAAAATGCAGGTAGTTTGCCTTCGCCAACCCGTAATGCCCGAGGGGTTGCGGAGAGTAGCGGGCGCGTTTTAAACTTTTCAGCAAAGCGATCTTGAGAGCCTGCTCTTCAGGCTTTGCACGGAATGACTCCAGTAATCGCTGGAGCTCAGCGCGATTAACCAGATCGCCCACTCGATAATCAAAGCCGAGTACGAGTTCCCGATACTCCGCCAATTTTTCCGGGTCTGGATTTTCGTGGATCCGATAAATTGTTGGAACCGCGCGCTTTTTAAGTTCTCGCGCAACCGCCTCGTTTGCGATCAGCATGAATTCTTCGATCAACTGGTGAGATTGATCGTTCTCGATGCGCTCCAATTTTACCGGGCGCCCATCTTTATCGAGCCAGACTTTTACTTCCGGAAAATCGAGGTCCAGTGCGCCTTGTTCGAATCGGTTTTTTCGAAGGACGGAGGCAAGCTCCCAGGCCAGGTGGAGTCGTTCGCCCAATTGGTCGATTGGTGGCGCATTCAAAATCGCATACGCCTGCTTGTAGGTGAGCCGGTGCGCACTTCGAATTACACTGCGCGCAAAACGCGCGCTCTTCGCTGATCCGCGTTTGTCAAAATTGACAAAGACTGAATGCGTGAGGCGATCGACACCGGGTTTCAAACTGCAGACACCGTTACTCAAGCGTTCTGGCAACATCGGAACGACGCGATCGGGCAAGTAAACACTGTTTCCGCGCCGGCGCGCTTCTCGGTCGAGTGGAGTACCAGGCTCCACGTACGCGGCAACGTCGGCGATATGTACACCAAGACGCCAGCCGCTTGCGGTTCGCTCAACTTGAATCGCGTCATCAAAATCGCGCGCATCGTCTGGATCAATGGTGACGATAAATTCTCCGCGCAAATCTTCGCGTCCCCCCATTTGTCGCGGACCGACGGTTTCAGGAATCCTCTTCGCCTGGTCCAGGACGTCCCTGGGAAACTCCGTTGGCAGATGGTATTTCCGAATAATCGACAGCATGTCGATACCGGGGGCCGATGCCGGCCCAAGCACCTCGATAATTTCACCTTCAGGGTTTACATGGCGCGATTCCCACGTCTCGAGACGAACGACAACTTTATCACCAATCCCTGGCGCAACTTTGAACGTTGCGGCAGGCGCTTCCGCCACGGCCGTTTCATCCTGCCGTGGATTAGAAACTTGTCCTACGTAAACATCATGAACGATACGCGGGTCATCCGGGACTACGTAATAAAAATTTCGCGAGCGCTGAAGAGTGCCAACAATGGTATCGTGAGCGCGTTCGAGAATTCGAATCACGCGGCCTTCGCGGCGGCCTTTGATGCGGCGATGCGGTTCATCACGCGATATGCGCGCAACCACACGGTCACCATGCATCGCGGTCCCGGTATTTTCCGCCGAAATGAAAATGTCGCTGCCGCCCAGGGTTTCTGGCGCGAGAAAACCGTAACCCGCTTGATGAATCGAGATTTTGCCAGTTATCAGGTCAGCCTCGCCCGGCAAAACGTATCGATTCTTCCGGATGCGCGCGATCTCGCCCGCCCGTTCGAGCTCCCGCAAACATTTGCGGAATGCTACTCTCTCGGTACCTGTCAGCCCGAGCTTGCGGGAAATATCGACCTTATCCAGCGGCCGGTAATC
>JBKPMH010000263.1:0-6990 GCA_046732035.1 Verrucomicrobiota bacterium
GATTTGCTCAACGTTTGCCACAATGGGCGCTTCACGCCAGCTGGAGTGATACAGCCATGGATCATTAAACTTGCGGTCGGCCGTGAGCACCCATCCCTTGTTTCGCTTCGACGAATCGACGCGAAAATCCCACAGCAGTTCCCCTGTTTTCGCGTCGCGCGCTTCCAGCGTTCCGTTTAGCACGCCGATGAAGACGACATCGCCAGCGAGCGCCGGCGAAGAAAACATGTAGGCTTTCGCCTCCTGCCGGATCACGGACTTACCACTGTTTGCGTCGACAACGTGATACAAACTCGAATCCGACGTCGCGAAGTACACTTTTCCATCAGCAATTGCAGGCGACGTGATCACCCAGCTCAAGTCATTAAAGAATCGCCATTTCTCTTTCCCGGTAGCGGCGTCGAGTGCATAAAGATTTGAATCGCGGCAGCCGGTGTACACCACACCGTTCACAACCGCCGGCGACGATTGGAAGCCAACTTGATTGTGAATGAGCGGGTCTTCTCCTCCATGAAAACGCCACTTCTCCTTTCCAGTCGCCGCGTCTACCGCGTAGAAATAGCTGTCCCAGCTTCCGAAAAATAAAACGCCGTCCGCCAGCGCAGGTGACGCGTGAACGACGTCGCCAGTTTTAAATTTCCAGCGCAAATCGCCGGTCGCCTCATCCAACGCGTAAAGATTGCCGTCTCCGCTTCCGAAATAAACGGCGTCATTTGCTACGACCGGACTCGAGAGAAAAACATCAAATGGGTCTGCAATGGTCTGATTTTTCGGTTGCCAGCCATGTATGCCTTTCGCTTCAAACCGCCGCTCACCCTCGGTCGCAAACTTCCACTTTAATGTGCCCGTGCGCGCATCCAGCGCATAAAATTTTCCATCGTAGCTGCCGATGTACAATGTGCCGTTCACGATTGCAGGGGTCGCTGGCACGGGGCCACCGGTCGCACGTTTCCAAATCTGGTGGCCGGTCTCGGCGTCAACTGCATAGACGTTGCTATCATCGCCTCCAAAGTAGATCACATTGTCTTTGAAGACGGGTGACGACATCACTCGATCGCCAGTCGGAAATTTCCACTTCAAGCGGTGAAATTGTCGCGGCGCCGCTCCGTCATACCGGCCGGAGTGCGTTGGATCGCAGCGAAACATCGATTGTGCGTTGACCGCTGTCGCAGCGCAAAGACTCGCGAACAACACCCCAACTTGTAAACCATTCATGATTATTTGGCCCGGTCCAAAACCAATGGTGTTTCGATCGCGCCCTGGCGAATCGCTCCGCGAAGCTTTCCATCTTTCAAACGTCCCTCGAAGCTGAACCCAATTGCGTGGCAATCGACCGACACCAAACCTCCTTCCTCTGTCACAAGATCGACAGGTAGATTGTTGGTTTTTCGCCCAACAACCACAAATTCCGCTGCCGCGCCGTCTGCGCCGCGATTTGTAAGCTTGATTGAAACGTGCCGCGTGTAGCCGAACATCTGGTAATCGCCTTTCCATTCACCTTCGAGTTCCTTTGCAATGGGTGTGCTCCGCGGCGGTCGCTCCACTTGTGGCGGCCCGGTCTTCTGTAGCATGGTCGGTGCACGGTTTCCTGCTTGCTCAAAGTCGCCCGTCATTCTGCCCTTTTCATCCCGGCGCAACTTGATTTGAATGCCGAGCGCGCCTTTCACTGAGAAAGTAACTTCCGCCTCCTTCACAGCGATATCTGTTAGCGGCGTTCCTTTCACATCAAGTCCTGGAAGGATTATTGATCCCAGCCACGTGCCATTCTCCTCCGCAAGATCGACAATTACGTTGAGATCGTCGTCGGGAATGTGAGCTGTGCCTTCCCACCGGCCGCTGATTACGTCTTCGCTGCGGCAAGGCGAGGCCGCGGCGAGAACGACAATCGCGAGCCACCGCAGGAGCCCTGCAGGCAGATTCATCAGCTTAAAGGCAGCCAACTACCTGATGGGGGTGGCAGCTTAACACCGGTGAGTGATAAATAGGTGTATTCCTGTAATAAACGCTCGTAATCGTCGAGTAGTCGCATGGCATCGCTCGGCTTAAGGCGATCGGTTTTAATCGCGTCATCCACCTGCGCTTTAAGCAATCGCATCAGCTCAACCTTGTCCCATTGGGTCATCGAAAGGACTTCGCCGATCGTGCTGCCATCGATCACTTCTTCAATGTACCAGCCCGATTCCTCATCGGGATCAAGAAACACATGCACCTCCGTCACACGTCCAAACAAATTGTGCAGATCACCCATGATGTCCTGATAAGCGCCTACCATGAATACGCCGAGGTAATACATCTCGCCCGGAATGATGCGGTGCAGCGGAATTGTGTCGCGTACGTCCTGCAAATCGGTGAATTTCGAGATCTTGCCGTCGGAATCGCACGTAATGTCGACGATCATTCCATGGCGATCGGGGGGTGTATTGAGGCGATGTATCGGCATGATTGGGAATAATTGACCGAGCGCCCAATGATCGAGCAGCGATTGAAAAACGGAGAAATTGCAGATGTACTGATCACCCAAGGTCGTTTCGAGTTGTTTGACTTCCTCGGGAATGAAACGCAATCCGCGATGCATATTTACAATCTGCTGCGCGAGCTGCCAATAGATCGTGTCGATCTTTGCCTTTGATTCGAGATCAAGAAGGCCAAGCTCGAAGGTCTGCTGTGCTTCCTCCTTGATTTGCTGAATGTCGTGCAAACTCTCGAGACGATTGCCACGCTTAAGCCGTTGCTTCACGTCGAGGATGTCGCCGACCAGTTTGTGATCCTTTTCACCGGCAGTAACACGCAGCTTCGGCACCGTTTTTTCGATGGAGCTGAACGCTTCCATCACCAGCACGGAATGATGAGCAACAATCGCGCGGCCGCCTTCACTCACGATAGCCGGATGGGAAACACCTTCCGAATCGCAGACGTCCATGATATTCCACACCACGTCGTTGGCATACTCCTGCAGCGAATAATTTGCCGAACTATCGAAATCGCTGCGCGATCCATCGTAATCGACCCCCAGACCGCCGCCCACGTCCAGATATTCCAGCTCGTGTCCCAGCTTCGCGATCTTCGCGTAATAACGTGCTGCTTCGCGGACCGCACGCTTGATGATTGAAATTTCCGGCACCTGCGAGCCGACGTGAAAATGAATGAGCTTGAGACAATGCGCGAGGCCGGCGGCCTTTAGCATCTCGCTCGCGGCCACCAGACTCGTTGTGTCGAGACCGAACTTTGCGTTCTCGCCGCCACTCGGCGCCCATTTTCCAGCGCCTTTGCTGTAGAGACGGACGCGAATTCCGATGTGCGGTTCAACGCCGACTTCCTTTGCTGCGCGGATTGTTTGCTCGAGCTCTTCGAGTTTCTCAGAAACGATGACTACCTTTTTACTAAGCTTGCAACCGAGCAGCGCGATGCGGATGAATGCTGCATCTTTATAGCCATTGCAAATAATGAGACTTTCGGGGTCCTGGTGCATCGCAAGCGCGGCGACCAGTTCCGGCTTACTTCCGGCCTCGAGCCCGAAATGAAATTGCTGGCCGGCATCGACAATTTCCTCAATCACCTCGCGCAACTGATTAACCTTGATCGGAAAAACACCGCGATACTCATTTTTGTAGCCGAACTCTGTGATCGCTTCCTGGAACGCACGGTTCACGGATTCGACACGGTGCCGAAGCAAATCCTGAAATCGGATGACCAGTGGAAAACTCAAACCGCGATTGCGTGCTTCATTTACCACTTCGAGGATGTCGATCATGCCACCCTTTTCCTTTAAAGGGCGAGCCACTACGTTTCCGGTTGGGTTTATACTAAAATAACCGCCACCCCAGCCATCGACATTGTAGGTCGCGATCGCTGCGTCAACGTCCCACCCGTTTTTCATTTAATTACATCGCGCGGCGAATGACTGCCGCAAAACGCATATTCAATCAGCGTGTTCAACATGCAAGCCTGCACAATCAAAATTTTCAGGCGGTTACATCTCGCCTGTTTTCTCAGAATGAAGAACGACGCTTGCGTCTCAGGTCGCTTGTCTTTCGCTTCCCTGCGGATAACGTTCACTAGTGAATAAAACGGTGATCGAGGTGCAAGTGCGGGCGGTCTTACCGACGAGTGGCGGGTGTGCGGTATTTCTCGGCAATAATGACAAGGTATTCATCATTTATGTCGACCAAACAGTCGGCAGCGCCATTACAATGTTCATGCGCCAGATCACAAAAGAACGTCCTTTAACGCACGATTTGATGGCGCATTTGCTCACTGCGCTGGGCGCAAAGGTCGAGCGCGTCATCATTAATGATCTGAAAAATGCCACCTACTACGCACGGGTAATTATTCGAGTCCAAAACGAACTTCATCAGAAAAAGATCATCGAGCTTGATGGACGGCCAAGTGATTGCATTGCCATGGCCACGCAACAAAAGGCACCTATTTACGTGAGCCAGGATGTGTGGGACGAAGTGGACGATATGACTGACGTGTTGCGCAAGATGGAAGAAGAAGGACTCAAACCGGATCCCGAAGCCGAAGATTAGAACAGTTAAAAAGTTGAAAGGTTGAAAAGTTAAAAAAATTCGAAGATCGCCGAGATGAGGTGCTGCCGTTTTCACCCGCCTGAGGCGGATAACTTTTTAACATTTTAACTTTGCTCGGCGCTCAGCCCAGCAAATCGCCGTAGCGTTTATCAGCCAATTCCAGGCAACGAGCCAGGATCTCTGACGCGGTATTGAGTTTGAGCGTCTCCGCGACCAATGCGCGGCATTCCGGAATCGTCAGACTTTGCACCGCGCGTTTAACTCGCGGAACTAACGTCGCACTCGCGCTCAGCTCGTCCATGCCCAGACCTAGTAACAACGGAATGAGGGCCACATCTCCCGCCATTTCTCCACAAACGCCTACCCATATGTTGTTGCCATGCGCCGCCTCGGTGATCATTTTTAACAAACGCAGCACCGCCGGGTGAGTCGGCTCATAAAGATACGCGAGTTTTTCGTTCACCCGATCCACTGCAAGCGCGTACTGGATCAGATCGTTCGTCCCGATACTGAAAAAATCGACCTCCGGTGCAAGCGCGTTGGCACAAATGGCTGCGCTAGGGATCTCGACCATCGCGCCAACCTCAATTTTTTGCGCCATGGGAACGCCTAAACGACGCAGGTCCTCTCTGCACTCGGCCAGCGCCGCCTTCGCACGGCGCAACTCCTCCAAGCCAGAGATCATCGGAAACATGATCTTGATATTGCCTACAGCGCTGGCACGAAGGACAGCGCGCAATTGCGTCTTAAAAATGTCCATGTGCTCCAGGCAAAGACGAATGGCGCGCCAGCCAAGAAATGGGTTCAACTCATCGGTGATGTCCACTGTGCCAGGGGCGAGTTTGTCGCCGCCAAGATCGAATGTCCGGATAATCAATGGATCGGGGCGGACGCGCTCCGCTACTTTTCGATAGGTTTCGGATTGTTCGTCCTCGGTCGGCAGCGTGCTGCGATTTAGATAAAGAAATTCCGTACGATAGAGTCCAATCCCCTCCGCGCCATTGGCCGCAACCGCTTCGACGTCTTCCGGGAGCTCGATATTTGCCGACAGCACAATGTGGCGGCCATCGCGCGTGGTCGATCGCGTTGTGCGCAACTCCTTCAGTTGCGCGGCCACCTCGGCTCTCCTCGATTCAATATGCGCATAATGCGCAATTGTTTCCGGCGATGGATAAACGACCAAGAGCCCATCGCTTCCGTCAACCAGCACGTGTTGACCTGTTTCGAGTTTCGCAGTGATATCGTGTAAGCCAACCACCGCCGGGATATTGAGCGAACGCGCCAGGATCGCGGCGTGTGACGTGCGGCTACCCAAGTCGGTCGCGATCGCAAGCACATTTGCGCGATTGATGCTCGCCGTATCCGAGGGCGTTAAATTGTGCGAAACAAGAATGTGCTTCTCGCTAAGTGCGAGAAATGTTTTTGGGGCTTTGCCCTGCAGGTTGCGAATCACTCGTTTTGTCACGTCCTGAATGTCCAGCGCACGCTCTCGCAAATAGGGATCGTCGATTTTGTTGAGCGTCTCCGCGTAACGCGTCGCGACTTCCTGAAAAACCCATTCCACATTGCACAGATCGGTTTCCAGTTTGCGCAGTACCTCGTCGATTAACGTACGATCCTCGACCACAAGCAGATGTGCATCGAAAATGGCGGCGTCTTTAGCGCCGATCGATTCTGCGATGCGCTGCTGCATTTCCAAAATCTGCATGCGGGTTTGAATTAACGCCGTCTCAAACCGGCCGATTTCATCTGCAACTTGAGAGGGTGCGATCCGGTAACGCACCACGTCATCCAGGTCATCGCGAACAACGTGAACCTTGGCACAGGCCATTCCCGGAGAAACGCCTACTCCTTCAAAGCGAATTTCCTGATGCGCGCTGTCGCTCATGCAACTGCCAGAGTAAAGCAGATGTCAAACAATGCGAGTTCGGTTTGGGCTTCCCGACAGTCCATCGCTCGGCGCGAAAAGGGGGAGACAAGCGGACCAATCAGTCCTCGTTAAAACCGGCCTTGATCAAGGCCTCGAGTTCTTCCATTGCTTTATCGGCGTCGGGACCCTCACAACGAACGTGCAGCTTTGATCCTTGGCCAGCTGCTAGCATCATTAAACCCATAATGCTCTTGCCGTTCACCTCTTCGCCTTCCTTCGAAACCCAGATTTCCGAGCGATAACGACTCGCGATCCGCACAAACATCGCCGCGGGCCGCGCATGGAGTCCAAGACGGTTCGTGATCGGGAGATCCTTTTCGATCTTCCGATCACGCTCTGCTCGTCCTGTTTTTCTGTAAAGTAAACCCATTACGCCGTTCCCTTGGGCTCCATCAAACTCAGCAATCGAGCGTTGAAATCGATGGCACTGTTCTGACCCAGGCCCTTTAATTTTTCATCCATCGCCGCGACTTCAATCAGGCGCGCCATGTCTCGGCCGGGCCGTACTGGAATCGTCACGTGCGGCACTTG
>JBKPMH010000264.1:0-4125 GCA_046732035.1 Verrucomicrobiota bacterium
TCGGTATTCAACTGCCACTGGACGAATTATTTCGGCGGGTGCAGCTGTAGCGGCGCTCGAGACTCCGGAATACAGATGCGACGGTCTTAGCTCGACACTACAATTGAGCCACTCCGCAGGATGGGTGACAGAGCGGTCTATTGTGCACGCCTGGAAAGCGTGTGTGCCGAAAGGCACCGGGGGTTCGAATCCCCCCCCATCCGCTGTTGACATTTGTCGTTGAGTTGCCGGACCCCTAACGATCCCGTTGTTCAACGACCTGCAGTTCTTGTCGCAGCTTGACGACGCTCCTATTGGGGAGAACACCGCGAAAATTTACGCTGGGATAAATCATGCAATCGCGACCGATGATCGAGCCGGGATTGATCACTGCATTGCAACCGATTTCAGTGCGATCGCCGACAATTGCGCCGAATTTCCTGAGACCGGTCGGGATGTGGCCGTCGGGGGTTACTACGGAAATTTCGGCGTGATCCAGCTTTACGTTGGAAAGGATGACGCCAGCGCCGAGATGGGCGTGGTAACCGATGATCGAATCGCCTACGTAATTGAAGTGCGGCACCTGCGCTTCATCGAACAAAATCGAATTTTTGAATTCGCAGGAGTTCCCCATGACCACGCCATCGCCGACAATCACATTTTCGCGCACGTACACTCCGCTGCGAATGTGGCAGTTGTCGCCGATCCAAGCCGGACCTTTCAACACTGCGCCTTGTTCGACCACGGTTCCTCTGCCAATAAAAACCTGGTTACTGATAAATGGTTTGCCCATTAGCTCACCGAGAATTGCCGGCTTCAAACGAAATTGCAGGTAACTGGCGATTTGCTTAAGCGCGTCCCAAACGTAGCTCTGGTTTTCGAACAACTTGGGATGAGCTGTGTGTTCGAGGTCGAGAAAATCCGCCGGCGCAAACATGCAGTGCTCAAGATGACGAATGCATCCGCTGGTTGCTAGCGCAAACTGCGGATCAAAATGCTTCCCGGCGAGTGAGTTTTTGGCCGTCTTTGGTGTCGCGGATTTCCCACCCCAGTTTGGAAATTTGATCGCGCAGTTCGTCGCTTCGCTTCCAATTCCTTTCGCTTCGCGCCTTATCGCGCTGTTCTGCCAGTTGCGTGACTTCGGTTGGTATCGCGATTTGATTCTCTGATTCAAGATCGAGGACAGTGTTGATCCGCTTCCACCAATCCAGCCAGGCTTTTGCGGACGCCGCGTCGAGTTGGTTTTCGTCCATTGCCCGGTTTGTCTCGCGAATCGACTCGAACAGGTATCCTAGCGCTCCGGAAATGTTTAGGTCATCATCCAACGCTTCTTCGAACTTCTCACTTGGGCTGGGCGGACTGGGTGCTGCGAGTTCGCCTTTTGCGTCCTGTGATTTCTCCTGGAGCCGGATCAGCCATTCGTCAATCCGACCTAACGATTCGCGCGCCTCTTTCATGCCTTCCCAGGTAAAATTGAGCGGCACTCGATAATGTACCCGTAACAGCGCGTAACGAAGCTCGCGTCCGGTGTAACCTTTCGCGAGAACGTCCAGGACAGTATAAAAATTGCCTAACGACTTCGCCATCTTCTGGCCGTCAACCAGCAAATGCGCGCAGTGCAGCCAGTAACGGACAAACTTCTTTCCGGTCACGCCTTCGCTCTGTGCGATCTCTGCTTCGTGGTGCGGGAAAATATTGTCGACGCCGCCGCAATGGATGTCGATCTGATCGCCTAACAGTGCCGTTGACATTGCGCTGCACTCGATGTGCCAGCCCGGCCGGCCTGGTCCCCATGGCGAATCCCATTTCACATCACCATCTTGGTCATCCCAGGCTTTCCAAACCGCGAAATCGCCGACGTGTTCCTTGTCATACTCGTCATGCTTCACGCGACCTGTCGATTGCAATTGGGTAAGATCAAAGTGAGCGAGCTTTCCATAATCCGGAAATTTGTTGATGCGGAAATAAACTGATTTGTCGTCCGCTTGATAAGCGAGACCGCGCGCGACGAGTACGCCGATCATCTCAATCATCCGGTCGATGTAGCGCTGGTCGGTGGCAGCAGGGAATTCGTCGGCTCTCTTGATTCGCAATGTTTTAGCATCTTCAAAGAACGCGGTTTTGAATTGCTCAGTGAATTTTGCCAGCGGCACTTTGGCTTTGCGCGCACCGAGGATCGTCTTGTCATCGACGTCGGTGATGTTCATCACCCGATGAATTTTGTACCCGCGCAGCTCCAGATGCCGCTGTAGCAAATCCTCGAAGATGTAAGCGCGAAAATTCCCGATGTGTGCGCGGCTGTACACGGTCGGTCCACAAGTGTAAATGCTGATTGCGCGCGCAGGGGAATCCACCGGCTCGAACTCTTCGATCCTGCGAGAGTAAGTGTTAAAAAAACACAACGCCATTAGCTTGGTAGGGACGGACCACCGGGCCGTCCGCTGCGTTCACGGCGCGCCCAGCGATCGCGCCCTACCTCCACAGTTGCCACTGCCATTGCGGCAATACCCTGGCCGCGGCCCACGAATCCGAGCTTTTCGTTTGTGGTCGCTTTGATGCTGAGATTTGATTCGCTGCCATCGATGGCGTTCGCTATTTGCTTCCGCATGGCGGAAACGTGTGGCGCGATCTTCGGCTCTTCGGCTATGATAGTTGCGTCGATGTTGACCACGCGGGCTTTCTTGCCCGCGAGAAATCCTTTCACCTGTTTCAAAATTTCGATACTGCTGATGCCTCGAGTTGATTCGTCCGTGTTTGGGAAATGCTGACCGATATCACCCGCGCCGATTGCGCCAAGCAAGGCATCTGCAATGGCGTGACACAAAACGTCCGCGTCAGAGTGTCCTTCCAAACCGCGCGAGTGCGCGATCTCGACGCCGCCAAGGATCAGCCTCCGTCCTTCAACCAGGCGATGCACGTCATAGCCAATTCCGCACCGAACACTCATGGCTTCGCTCCGCTTCGCCGCGTTAGAGCGTTGAAAAGTTGAACCGTTGAATCGGAAATCCAATGGAACGATGTAACGGTGTAACGATTCACGTTTTTCAACTGAGCTCCCTCGTTGATCACAATTTCAGATTAATGGCGCCATTCGACGCGATAATGCTGTACTTGTCTTTCATGTCTTCTCGCGGGCGAAGATCAACAGTTCCACCGGCATTTTCAACCAACAGCCAGCCAGCCGCGATATCCCACAAACTGATTCCCTGCTCGATATACGCGTCGAGCCGTCCGCAGGCGACATAAGCCAAATCGAGCGCAGCGCTGCCGAGCACGCGGCATTTGCGCACGCGATGAATCATTTGCTGGAGCAACGGAAAGTTTGTGTTGATCGTCTCGGCGGTTTTGGCGAGTCCGATCGAGATGACAGCTTCAGCGAGATCTGCTCGATCGCTCACATGGAAGGGATTGCCATTCAATCTTGGAATTTCGCTTTTTTGTCCTTTCCACATTTCCCGACGAATGGGGTCGTAGATCACCGCAACCATGACCTCGCTGCGAAAACGCAACGCGATTGAGGTGCAAAAATGCGGAATGCCATAGAAATAGTTCACGGTTCCATCCAGCGGATCGACGATCCACTGATGTTCACTGGATTGATCGCCCACCACTCCTTCTTCGCCGTAAAGCGCGTGTTTGGGAAATTCTTTGAGAAGAATTCTGGTAATTACCTCCTGCGCCTGCACGTCGATCTCCAATTTGATATCGTGGGCAGCGACGGCGTTGACTTGCTGTGGTCGCCGGAAATTTTTCCGGAGCAATTGGCCGGCCGCGCGTGCGGCTTTTTCAGCTGCATCGAGATAATGCTTCATATTGTCATTCGTGCGAAGCGAAGAACCCCTGGCTGTTTGTACCGATCCTTCATGGGAATAAACCGGGATGTTTCGCTCCGCTCAACATTACAGAGGACAAAAAAACCGGGAGGAAAATAAATTCTCCTCCCGGGTTGAAGTTAGGGTTGTGACTCCGAAAGCATTCGGAGTCGTTAATCAAGCGTGGGGCGTTAGTGCCTCTTTTTCTTCGCTGATTTTTTCTTTGCTGCTTTTTTCTTTTTCGCCATCGACTAATTCCCCCCTTTCATCCGCAACACGCGCGGAACTCTGTGAAGAGTTGGGAATGACTTCACTTAAACGAGTTCAGTTAATC
>JBKPMH010000265.1:0-32874 GCA_046732035.1 Verrucomicrobiota bacterium
AGCAATCGACGTTGCTGCCCGGCAAAGAACTTTTCTTTACGAGGGTTGCCACCGGTTGCGCGTTGGCACTGGTGCAATTCACATCGATCAGGCCGGGTTGAATAATCGGATCGCCTGTCTGAGCGACTTTATTGTTTCCACCCGAAACGATGTCGGCTTCAAACACGTGATAGTTGCTGAGGATGTGTTGCTGTCCGCCAATCGAAACCAGCGAACCAAGTGTACCGCCGCAGCAGAAACCGTTGGCGAGGTCGTACGTCCATCCGCCGGATGTTCCTAATTGAATAGGAGGCGTTTGCTTGGCCGTGTGGCTCACTCTCCCTCCGGGCGGCCGGGCCATCGCTCGGAATTTGTCCGTCAACTCTACCTGCACACCTACTCCTCGAAATTCTCGAGGAAGACTGCGAATCACGTCGCCGGCGTTCGCAGCGTCTCGATCAACGTAAACTGTCAAGATCGGCGCGCCGGCAGCACTGATGCCAACTGCAGTGCCCAAGATTTCCGGCTGAACCATCAAATCGGATGTGACTTCGTCTTGGACACTGATTACTGCTTGAACAGCGGCATGAGTTTGATCAAGAACGCCAGCGGGCGCCGACGCGGCAACGAACACGACGGCGATTAACGCAAGTAACATTAAAACAACGCGAAAGAATCGATTAGGTGAATGCATAAAGAGAATTTGGTTGCCTGGAGAAGTACCTTGTTTGCGTAGAGCAATGCAAGCTTAAAGTGATATTGAACCAGCTTCTCGCGCTGCTATCAGTGGCGCCGCGAGAACTCACGCCACATCAAATCCGACGACGCTTTGTCCACCCATCAAACTACGACGATGAATGAAACGCTCACTTCAAAAGCACTAAACATTCTCCACGAATGGGTCCAATCCGAAAGCCTGCGAAAACATTGCTACGCAGTTGCAGATTCGATGAAGCATTTTGCGAAGTTGCGCGGCGAAGATGCCGATCTGTGGGAAGCGGTAGGCCTCTTGCACGACATGGATTATGAACACCATCCAAATCTTGAACGCAGCTCAACCGAAGGTCATCCATTCATCGGGGTTGCCTGGCTGCGCGACCACGGATGGAGCGAAGAAGTCTGTCGCGCTGTTCTTTCGCACGCAGATTATGCAAACATCTCGCGTGAAACAGCGCTTGAGAAAACGCTCTATGCCGTCGATGAGCTAAGCAGCTTTGTAGTAGCCGTCGCGCTGGTTCGACCCACAAAAAACATTCAAGATGTCGATGTACGCGCTGTTAAAAAGAAGATGAAAGACAAAGCGTTCGCCCGGGCGGTGAACCGGGAAGACATCGTCCGAGGCGCTGAAGAGCTGGGAATGCCGCTTGATGACCTGATCACAAACACCATTACTGCATTGCAAGCGGACGCTCATCGCCTCGGTCTGGCGGGGCTTCAACATGATGGAATACCTGATCAGGCCTGAGGCTTCCTTTGCCCGCACGCGCAGTCCTTCCCTGAATTCTCACAGAGAAAGCCATTGGGAGGCCGGCTAAGGAAAGCAAATTAGCTACGTTGTTAGCCAACCTTTTCCGCGACAATCTCTAACACTAAAGGCGTAATCATGATTGCGTTCGGATTTTCTTCCGCGCTCGTCAGATCAGCCCGGACTTTGTCCGCGAACTCTTGATCGATCCGCCCCATTTCGATCAGGCGGGGAAGATAGGTTTCAATAAAAGTTGCCGGCCATTGCCACATGTAGTCAGTCGGACGCACACAAAACAGGTGGGGCGTGACTGAGTGGATGTTAAAACCGTTCGCGGGAAGCAGAGTCGCCAGCGGCACTGCTCCGTCCGGTTCGCCGCCTGATTCGCGCCATGTCGCGATCACATGTTCTCGGAATTGCTCCTGATTCGGCAAACGCGGAAAGAAATGCCACGTCTTATAATGGCCGTATTCATGGAAAATCACCCGGCTGCCTTTGTGTAAAGCGTCGCCCAGTTTTTCGATCAAACGAGGATCATTGACAAACGACATGACCCATCGGCACCAGGCAAAATCGTAATCCCCCTCGGGGAATTCATCCGTGAGCAAATCGAGTTGATGAATCCTGACGTTCGTGAATGATCGCGCCCGAGTCGCCTGTTGCATTGCGCGGATGAAATTTTCGGAACGCTCTACCGCAACCACTTCGCCGCTGGATCCGACGATTTCCGCAAGATCGATCGTTGCATATCCAGGTCCGGCGCCTACATCGAGAACGCGTTTGCCAACGGTAATGCCGGCTTTTTGCCAGCAATCCAAAACAACCGAACGCCAGACGCGATGTTGCAATCCCAGCCTGGCCAGTTCCTCATTGTGCGTGCCCAAAACGTAATCGCGGTCCACGGCTACAATCTTAGCTTTCACGGCCAGTGATGCATTGACGAAATTCAGGCACCGAATTCAGGCGATGCTGACATCAACGATTCATCCCAGCGCGCGCAAGACTGGCATTTTATGTAATATCCGCGACAATAGAAACCGCACTTATCTATGGATTACGAGATTCGACCACTCCTTCCCAAGGACGAGCCGATCCTGCGGGAGATGCTGTACCAAGGGTTGTCCTCTCTTGGAAACCATCAACCTTCGCGCGAAATTCTGCTCCGACCGGAGTTTGCGCATTATGCCGACGGCTGGGGTCGCACGGGAGATACAGGACTTGTGGCCCACGATAAGAAAGACGGATCAGTGGTCGGGGCAGTTTGGTTGCGTAAACCGGTCGACAAACCTGATGCACCGTCCGAACTCGCGTTCGCGGTCAAACCGGAACACCGCCGCCATGGAATCGGCACAGCGCTTTTGACACAGTTGGTCCGCGCGAATCCCGATGAGTCAACAATCTCGGTCAGCCTTGTAGCGGGTAAGCCTGTACTGCGCCTTTATGAACGGTTTGGATTCAAGGTCGCCAAGGAAGGACCGGATGCCATCATAATGCAAAGACACGTGTAAGGAGATTCGGGATCGGTGTACGTCTCAGATTGCCACCAATAGACGCCTAACGAAATCACCTGAAACCAACGCTAAGGCGCAAAGATCAGTAGTACAAAAACAGCGAAGAGGAGCAGGTGGACGCAACCCTGCAAGATATTTGTCTTTCTGCTTGTAAAAGTAACCACACTAACTGCCAGCGTTAATAACAACAGCGGAAGGTTGCCGCCTTGCACACCGAGTGTCACTGGCCGTTTTGTACTCAAACTGATAGTCAACACAGCGGGAATTGTAAGCCCTATTGTTGCCAGCACAGAACCGAGCAAGATGTTTATTGAACGCTGCAATTGATTGCGCAAGGTCGCCTGCACAGCGCCAATCCCTTCTGGCGTAAGCACCAGGGCCGCAATCATGGCGCCGCCAAACTCTTGAGGCATGCCAAATTTTTCAATGCTGTTGTCCAATGGAATAGCAAACTTCTCAGCCAATAAAATCACGATGAGAAGATAGAGGAGCAGCATCGGCGCGTGAAAAGCTGTCGTGTACACGTGAAGCGAATGATGCACCGGCCCTTCCGGCACCACGGCCTGCTCTGATTCCATGAAATAGCCGCGATGCCGCATCGTCTGGATTAGCAGGAAAATCGCATAAAGCGATAGTGACACCACAACGAGAAAGATTTTCTGCCCAGTGGAAAATGTTAGGGCACCCGCGGTAGTGAAATTTGGAAGGACCAGACCCAGAACGGCCATGGTCATGATCACGTTAAGGTAGGAGTTAACGCCCTGCAGATTGTAATACTGCTCGCCATGGCGTAACCCGCCGAGGAGCAAAACCAGGCCCACAAACCCGTTGAGAGCAATCATGATCACCGAAAAAATTGAGTCTCGGCCAAGGGCGGGATTGTTTTCGCCATGCAACATTGCTGTACAAACCATCACGACCTCAATGGCGATCGCGGAGAGCGTGAGGACTAAGGTTCCATACGGCTCGCCCCATTTGATGGCGAGGCAGTCGGCGTGCCGCGCAACGGACACGGCAGACCAAAGAATAACGCCAAAAAGCCACAGGAAGACAACCACGAGCCCCAGCGGATACCCGACGATTTCCACCAGCCGATTTCCAGTACTGAAGAAAGCCGCAACGGTGGCCAGGCCGATCAACGAACAAAGTTCGCCACGAATCACAATGCTAATTTTTCCGTCGCCTTTTTGATCACGTTTTGCGGACACGAGCGCGATCATATTCGTGGCGCTGGAGTGATGCAATCTGCGGTTAGCCCGAGATAAAGCTATTTGCGTCTCGAAAGAATAAACCGTATGAAACGGCTGTGAGAGACGCTGTCGGAACGAAATTTACCATCAAAGCTGCGGTGAGCGCTTTTGTTCTTATTGCGCTCGCATCGTTCTGTTCGCCAAGTCTGCATGCCCTCTATGGCTCGACAACCGCCGCTCCGCACCATCGCCAACATTTTAACGACAAGGGAAAAGTTAATCTCTGCGTGCTCGCCAAGACTTCCACGAAGGTTTCTTTTCGAAAGAGCGGAGTGCAACATACAGTCCAGCTTCTGTCTTCTGTGCGAACCGGTTCGTCGAGACGCATCAACTTTCCTGCGCACTCATTTTGCTCGAATAGAATTTATTCAGGAATTACTCGCGGAAGCCTCACGCTTCGCGAACGCGGTCCTCCCGTTTAACGCTGTTTGCGCCCTGACGGCGGTGTTGAGTCGCCGTCTTTACCGGCTCGCCATTCCGCAAAGCTAGTCGTTTGCGACAAGGTTTGCAGGACACGGCAGGCCCACGAACCCTATCTGGCAGCGAGCTGCTCGATACAAACGCTTTGAACTTTTACCTGTTTTATGACTCCTGGATTTACTTTTTTAGCGGGCATTTCCTTGCTTGCTCTCTTTGGTTGGTACTTCGCGACATCTCATCTTCGCCTCAAACGTATTCTTGGCACGATTCTTACGGTTTCAATGGTCGCGTTTTGCCTGACGATTCTCTATCCACCCGATAAAACGATCCGCCTCGGTCTTGATTTGCAAGGCGGTACATCTTTCCTGATTCGACTAAGCCCGGAAGGTGAACGCTCGATCAGTCCCGATACACTCGATCAGGCAGTCGAAGTGATTCGGAAGCGTGTCGATCAGTTTGGCGTAAGCGAACCGGTCATTACGCCACAAGGTGCCGACCGGATTCTTGTGCAAATTCCCGGGCTCGCTCCGGAGCAGATTCAGGCCGCGCGGCAACAATTAGCGCAAGTCGCAAAGCTGGAATTCCGTCTTGTCCATCCCGATAACGATCGGCTCATCGCCCAAATTAAAGAAGGCACGGATGTGGTGCCGGCAGGATACCGTGTCGAGACGCAAACGGAGATCAGCGAGGAACGAGAAACTAAGGAGCAGCTTCTGGTGAAAGTGCGCCCTGACCTTCTTGGCGAGCGTGTGAGAAAAGCGTTTTCCACTTATGATGAGCAAGGATGGGGCGTTGCTCTCCAGCTTGATCGCGAAGGTGCAAAGCTTTTTGGGCAATTGACACAAGCCCATGTCGGCAAACGCTTCGCCATCGTCCTCGACGGCAGAGTGCAATCGGCACCGGTAATTCGCGAACCGATTTATGGCGGTCACGCTTCGATAACTGGCGACTTCTCCGAAGAACAGGTACGCAATTTGGCGAGCGTCTTGGAAAATCCGCTGCAAACACCAGTGACTGTAGAAGAGGAACGAAGCGTTTCTGCGACGCTTGGATCTGATTCCATCCGGAGCGGTGTCTACGCTGGTTTGGTCGGCCTGGCGCTCAGTTTTCTGTTCATCATAATGTATTATCGATTTGCCGGGTTGGTCGCCAGCATCGCGCTAATCGTTAATCTCGTACTGCTCTTCGGGGCGATGGCGATGTTTAACTTCGTCCTGACGTTGCCAGGAATAGCCGGCGTCATTCTCACAATCGGAATGGCCGTGGACGCGAATGTGTTGATCTATGAACGGCTTCGAGAAGAACTGGCGACGGGCAAGCCGCTCAATGTCGCCTTGAATGCGGCGTATGAGAGGGCCTTTAGCGCGATTTTTGACTCGAACGTGACGACACTGATCACAGCGCTCATTCTGTTCTGGAAGGCAACGGGGCCTGTCAAAGGTTTCGCCGTCACACTCACGATCGGCATTGTTGC
This sequence comes from Verrucomicrobiota bacterium, assembly GCA_046732035.1. Lineage (GTDB taxonomy): Bacteria > Verrucomicrobiota > Verrucomicrobiia > Chthoniobacterales > UBA10450 > Udaeobacter. Next base: position 6,100 of record JBKPMH010000265.1, read on the forward strand.
ATCGATGTTTTCCGCGCTGCTCGTAACGCGAAATTGCTTCAACTGGGCAATCGCGGGTGGCGTTCTCAAACGTGTTCGCATGTCGAACTTGATCAACGCCACGCACTTTGATTTTCTGGGCAAACGACGGCTTTCGGTCGGAATATCAGCCCTGGTAATAGTTGTTTCGATGGTGGTGTTTGGCATTCGCGGCGAAAAGAACTTCGGCATCGATTTTAAGGGCGGCGATCTGCTGGTGCTGGAAGCACAGAAAAAGGTCGACGAAGGCGCGGTCCGCGCGGTGTTGAAGCGAATCAATTTGGAAGAGAGCGTTGTTCAGACTGAAAAATCGAGCGGAAAAGAATTTCTCACCATTCGCAGTGCCCCCGGGACGAGCGATCGAATCGAGGAACTTCTGGACGACCAATTCCCGGAGGCGAAATTTCGCGTCGAACAAAAAGACAAGGTCGGCAAAGTTGTCGGCGACGAGTTGGCGCGCAATTCCTTAATAGCGCTCGGTCTTGGAATCATCGGCATTTTTATCTACGTCACCGCCCGATTTGAATTCGCATTCGCTGTGGCCGCAATCATCGCCCTCTTGCACGATGTGATTTTGACTATTGGCGCATTCGCACTGTTTGGTCGCGAGTTGTCTCTGATTATCGTCGGCGCAGTGCTAACAATCGCTGGTTATTCGATCAACGACACAATCGTAGTTTTCGACCGCATTCGCGAACGAATGCGCGCGGCAAACGGCGGTTCGCTGCAGGCCACCATGAACCGCGCAATTAACGAAACGCTCGGCCGCACGATTTTAACCGGAGGAACCACATTGCTTTCGACCCTTGCGCTTTATTTTCTGGGCGGCCCGGTGCTGCACGATTTTGCATTTACGATTCTGGTCGGCATCCTCGTAGGAACATACTCGTCGATTTTCGTGGCCTCGCCGTTCGTGCTTTGGTGGTCGCGATGGGCCGCGAAGAGACACCGCGAATCACCACCTGAGACGGTGTTAGCCGTGCATTGATGTGTCTGGCAATATTTGGGCAGGCGCGTCCGCCCAGGAAATACGGCCGCGACCGCTTCTTGAAATTCACCATTTCAGAAGACTACTAATTTAAGACGTGCACGAAATCCCTTTAATCACGACGATCGCCCTCGCGCTTGGCGTCGCATTACTGTTCGGATTACTGGCAAAGCGGCTTGGGCTTTCGCCCATTGTTGGTTATCTGCTAGCTGGGATCGTAATCGGTCCTCACACGCCCGGCGTCGTCGGCGACGCGAAGATGGCGTCACAGCTTGCCGAAATAGGTGTCATTCTGCTGATGTTCGGCGTCGGCTTGCACTTTAGTCTTAAAGAACTCCTCGCGGTGCGTTCAATCGCGATTCCCGGCGCACTGGGACAAAGCACGGTCGCCACGATCGCGTGCACGGGACTCGCGCTTGCCCTCGGTTGGTCATGGCACGCGGGATTGATTCTTGGCATCGCTGTTTCAGTTGCCAGCACAGTCGTGTTGCTACGCGCGCTCATCGATCATCGCATCGTCGACACGCCTGAAGGACACGCCGCTGTAGGCTGGTTGATCGTGGAAGATATCATCACGGTGCTCGTGTTGGTGCTGCTACCGCCGCTTGCCGCGACCAGTGGAAACGAAACAAGCCTTTGGCAGACGATCGGTATCGCAGTGCTGAAGCTTGCCGTGCTGACTGTAATCGTGCTCCTGGCTGGCGCGCGTTTTGTCCCTTGGCTGCTGCTGCGCGTTGCGCGTCTTCGTTCGCGTGAACTCTTCACTCTTTCGGTTCTCGTGATGGCGATTTGTGTGGCAACACTTTCTTATGTCGCCTTCGGCGCGTCGTTGGCGCTTGGCGCGTTCCTTGGTGGCATGGTCGTAGGGCAATCGAAGGTTAGCGACCAAGCCGCGGCGGATGTACTGCCCATGCGCAATGCATTCGCGGTCCTGTTTTTCGTCGCCGTCGGGATGCTCTTTGATTATCGTGCAATCCTCGAATCGCCTGCGCTGGTCGTGGGTGTACTTGCAATTATCCTAATCATCAAACCTCTCGCCGCTCTCGGTATTGTCATCATCGGCGGCCATTCACTGAGAACCGCACTCGCTGTTGCCGGCGGGCTCGCGCAAATAGGCGAGTTCTCGTTTATCCTCGGCGATACAGCTAAATCGCTGGGTCTCCTTCCCGGCAACGGCAACAGCGTGCTCGTGGCGGCGGCCGTCGTCTCAATCAGCCTCAATCCTCTGCTCTTCCATCGCATGCTCGCACTCGAACCCCTGCTTGCCCGACGGCCTGCGCTCGCTAAATGGCTTGTCGGCCGACGCGAGAAGCTTGGAGCTCATGCGAACGAACTGGCCATGGAACGAATGCAGGATCCCGGCGCGATTGTGGTCGGATATGGGCCGGTCGGCCGTACGGTCACGAGATTACTCGCTGAGTTCGAGATCAATCCGATTATCGTCGAAACCAATATTGATGTCGTTGTGGAACTGCAACAGCGTGGCAAGCAGGCGCTTTTCGGCGATGCTTCGCGAACGGAAATTCTTCGTACCGCGAGACTCGACGCCGCAGCGTACCTGATTGTTACAGTGCCACACGCAGACATCAGCCTGCGCATCATTCAATCCGCGCGGGAAGTCGCGCCCCTCGTTCGCATCATCGCCCGCGCTGAGTATATCAACCAATCTGGTGCTTTTTGGCAGGCCGGCGCGGCTATTGTCCGCTACGACGAAGCAGAATCCGCCGCCGCACTGGCCGAAGCTCTCCTGCAAGACATCGATGTACCAACGGATCGAATCGATGCCTTGGTATCGAGCATCCGCAATGAACTCGCTCCAGCACGGAAAAGTCTGCCCATGGAAAGCTAATTAGCGTTCCATGGCTTCGCCGCGCAACCACGGCGATGAGTGATCGAAATAACTGTGCGCTACTTCCTTGTCACCCTTTTTTTTGAGCGAGCGGCAGGAATTGTTCGTGCACAACTTTGCCGTCCTTGACCTTGTATATTCCCACTTCCGACATCTGCATTCGGTTCTTGGAAGCTTTATCCGTCACGTCGATATCAAATTGCACGACAAAAGTATCGCGAGCGACAAACGGACCGCCGACTTTCGAGCTGTGCACTTCCATGTTCTTCTCCCACCAATCGGTTTTGCCTCGCACTTGATCGATGCCGCGCATTTCAGCCGGCATGTTTTCCATTTCATGCGCTTCCACGCTCACAATGTCTTTAGCGTAAAGATCCTCGAGCGCCTTCCGCCATTCGCCTTTCCGGCAATAATCCGCCAGTTTTGTTGCTACTTCTTCTGTACTATTCATTCTTCCTCCTTATTTTTGATTAAGAATTGTTCAACCGAAATTTGTGTGACATTCGAGGAACAGTTGTTCCTACTGCGACCCCGCCCGGGCGACAACCTCACCCGCCGGCGATGGCACCGATGATTACAAATGGCTCAGAACCCTTTGCGATAGCTTCAGGCAACGGAGCATCAGGCGATTCATGCGAGAGATCTTCTCCACATGCGAAGAACCGCACCAGCGGCCGACGGAGTTGGGTAACATGGTCCCGCAACGTGCCGCGCAGCATTGGAAACTGCGTCTCGAGCTCGTCCAATATCGAGCGCTGAGTCACGGCCGCGTTGACGTCGAGTTCTATGTCACCGTCGACACGCGCCAAGGTGCGCAAATGCGGAGGTAAAATAACGCGAATCACGGCAGCGTTTGTACCTCCACTGAGAGCACCGCCGGCAGATCGCGCACAATTGGTTTCCAGCTGTCACCCGCGTCTGCAGATCCGTAAACCTGACCTCCTGTAGTTCCAAAATAAATGCCACACGGCTCCAGCGAATCTACAGACATAGCGTCCCGCAACACATTCACGTAACAATTACGCTGCGGCAGGCCTTTGGTGAGCGCCTCCCATTCATTCCCACCGGTTCGAGTACGATACACACGCAGTCTGCTGCTGGGCGGATAGTGCTCAGAATCGCTTTTAATCGGTACAACGTAAACTGTCTCCGGCTCATGCGCGTGCACATCAATCGGGAAACCGAAATCGCTCGGCAAATTTCCGCTCACTTCCCGCCATGAACCACCGCCATCGTCGCTGCGCATCACGTCCCAATGCTTCTGCATGAATAATGTGTTGGGGCGCGATCCATGCATCGCGATCCGATGGACGCAATGACCGACCTCGGCAGTTGAATCGGGTATGTATTCAGAACGCAGTCCACGATTGATCGGTTTCCATGTTTGTCCGCCGTCATCAGTTCGGAAAGCGCCCGCGGCAGAGATCGCCACATAGATTCGTTGTGGATCTTGCGGATCAAGTAGAATCGTATGTAGACACATGCCGCCCGCACCCGGTTGCCATTTCGGGCCGGTATCGTGTTTTCGAAGACCGGACAATTCATTCCAGGATGCGCCCCCGTCCTTCGATTCAAACAATGCCGCATCTTCCACGCCGGCGTAAACATGCTCTGGATCCCTCAATGACGGTTCCAGGTGCCAAACACGCTTGAACTCCCAGGGATGCTGTGTGCCGTCATACCATTGATGAGTTCCCGGGATTCCGTCGTAGACAAACTTATTGCTCTCACCCTTCGGCATGCCATCAGGACCTTTTAGTTCTTCGGCGCTGCTCCCGGGCGTGCTCCAACTTTTTCCACCGTCATCTGAGCGTTGTATGATTTGGCCGAACCACCCGCTGCTTTGCGATGCGTAAATGCGGTTTGGATCGACTGGCGAACCTTTTACATGATAAATTTCCCAGCCCGCAAAGTGCGGACCGCTGACTTTCCATCGTTTGCGCGCACCATCCGCTGTCAGGATGAACGCTCCTTTTCGGGTACCGACGAGGACTCGAACATTGCTCATCTTTTTTCTCCTTAGGTGATTAATGGTTCGGCGCTACGTCCCAACCAAAATAAACTTCTACACTGACAATTTTGTTGTCTTTAATTCGTTGGATTTCCGTGTTGCGCCCTTTTTGTCCATTTGGCTTCGTCATTTCATAAGTTACGATGACTTCGTCGTCGTGTTCTATCAGCCGTAAAAAATTGAACTTCTGACCCTGTCCGGCTCTAGGCCAGCATTTGGCGAAATATCCAGAACGATCCAGCCCTACGTCCAGCGGACTCGAAAAAGTAAAATCCTCGGCGAGATGCTGTTCAAAAAAATTCCGATCGCCTGCAACAAATGCTTCGTACGATCGCTGCGCCAAACGGCGTCCGCTGGTTTTCGGCATAAACTGTTATGTGCTGTCCTCCGCTATGCGCGCTTTCACCAGTCGTTTCACCAGCGTCGGCGACAACGGTTTATCGGGCAAAAAGCGAATCGTTCCTTGGGTAATCTCAAAATCTTTTAGATTCTTCTGGAATTTCTTAAGCGTCCTGGAACTGCCTGGATAGAACGAACAGTGATTCACCCATGCGCCGAAAAAAACCAGCGAACGTCCATTCAAACGAAACGCCGGGATTCCGTAACTGATGCATTCTTCGGCCGTTGGCGCTGCGGAATGGATCGTCTTTCGAAGTTTCTCGAGAGCGACCCGTTGGTTGGGGCTTACACCGGCGAGGTATTCGTCGATCGTTCCGGGCTTCGATTTCATTTCCCTGCGTATGCATCCCTCAGCGCTTTGATGTCGATCTTACCCATTTCAAGCATTGCCTTCATCACACGCCCGGCCTTTTCGGAGTCCTTGTCGTGTAACATTTCGATTAACACTTTGGGAGTGATCTGCCATGAAACGCCAAATTTGTCTTTCACCCAACCGCAATGCGATTCCTGTCCTCCATCAGCAGTCAGTTTCCCCCAAAAATAATCCACTTCCTGCTGTGTATCGCAGTTCACTACAAACGAGATCGATTCATTGAATTTGAAGTCCGGACCGCCATTGAGCGCCGTAAATTTTTGCCCGTCGATCTCGAACTCAATGGTCAGCACCGATCCTGGCGACCCACCGGCGGCCTTCGCAGATGCTTCGTCGTAACGCAGAATTTTGCCGACCTTCGAATTTTTGAAAATGGAGGTGTAAAATTTCGCCGCCTCCTCGGCTTGGTGATCAAACCACAAAAATGGCGTTATCTTTTGCATGTATTACTCCTTTGTTGGTATTGGCGGATATTGTTCATACTTCGGGAGTGCGAGATCCATTGTGTCCCACGGCTGGGCATCGGAGACGAAAATCTCCATCTGCGGCTGAAACCAACTCGGGTCGTCCAGCGTGCCAGCCAGGACTCCGATAAATGGCGAATCGCCTTCTTCAAACTCGCCTCCTGTAAGTCGCGACCCGCATTCAGGACAAAAGCCGCGCTTGTGTTTTCCACGCCTGAGACTTGGCGTGAAATGATAACGCAATTGCCCGCGAGTAAATCGAAATGCCTCCCGCGGCAGCAACATTCCGGGAGCAAATGCGCTCCCAGTGGCCTGCTGACAGTCGCGACAATGACATTTGAACGTCATGATTGGCTCTGCGGTCGATTCGTAACGAATCGCGCCGCAAGAACAGCCACCGGTAAGGGGTGTTTTCATCTTCATTTTCTCCCTTTCCTCGTCGCGTTACTTCGCCGCCGAATTCGGCTCGATGATTCCAAAAATATTGCCGGCGGGGTCCGCGGCGTAAGCGAGCCAGCCGACTTTGGGAATCGCCATTTTCGGCACGCAAATTCTGCCGCCACGTTGTTCAATGTTGCTGATCGTTCGATCAAGGGATTCGACCGCGATCGTGTTTAGCGTGCCAGGGCTCTGGCCTTCGCGGGGCCGGGTCATACCCCCGTTAATTCCCGGATCTTTATCCTCTCCTGTCGTGACAAGCCAATATTCGATCGGGCCGCCCTCGAACTTCTGGAACTTCCATCCGAAAACATCCTGGTAAAACGGCTGCACAGTTTGGGGTTCATCTGTGTAAATTTCGAAATGCGTAATGCGATTCATAATTTTCTCCTTCCTAAGACTGCTCAGTATTCGTCGTGCCGGCGCACCCATTCCATTGTGAAATCGAGCCGGTTTTCGTCCCGGCCATTTGGCACGAGATCAAGAAAATTGTAAGCACCCACCAGGATATCGAGGCCGCGCGCGTACGTTGAATAGGTGTGAAATACTTGGCTGTTCTCGTCCCTGTAAAAAACGCTCAGCCCAGGAAGCTCATCTTTAACAAATTCCGCATTGGCGTAATTGTAATACGCTTCGTTGTTCCGCTTATCCTGTTCGGTAAACGAGACGTGGTAATCAAAATTGAAATCGTTCCCAGAGGAGGACAACCATTTAAAACGCCAATCCATTCGTTTTTTGTAGACCTCGAGTTTGGGCAAAGACGCGCGAGAGATGACAACGAACGAAACATCACGATGCGGGAGATGCCAGTTTGCTCCATCAAAGTGGTCCGCGAGATACGAGCAGCTCTTGCAACCTTCGTCCCAATCAGGGCCAAACATGAAGTGATAAACGATCAGTTGGCTGCGGCCGTCGAAAAGATCGACCAACGTCTCTTGGCCGTCGGGTCCATCGAAAACGTATTCCTTGTCGACTCTGACCCACGGCAGTTCGCGGCGATGGCGGCTCACTTCATCACGCAATCGTGTCAGCTCCTTTTCTCGCGTCAGCAGATCTTTGCGTGCAACGAGCCACTCGGCTTCTGACACTACTTTCGCAGGATTGATTTCGTTCTCGTAAGTTTTCGGTTCCAATGTTTCGATTTTCATCTTCTCTTGTTTTCGTTTGTTTGGTGATTTTGGTCGCGTTGAAAAAATATCTCACGGTGAACGCGACAAGCCTGCGATTTGAGGTCGCACCGGCTGCCGTCAGCATTGAGTTTGGCAGACAGTACACATAAGCCTTTTCCACGATTATTTCGGCCACGTTGTTGCGTTCACTTTGTAATACGACGAATGAATCGTCGCGCTCAGGACCTTCTTCTGTCTGTTTTTGCGACTATTGGCCACCTTTAACATCTTTCTCAAAAATCCGCTGAGGAGAGCGGACTCCACGGGTCTCTTCGAGACCGAAAAACAGCTAAAACCCGCTGTTTTGTAGTAAACTAAGATTTTTGCCGAATGCGAAGCGTGAACCTACGCTTCGACGATGGTCTTGAATCCACCGTAAAGCATTCGCTTCGCATCAAAGGGCATTGCCTGACCCATCATCTTCGCTAATCGAGGGTCTTTCATGACCCTGGCGTTGACGCGGTCGCGCTGGGCGCGCGATTTGAACACGATATAGGAGAAAATCACCATTTCGCCACGCTTTGTCTCGATCCCGCGCGGAAACGGTTTTCCCATCTTGATGTTCAGATCGTCGCCAACACATTCACGGAATTCGAGTGCACCGTGGTCGCGCCAGATTTTACCGGCTTGCTGTGCCATGCGGCGGTAGGCGTTAAGGTTCTTTTTGGGAATCGGAATGACGAATCCATCTACGTAATGAGCCATAATGAAGGTTTGTTGATTGGTTAATTGTTACTTTGCTTGATCAACGAATGTCCGGACCATCGGCGCGAGCACATCGATCTGCGACGTGATCGCCATGTGTTCGATCCCGGGCAGGATTGCCAGCTCGGCATTCGGCAGAAGGCGAAACAACTCGACAGCGCCTTCAGGTCGCCTGACGTCGCGATCGCTGCCGACCACCAAAGTCGCCGCGGTTATCGAACGAATCGCTTCGTCCGGCACGTCTTTAAAGTTGCGCATGCGGTCGCGTGATTTGTAGAAAAACGATTCCAGATTTTCAGGATGCGGTGCAACTTTGAGATAAGCCTCGCGCAATACCGCTGGCATTACATCGAGCTGCGCCGTCTCCATTGATTCCCAAAATTGTGGATCAACCCATGCGCGTTTCATGATTGCCGTGATCACAACAAGCCGGCGCACAATTTGCGTTCGTCGCATGGCGACATGCAGCGCGATGGAGCCGCCGTTGCTGAAACCAAAAAAGTCCGCGCGATCAATGTGCAGATACTCCAGCAGCGCAGCGGTGTCGTCGGCTGATTGTTCGAAGCTAAACGGCCGATCTGTGATATCCGCTGTGTGCCCGCAACCTTGTTGCTCGAATGCGATGATCTGTCGCTTGCGCCCGAAAAATGGCAAGAGTTGACCAAACGACGTCCCGATCGTGTCGCCGCCGCCATGCAGCAAAACCAGGGGGACGCCGCTCTGCGGCCCGTGAATTTCGTAGTACATGCGAAGCCCATTCACCGGTGCGTATCCGGTCTGAGCGAGCGTACTCGACTGCATTGCGTTGGCGGTGAACGCCGTGGCCGGGGCGAAAGCAAGCAGAGCTTTCGCCCCGGCGTGAAATCAGCGCGGCGATTATACCTGTGCGAATTGCGACTCTGCTTTGAGGCCGGCAGCGATCGGGCACTCACCTGCCACGGGTCTGACTTCTACGCGGATGCCGTACGGCAGGCCGGGACATTCTTTGGCAATGACGATCGCCTCATCCAACGTAGGGACGTCGAGAAGAAAATAACCGCCAATTGTTTCCTTGGATTCGGCGAAAGGACCATCGGACACGACACGGTCCTTACCTGAAACAATTTTGCCCTCGCGCTCCAGTGGATTCCCGGCTATCGCTTTGCCTTCTTCGGTTAAGCGCTTGAACCACGCCATCCAATTGTCCGTGACTTTTTGCAGTTCTTCGAGTGAGAGACCTTTGCGCAGGTCATTGCCGCGAAATAGCAGCATGTATCCATTCCGATTTTCGTTTTGTGTACTCATATTCTTTCTTTTGATAGTTGATAATTAGGTTTTTCCAAATCTACAGCGTCACTAGCTCTTGCTCCGCCGCCAATTCACGTGCCCGAACGTCGAGCGGGCACTCGTCAGCTACGGGACGGATTTCGATGGACCCGCCGTATGACAGACTCGGATTAGTTTTAGCAATGGCGATCGCTTCCTCCAATGTTTCGACATTCAAAATCAAATACCCGCCAATGGCTTCTTTGGATTCTGCAAACGGTCCATCCGAAATAATTCCGCCGTTTTTACCGGAAACAGTTGCGCCTTTGCGTTGGAGCGCATGGCCCGGTTTGGCCTTGCCCTGCGCAGTTAATTCTTCCATCCACGCGTGATTCCGTTTGATAAGATTCCGGATCTCGTCGTACGAAAGCTCCTTGTACCATTCGTCACTGCGGAAAAACATCATGTAACTCTTTTCATCTTGTGTGCTCATAGTGTGTTTAGTTTTTGATTGTTTGTCTGTCGAATAAGAACGAACGAAGTGACAGGATTAGGACAATTATTTCGCGTTCGCGTCGCTCTGCCATATTCCAAACGAATTTCCCTCGGTATCCTGACACACAGCAAAGTAACCCATTTGTGACACAGCCGTTTTGGCCATGCAGATCTTCCCGCCGAGGTTTTCGATTCTCTTAGAAAAATCGGCGACTGAATCCACGCTGATGTAGTTGACGATCGGCTCCCCTGGCTGTCTGCGCCCCTTGAGCGCTCCATCAGGTGTGTCATCCGCACCACCGGTATCGATATGCCAATAATCCCCTCCTCCGGGGAACGGATTGATTTTCCAGCCAAATAAATTGCTGTAAAACGCATTGGCGCGTTCCGGATTATCGGCGGGGATTTCAAACCAAACGATGCTTGCTGCTTGTTTCTGCTCTGGCTTGTTCATGTATTCCTTTCTATTGCTTGTGATTTGGAGATACGACGAACGAGTACGCCCATTCAGGACAATTTTTTCTGATCAAGCAGTCTGGCCGTCGGCACAACGCTGCAAACGCTTCAAAAGGAATGCTCGTTCCGATTTCGTTTCCGCAAGCTCGAATGATCGCCTGAACTGCTCGGCAGCGGTTTCCAGATTCCCGGATCTTAATTCGAATTCGCCGAGCACGGCGTAGAGCAGGTAGTACGAACTCAGTTTGCTGAGATCCCGAACGCACCGCAAAGCCTCAAGCCCGGCTTTTGGTCCGCGGATATTCGCGATAGCCACGGCACGATTGAGGGCCACCACCGGCGACTCATCGAATTCAGCTAACTGGTCGTACAGCGAAAGGATCTTCCGCCAGTCGGTGGATTCGTAATCTTTTGCTGCGCAATGACAGGCGGCGATCCCGGCCTGAAGGTGATATTCGCTCAGTTCGTCTCCTGTTGCCGATCTTGCAAAGTGAAACATTCCGCGCGCGATCATGGATTTGTTCCAGCGTGTTCTATCCTGTTCCTGCAGGCGAAGCAGATTGCCCTCGTCGTCCAGGCGAGTCGGATTGCGGGCCGCATTCAACAACATCAATCCCAAAAGAGCATGTGTTTTCGGCTGATTGCCAACTGGATGTGCGACCAAAAGCTCAGCGAGACGGATCGCTTCGTCGCAGAGCTCGTCGCGAACAAGATTTTCGCCGCTCGAGGCTTTGTAGCCTTCATTGAACAGCAGGTACAACGATTGCAAAACCTTATCCAGTCGCTGCTCCAATTCTTTGCCTGCGGGAATTTCGAATGGAATCCGCGCCTGATGAATTTTTTGTTTTGCCCGAGTCAATCGTTTTGCGATCGCGGCGTCCGAGGTCAAAAATGCGTGGCCTATCTCTTCGACGCTGAAACCACACAGCGTCTTCAGCGCCAGCGCAACTTGCGCCTCCGCTGGAATGGCGGGATGACAACAGACAAACATCATTCGCAGACGATCGTCGCCAATTTCGTCTTCCGAAAAAATTGTTTCGTCAGGCGCGGCGCCATGACGATCCATCAAACGAACTATTTCTTCCTGTTTGTTTTGAAACACTTTTCGCCGGCGGACCACATCCAACGCAAGATTGCGCGATGCGCGCATAATCCAGGCGGAGGGATTTTTTGGAACTCCGTAAAATGGCCAGGTCTGCAAAGCCCGCACCAGCGCCTCTTGAACAACGTCCTCTGCCAGATTGAGATGTTCGATGCCAAAAATTCTCGTCAGAATGGCAACCATCTTCGCCCCTTCGTGGCGGAACAGATGTTCGACTATGCCGGATACTTCAGCTGATGCTTGAGCAGTGTTTCTCAAAGGCAAGTTCCCCTCCGAAGGTAATCTTGCCTGCGTGAACTCTCCGCGCATCAACATTTGCAGACGAACTTGTCTGCGGTATTTGCTCACACGCGCGCCGGTTACTCACGCAAGTGGTGCGCGTCGCTGGAATGATGCATCATCCGGCCACGCCGGCGCGCCGGCGCGAGACACCATGATGACGTGCTCGCAACCTGCGCACCGGGTGTTCAGCGGAAAATCGGACATCGCTCCTGCGTGCTGCTCCATTAGAACGTATCAGCTTTCGCCAATACGCCATCACAAGCGCTTTCTCACTGGGGAAACCTCTCATGACGCGCTCACCTCGCTTTCAACCAGTTTTTTGAAATTGCCCAAGTACTCCTCGAGTCTGTGCGTGAGACTTGGAGGATCGAAAATCGAACGAATCTTCAGGGTCACCTCGGTTTCGTCTGCAGAGCGTGGCTCGAAAGAAACCACACCTGACATGAAGCCATTCGACAAAGTGCGCCAGGCAATTCGGCGCCCAGGAATCTGCAGTACGATGTGGAATACTCCTTTTTGATCACTGCCGTTCCGCTGCCAAGTGTAGGAAAAGTGTGTATGGTCGATTCTGCATACATCTCGCAGCGGCGTTACGAACGCGGAAAGGTTCTCGAGATTCGACCAGTGCGCGTAAACGCGGTCAATCGCTGCTTTCACAACGACAAAATGTTTAGCAGCATTCATTGCAACTCGGGATCTTTCCATTACCTGGATCATGGTGTCAGACACTGAAGCGCGCGTACTGCTCCCTCGAAAACACGCGGTTCCATCCGTCGGTGAAGTTAAAAAGAGCCATGTTCAAGACGAGCATTGGATCATGGCGCCGTCGGAAGCGCCGAAGGATTTTCGGCAGTTTAGTCCTTGGAACGGTTTGCTGTCGTTTCAGTTTCATCTTTGTTAAAATTTTTCTTCCTGACTGTAGGCAACACCGTGTCGCCCTACCATGAGGCGGTGGTAGGATTTTTCGCTGCTTCGCAGGAGAGACTGGATAGCACCTCTTTCGAGGGAGGAAACAAAAGTGGCGTGGCCGCGCAAGCTTGTTAGACTGGTGGAATGCGGCGCAACGCCCGCTTGAAACCTCGGTTTTGCGCGGATGCGCATTAACTTGTGATGAAAGCAGAAGTCCCTGTCGGTGACTCGATGCGCGATACTCGTGTATTTTTGCCGGATGGCAGACGCAGTTCTCGTGGCGGCGGCCGTTCCGAGCTGGATGATGACGAGAATGCGGCGAGAAACCTCTTTAAGCTATCCCGCGACGTGATCCTTTCCCTGGACCGATCCGGCAAAATTCTCTGCATCAATCAACGCGGCGTCGAACTGAGCGGCTACTCCGAGGCGGAATTGCGGGGAGCCAACATCTCAGAACGCCTGCTCTTTTCCGAGGATCGTCCGGGGCTCGATCAAATTCTGCACGATCTTGTGAAAGGGAAAACGCGCGAATATGAAATCCGTTGGAGGACAAAAACGGGCGCTATCGTTCATTTAGATGGTGTATCGGTTCCGCGTCTCGCTGAAAACGGCGAATTTTTGTCTACCCTTTGCACTCTGCGGGATATAACCGAGCGCAAATGCGCTGAAGACCAACTACGCAAAAGCGAAGAGAAATATCGGGACCTCATCGAAATTTCCCCCGACGCAATTTACGTGGTCGACGCAGAAGGCGTGTGCGTGTTGGGAAATCGGGCTGCGGCCGAGCTGGCTGGAATTCCTCACGACCAACTGATTGGAGCGCCCGTAACAAACACTTACCTCCCGGAAGAACGTCACCTTTTTCAAAAGCGGTTGAAAGAATTGGCGGGCAAAAAGGCGTTACGCTTCGAGAGGAAATTTGTGCGCAAGAACCGCGAGATCGTTCCGGTAGAAGTGTCAGTCTCTGCGATACGCGGAGGATATTTTCAGGCAATCCTACGCGACATCAGCGAACGCAAGCGAGCGGAGGACGCGTTGCGGGAAGCTCACGAGAATTATGTGACACTGGTGAACTCTATCGACGGAATCGTCTGGGAAGCGGACGCGCGGACGCTTTCGTTCACCTTTGTCAGCCCACAAGCAGAGCGGATGTTGGGTTATCCAGCAACACGCTGGACCACCGAACGAACTTTTTGGAAGGATCACATTCATCCTGACGATCGCCGATGGGCGACGAACTTTTGTGTCGACGCCACCCATGCCAAACGTCCGCATGATTTTGAATATCGCATGGTCGCGGCGGATGGGCGCACCGTTTGGCTGCACGATGTGGTGACCGTCGTTGTCGAGAACGATCAACCTGTCCGCCTGCGCGGAGTCATGTTGGACATTACCGAGCGCAAACGAGCGGAAGAAGCATTAAGAGAGAGTGAGGAGCGTTACCGGGTATTGGTCGAGTTCTCTCCGAACAGCATTTGTGTTCATCGAGATGGCCGGCTTTTGTATGTGAACCCGGCTGGCGTTCGCTTGTTTGGCGCAACGGACGCGGCCCAGCTCATCGGACGCTCGATTCTTGATTTCATCCATCCGGATTCCTTGCCTGTCGTCGGGGAACGGATTCGACAGGTTGGAGCCGGAGGAACCGCGCCGCTGATCGAGGAGAAATTTGTGACGCTCAATGGAGAAGTGCGGGACGTAGAGGTGACTGCCATTCCAATCATCTACGAACGCGCCCCAGCTGCGCAGGTCATGATTCGCGACATCAGCGAACGCAAGAGGAGCGAAGCTTTGCTGGCCGGAGAGAAGCGGCTTCTCGAGATGATCGCCACCGGAGTTCCGCTTGAAGAGATTCTAAATACGTTGTGTCTAATTATCGAAGAGCAGCATAGCGGGACGCTCGCTTCGGTGTTGTTGCTAAATCCCGATGGTGTTCATCTGGATCCAGTTGCGGGACCAAGTCTGCCCAAGGAATGGATGAAGCAGATAGAAAAACTGCCGATTGGACCGTGTGCCGGTTCTTGCGGTACCGCGGCATATAGGAGAGCGCCGGTCACAGTTTCCGACATCGCAACGGACCCGCTATGGGACGTGCCGGAGCATCGCACCGCAGCGCTCAAGCATGGGTTACGAGCGTCCTGGTCAAATCCGGTGTTCTCGTCGAATGGAAAGATCCTGGGAACCTTCTGCATGTACTATCGCGAAACGCGAAGCCCAGACTCTCAAGACCTCGAATTGCTCGAGTTAGCAACGCACCTCGTACAGGTTGCGATTGAACGTGATCGTGCCCAGGAAGCTCTCCGCGCTTCCGAACAGCTGGCTCGTGGCCAGGTCGAGGCTCTCACCTACAGCCTCGATGTTCTCGCTACCGCGCCAGCGCCAGACAAATTTCTGGGACAAATGCTCGGCACGATTGGCCGACTGCTGGGCGCGCAAAGCGTGATTCTATGGCTGCTGAACGACGCCACTGAATCGCTGGTGCTACGCGCCGCCGCACAGGGAGCGGATTTTGCCGCGGCTGATCCGGAGCATCCGTTCGTCAAAAACCCTCTGTTGTGGAAAGAAGATAAGGTACTTCAGGAGACGCTCTTCACTGGAGCACCCGTAATTTGTGAAGACATCGAGAACGATCCGCGCGTCACCACAGAAATTCGCGAGTACTTTAAATCCAGACACACCAAGAAATATTTAACCATACCAACCCTGGTGGGTGGTCGGGTGAAGGGATTCATCGGAATTCGTCACGGAGATCGGCCGCCGTATCGGCCGGAAGAGATCGAGCTTGCCCAGGCGCTCGCACACCAGGCGATGCTGGCCATCCAACTCAATGAGTTTGCAGAGCAGAATCGGCAATCAGCCATTCTTGAAGAACGAAACCGAATGGCACGCGACATCCACGATACGCTGGCACAAGGTTTCACCGGCGTAATTGTACAATTGGAAGCGGTGGAAGATGCGATCGGGTGTTGCCGCCGCAAGGAAGCCAACGAGCATTTAAGACGGGCCAGTGAACTGGCCCGACGCAGCTTGAATGAAGCGCGGCGGTCGGTTCATGCGCTGCGGCCGCAAGCTTTGCAGCGAAGCAACTTTTGGGAGGCGCTAAAAGGAATTATCAAGAACACAACCGTCGGAACTACCCTTCACACCAAATTCGAGCTTCGAGGAAAACTGCGTCACCTTCCTCTGATTTGGCAGGAGAATCTTTTGCACATTGGACAGGAAGCATTGACTAACGCGCTGAAGTACGCCCGCTCCCGCAATTTCGACACGCGACTGACTTTCAACACGAAGGAACTGCGCCTTGAGCTTCATGACGACGGCGATGGATTTCGGGTGAAAGATCGACATGATGGCCTGGGTTTGGCCGGAATGCGAGAGCGCGTCGAACAAATGGGCGGCGAGCTAAAAATCACCAGCGCGCGAGGCAAAGGCACCAGGGTCGTCGTTACATTGCCCTACAATGGCGCAACGAAATCGTGAAAACCAAAACGAAATCTGCTCGAAAAAGTACAACTCGTTCCTGGCGCAGGAACGCGGCATCGCAACGCCGGGCCAGCTCGAACAGTTCAGGACGTCGCAGCGCAGCCCGGGTCTCGAAAAAATCGCGCATCGGTGTTCTCATTGCCGATGACCACACCGTAGTGCGCGAAGGCCTCGTCTCCTTGATTCAACGCAAACCGGACATGGCCGTGGTAGGTGAAGCGAAAAATGGTCGTGAAGCGGTCGACCTTTGGAAGCAGCATCACCCGGACGTGACGCTGCTAGATTTGCGAATGCCCGAGTTGGATGGCGTTAGCACAATTAAAGAAATCCGCGATCAAGACGAGCAGGCGCGTATTATTGTTCTTACGACGTTCGACGGCGACGAAGACATCTTTCGCGCGATTCAAGCTGGAGCAAAAGGTTACCTGCTTAAGGATGTACCGCGCGAAGCATTGATGGACAGTATTCGTCGCGTACATGCCGGCGAAACTTGTGTTCCTGTGCATCTTGCGGCCAAGCTGGCCGAACGGGTCAGTGGCGAAACATTGAGCTCTCGTGAGATCGATGTCCTGAAACTGATGGCCCAGGGAAAGAGCAATAAGGAAATCGGTGCGGCGCTGTTCATCAGCGAAGGTACCGTTAAGTCCCATGTGAAAGCGATTTTCGCCAAAATGAATGTCATCAGCCGAACCGAAGCCGTGGCAAACGCCACCCGCCGTGGGTTGATTCATCTATAACGCACACCTCACACCGATGATTGAATGGAATGATGAGAAGCCAGTTAACGGCAAACAACCCACAGTGACCAAGTCTATTTGATCCTGCCAAAGAACATCAACAAGTACAAAGGAAATTATGAAAAAATCTGATTCGAGAAAAACCATAGAACTCCTTCACAGACGTGACGCTCCCCTGGAGACGCGAACTGATCTCACACCTTCAGCGACGAAGGACATCGCCGCGGCCATGAATGTTATTCTGGCCGACGTGTTCGCGTTGTACGTGAAAACCAAAAACTTTCACTGGCACATGAGTGGTCCGCACTTTCGCGACTATCATTTGTTGCTCGACGAGCACGCCGATCAACTCTTCGCAATGACCGACCCGATCGCGGAACGAATTCGTAAAATTGGTGGGCTGACATTGAGATCAATCGGTCAAATTTCTCGCAATCAGCGAGTGCTCGACAACGACGCAGAATACGTCGAACCACTGGATATGCTGGCCGAGTTGGCTGACGACAATCGCACCATGGCCGCGCGCCTTCGCGAAGCGCACGACGTCTGTGATGAAAATCGGGATGTTGCCACAGCCAGCCTGATTGAAGTTTGGATCGACGAAACGGAAAGGCGCGCTTGGTTCCTGTTCGAAGCTACACGCCGGGTGAATTGATTCCCCTGAGTTATCGAAGTCAGCTCTTTTGTAATTTGAAACCACACCCGGTTTAAAAACGATTCTAACGAGGAGGTTTTATGTCCCCTCAAAGCGAAAGTGACGAAACGCCCAAAACATCATCGCGCGGCGAATTCGGAAAATCGACACGCCGCACTTTCCTGTCGCGCTTAGGAATGGCGAGCTTGTTCGCCTCCGCCGCTCCAATCACTCCCGTGGTTGGAGAACGTCGGCAGAAAGAGCAACCATTATCGTCAGAGTCCAAGGATGCGATCCCCGTAACTCTGCGGGTGAACGGAAAGAAATACGATTTGCGAATCGATCCGCGGACAACGCTTCTGGATTGCCTTCGCGAACACCTTCATCTGACTGGATCAAAAAAGGGTTGCGATCACGGTCAATGCGGAGCGTGCACGGTACATATCAACGGACGGCGCGTGAATTCGTGTCTTTGCTTCGCCGCGATGTATCAAGATGACGACATCACGACAATCGAGGGGCTCGGACAACCAGAAAACCTGGATGCGATGCAAGCTGCCTTCATTACACACGACGCCTATCAGTGTGGCTATTGCACATCGGGCCAAATCATGTCGGCCGTGGCTTTGTTGAAGGAACCATGCGGACCTGACGACGCTGAGGTCAAGGAATTCATGAGCGGCAATATCTGTCGCTGTGGCGCTTATCAAAACATTGTGAGTGCGATTCAATCTGTGCGGCAAAACACAAAAACGCAGAAACCCGCATGAAAATTTTCGAGCTCACGCGCGCCACCGACAGCGCTCAAGCTGTTTCCGCAGCGGCGAAGGCCGCCACGGCGCAACAGGGCGCAGATGTTCGGTTCATTGCCGGAGGTACGACGCTGATCGATTTGATGAAACTGAATGTAGAGACGCCAAAAAGGCTGATCGACGTAAATCATCTGCCGCTCGACAAGATCGAGAGTCTCCCGGACGGCGGCCTAACGATTGGCGCGATGGTCCGCAATTCGGACCTGGCACATCATCCAGTTGTTCGCAGAGACTACGCGGTTCTTTCCGAAGCGCTTTTGAGTGGCGCGTCCGCCCAGCTTCGCAACATGGCGACCACAGCAGGTAATTTATTGCAACGTACCCGGTGCATGTATTTCCGCGACACTGCGATGCCTTGCAACAAACGGGAACCCGGCAGCGGTTGTGCCGCGATTACCGGCGTGAATCGAAGTTTGGCCATTCTCGGTACGAGCGAACACTGCATCGCGACAAACCCATCGGACATGAACGTCGCTCTGGCGGCTCTCGAAGCGACGATTCACATCCGCGGAACAAAAGGAGATCGCAGTGTCCCAATCGCTGATTTTCATCTTCTTCCCGGGGACACGCCGCATCGTGAAACCGTTTTGGAACCAGGCGATTTAATTACGCATGTCACGTTGCCGCCGCCCGCGCCTGCAAGTCGCTCGCTGTATCTAAAATTGCGAGATCGCGCTTCTTACGAGTTCGCCCTCGCCTCTGCCGCAGTCATAGTGACAGTTGGAGACGGAAAACTGAAGCGTGCTCGGATTGCCCTCGGCGGAGTGGGCACAAAGCCCTGGAGGTCAACGCAGGCGGAGCATGAATTAACCGACCAACCTGCGACACAGGCAGTTTTCCAAAAAGCGGCGGATGCCGCGCTGCGCGATGCGAAACCTCAAAGCCAAAATGGATTTAAGGTGGAGCTAGCCAAACTGTGTCTGGTGCACGCTTTGAATCTTGCGACTCACAATGCCTAACGAACTAAACCTTTACCATGCCTGAAAGCATGCAGATGTCGGTTATTGGAAAACCGCAACCCAGGGTTGACGGTCCGCTGAAGGTCAGCGGCCTGGCAATGTATGCGACTGATCACCATTTTCCTGATTTGCTCTATGCCGTCCCGGTTGAAGCAACAATCGCCAGCGGTCGCGTGCTAAAACTAGACACGACAACGGCCGAAAAGATGCCTGGCGTGCGAGCAATTTTTCATCGTGGCAATATTGGAAAAATTTTTCGCTCCACCATGGGAAAGGGCATGGAAGGGATTTGCATAGAACGACGCCCGCCATTTGAAGATGACGTTGTTCGTTACTATGGCCAATACGTCGCGCTCGCCGTGGCCGACAGTTTTGAAGCCGCGAAAGCTGCTGCGGACGCGGTGGTAATCACCTACGACAGGCAGAATCCAAACGTCGAAACAGATCTTAAACCCGACGATGACCCCGACGTCGTCGAAACGTCATACGGCCCGGAGCATCGCCTGCAAAGCGAGCGCGGCGACCCCGACTCCGCCTTCGCCAGTGCACCTGTCAAATTAGATCAAACCTATGTCACGCCTTCCGAAACACACAATCCGATCGAGTTGCAGGCGACCATTGCGATCTGGAATGGCTCGACGTTGACGCTCTACGAGGAGTCACAGGCGGTTTTCAACATGAGGGGCGTACTCGCCCAAATGTTCGGTTTGGCCAAAGAGAACGTCCGCGTCATCACCAAGTTCGTTGGTTCAGGTTTCGGCAGCAAATTGTGGCCATGGACACATTGCCCGCTGGCAGCTGCGGCTGCGCGGCAGCTTGGCAAGCCGGTTAAGCTTGTGCTCAGTCGCAAAATGACATTCCAAGCGGCTGGTCACCGCGCGCGCACACAGCAACGAGTACGCCTGGGCGCTACACCCGAAGGCAAACTTCTCTCCCTCCAGCATGATTACGTCTACGAGAGATCGATGCTCGATGAGTACCACGAGAACTGCGGCGAAGCGACGTCATTCCAATACAGTGTGCCAAATCTTCGAGTACGATTTGGACGCGCAAAGCGGAACATCGGGTCACCGTCTGACATGCGTGGCCCCGGCGCCGTTCCCGGTTTATACGCCACCGAGGCAGCGATGAATGAACTGGCCGATCAACTAAAGGTTGATCCCGTTCGCCTTCGTGTGCTCAATGAGCCGAAAATTGATGAAGGCCTCGGTATTCCTTTCTCGTCACGTCATTATTTGGAGTGCCTCCAGGTTGGCGCCGAAAAGTTCGGCTGGTCAAACCGCAATTCCGACATCGGCTCGATGAAACGCGATGGATTGATCCTCGGCTGGGGAATGGCGGGAGCTGCCTGGGGTGCCGCACGATTTCTTGCCGAGGCCAATGTCGAGCTGCGGGACGACGGCACGACGCGAGTGGCTTGCGGCACGCAGGACATCGGCACCGGAACTTACACGGTCCTGGCGCAACTTGCCGCCGATAAGGCCGGCGTGCCGCTCGACAAAGTCGAAGTCGCACTCGGCGATACCTCGCTTCCAGAAGGTCCCATTTCAGGCGGTTCGATGGCCACTGGATCGGTGATTCCAGCCGTCTTTGCTGCCGCTGACGATGCAATCCAGTCTTTACTAACTGTGGCCACGAAGATGTCTGGGACTCCTTTCGAGAAGCGCAAAGTCGGGGAGTTGGCGTTCGAGCGTGGGCGGATCTTTGTGAAGGCGAATGGTTCCGCGGGCGGTGTGCCGTTCGCGGATGTGTTACAACGCGCCAATCTTCGGCTGGTCACGGGAAGCGGTAAATCCGAGGCGACGTTCGGTGAGAAAAAGCCGAAATTTTCCACGCACTCGTTTGGATGTCACTTCGTCGAAGTCACCTGGCAACCCGAGATTGCGCGGCTACGTGTCAACCGCGTGGTAACGGTCATCGATGCGGGGCGCATTATCAATCCACTTGCAGGACGCAACCAAATCGAAGGCGCGGTGGTGATGGGAATCGGGATGGCGCTCCTGGAACACACTATTTACGACCCGCAAAACGGCGCGCCGATCAACAGCAACCTGGCCGATTACATTGTCGCGGTGAACGCCGACGTTCCCAAGCTAGATGTTCATTTCCTTGATTACCCTGATCTGGAAATCAACCCACTTGGCGCCCGCGGTATCGGTGAAATCGGTCTGGCCGGTATCGCTGCGGCGATCACTGCGGCAACCCATCATGCCACCGGCATTCGTGTTCGTGAACTGCCGATCAAAATCGAAGACTTATTGAAATCGGCCGTGTTAGCCTAACGAATGAAGGCGTTGCAACAAATCATCCAGCGCGTCGCAGAAAATCCAGGGCAGTCGTGGGCTCTGGCGACGTTAGTAGAAGCGAAAGGCTCTACTTACCGGAAAGCGGGCGCCCGGTTGTTAGTCGATTCGGACGGCGGTACGCTGGGTGTGCTGAGTGGCGGTTGCTTGGAGGAAGAAATCGGGCGCCGGGGCCGCGATGTCATTCGCGATGGTTCGGCCACGCTGCTTTCGTACGATACGAGTCAGATATATGGATGCGATGGCCTGCTAAAAATTCTGGTGGAGCCGCTACCAAGCGCCGGAGAAAATGGCAACATCATTACCGATATTGGTCGCTCGCTTGAAAAACGAGAGATCTGCCGCGTCCGCACGTGCTACGAAGGAAACAAACCCGGTTCAGAAATTGTGCCTTCTGATGTCCTTGTGAGCGAACGCCCAGGCGTATTCATTGAAACACTGGCCCTTCCAATCCGCGTGTTGCTATTTGGAACCGGACCGGAAATCTCTCCCATCACACAACTCGCCGCGACCCTTGGCTGGGTGGTCGAGCGCTTCGGCCATCCCTCCGAGCTGACGAAACATTTCAGGAGCGATACGTATACCGCTGCCGTAGTGATGAATCACAACTTTGGTCGCGATCTTCTTTCGCTCCATCGTCTTCTGCCCTTGCAACTGCGCTACATCGGTTTACTGGGACCAAAGAAACGGCATGGCGAGATCCTGGCAAAGCTGAGCGAGTATACTGTTGTCGATTTCGATAGCTCGCTGCACAATCTTTTCGCTCCGGCTGGATTGGACATTGGTAGTGAATCGCCTGAGGAAATAGCGTTGTCGATTGTAGCAGAAGTAGAGGCAGTATTGTCGGGTCGGATTGGTGGTTATTTACGACTGCGTGGTGCCATGACCCACTCCACCGGAACGAGCGTCAGCGGGCACGCCGCATGATTCTTCAATGAAAGTAGGCGCGGTCGTCCTCGCCGCTGGTGACTCGACCCGTTTTGGACAATCAAAGCAACTCGCCATTTTCCAAGGCGAACCATTCGTTAGGCGAATTGTGACCGCCGCACAAGATGCGGGATGCCAGCCGATTGTGATCGTCATCGGCGCCAATGCGGCACAAATCAAACCAGCGATGTTGGAGCTTCCGGTTTCGATCGTCGAGCACGCACACTGGTCCAACGGATTGGGATCATCTATCGCCATGGGCGTAAAGCATGCTACAACCATGGTCCCTGATCTCGACGCCGCGATTCTGCTCACGTGTGATCAGCCATTGGTGAACGCGAACGCGCTTGGACAACTCATCCAGCTGCATCTGGAGAACGGGAAACCAATCGTCGCATCGGCCTACTCTGAGACTCTTGGAGTGCCGGCGTTATTTGATCGATCCTGCTTTGGAGAGTTGCTGCGGCTCAGTGGAGACAGCGGAGCCAAAGGAATCATTCTGGCGCGGCGACACGATGTCGTCGCCTTTGATTTTCCTCCTGCCGGGATCGACATCGACACGGCGGCAGATTACGAAAAACTTAAGCAAGCGCCGTCCGGCACGTAACGAATCTCCTCGATGTTGATCGGCACTTTGCCCGGATTCGCCAGAAGAGGGCCAGCCAATAATCGCGTTGGTCCCTTCCCTCTGCGCCTCTCGCAACGATTTCGGATTAAAATTTTCCGAGTCTCCGAACTCTGATTTTAATGGTAAAGGCGAGGAGTCTCAGCGAAAATCTTAGGTTACGAAACAGGTTCCGGGCACCCTCCAAGAAGGTGGTGCGCCGTTCGAAACGACGCACTGGACGGTTGTGTTGCAGGCGAGCAAGGCCGCTTCTGATGCAGCTGCACGGAAAGCGCTCGCTGTCTTTAGCGAAGCGTACTGGCCGCCCCTTTACACTTTCGTTCGACGCCGCGGCTACTCGCCGGCTGACGCGCAAGATCTTATCCAGGGATTTTTTGTTCATCTGTTTGAACAAAACACTTTGAGCCGGGCAGATAAGGAGAAGGGCCGACTACGCACGTTTTTGCTGGGCTCACTGCAAAACTTTTTGCTGAAAGAGCGCGAACGTATCCGCGCGATTAAACGCGGCGGAAATTACCAGTTTGTGTCCTTTGATCTGCACTTGCCACAAGCGGAAGCGTCGATGTACGCCACCGCCCATTTGAATGAAGTCAATGCATACGATGTTGCCTGGGCGTCTGCGATTGTGACCCGAGCGTGGAAGAACCTGCGGGAAAAGTGTGCCGCCGAAGGCAAACGTGAATGGGTCGATCAGCTAAGGCCATTCGTCGCGGGTGGAACAGCGCTTCCCCCAAACCAGGAAGAGGTCGCAAAGCAACTACAGACATCGGTGGAAAATTTGCGCGTATGGCTTACACGGCTACGGCAACGGTATCGCAATGCGTTGCGAGCTGAGGTGGCGAGCACAGTTTCCAATCCCGCCGAGATCGATACTGAGCTGCATTATATTTACCAAATTCTAACGTCGTGAATGTCGTAGATCCTCACGGTCAAAAAATAGGAGTTTGCCGTACGTGCAAGATGCCAATCACGCATCCGGGGCCGGACGGCGAATGCATGCGATGCCTGGTTAGCTTCGGCTTTCTTGCTGAAGATCACCAAGCGCGGGGAGGCAGTGATGACCGAGCAATCGCCAGTCCATTACGTTATGCTCACTTCGAAGTTGAAACAGACACCAACGGTTTTCCAGTGGTACTCGGCGCAGGAGCAATGGCGGTGACTTATCGCGCCCGAGACACAATCCTCAAATCAACTGTCGCGCTCAAGGTGATCGGGCGGAAGCTGGCAGAGAATCCAACTGCCCGTGCCCGTTTTCTGCGCGAAGCACGCGCAGCCGCGAAAATTCATCACCCGAACGTGGCACGGGTATCACATTACGGTGAACAAGATGGCGAATGCTTCTACGCAATGGAGCTTGTCGAAGGTGAAACGCTCGAAGCACGTGTTCAGCGCGATGGACCACTGACTCTCCCGCTCGCGCTGGAAGTCGTTCAACAAACAGCACGCGGATTGGCTGCAGCGGAAGTTTGCGGCGTGGTGCATCGGGACATCAAGCCTTCCAATTTGATGATTGAATCCGCGGCCAGTGGTGAAGAGTTGGTCAAAATAATCGACTACGGCGTGGCTAAGATAATGCTCTCTGACGCGACTGCTCAGACGCAAGCCGGATTCATTGGCACACCGGCATTCGCCAGTCCCGAACAGTTTGATGAAGTGGGCGAGCGACAAATCGATGCGCGATCGGATGTTTATTCGCTTGGAGTCACCTTCTGGTATCTCCTCACCGGCCACACGCCGTTTGTCGGACGCACAATTGAGGAAATACAGACGAGCCAGAACCTGGAGCTTCCGCTGCATCAGTTAAAAAAGGCGCGCGTACCGATGCCAGTGATTTTGCTCTTGAAATCAATGTTGGCGGTCGATGCGGCCAAGCGACCACAAACTGCGCGCGAACTGGTCGCAGCCATCCACCGCTGTTGTCTGCGCTTCGAACCACGGACGCGCTCGCGACGCAAGCGCATGATTTACATCACAGCGGGATCAACTCTGGTCATCTGCGTCATCGCTTTGGCAATCTTTTTATATCAGCAGGGGCGATCCGACGGCCGGAGGGAGCGCTCCGTTGCAGTGCTCCCTTTTGAAAATCTGACTCCAGGGAATGAAGGAACGTTTTTCAGCGTCGGGATGCAGGAAGAGATCACGGCCAATCTCGCGCGACTCGCTGATATGAAAGTCATAGGCACCCAGAGTACTCATTCCTATTTGCCCGATAAAGGTCGCGATCTCCCGGCAATAGCGCGCGAACTTGGCGTGAGGCATTTGCTGGAAGGCTCGGTCTGGCGAGCCAATGGACGTGTGCGCGTGTCGCTGCGGCTCGTTGACACCCGCAACCCCGATCATCCCTGGATTGAGACATACGAGCATCCGCTCAGCGATGTGTTTGGGATGCAGAGCGAAATCACACGCGCTATTGCTTTTCACCTACATGCAAAATTGTCGGACCCGGAAAAAAACAAAGTTGATCAGCCGCCGACCAAGGATCTTGCTGCCTACGATCTGTATCTTCGGGCGCGCGAAGGTCGCACACTATGGGAGAATGAAGCTGATGTGCGGCGAGATTCAGAACGCAAGATCGCCTTACTGAACGAGGCAGTCACACGCGATCCGTCTTTCGCACTCGCATATTGTGAGCTCGCTAAGGCACACGGAAGAATTTCCTTCTATAAAGCTGGCGCGACTGCTGAGGAACTGTCGGTCGACCATAGGAGTCTGGCTGAAGTTGCGTTGCAGAAAGCGCGTCGGCTGCAACCAGATTTAGGAGAGTTGCACTTGGCGCAAGCCTTCCATTTCCTGTACGTCACGAAGGACCTGGACCAGGCACGCATTGAAACAGAGCTCGCTCGGCGGACCCTTCCGAACAATGCCGAACTCGAATTTATCGCCGGGCTGGTAGCGCGTCGTCAAGGACGCTGGGACGAAGCAATTCGCTGCCTGGAACGGGCAGTGACCTTGGATCCGCGTGCCAAACGCTATCCGTACGCGCTGGCTGAGACTTATCGCCTTTTGCGGCGTTACGAGGATTTCGATCGGACCATGGACCAGGTTCTAGCGATGCCCACTAGTGTGAAACCGGGTACGTTAACCGTGGAGCGTGCGGTAGGAGACTTCGCGGGCCGAGGCGACATCGGATCGCTTCGCACCGCCGTCGCCGCCGCATCTGCCGCGAACAATTTGGACCAGGAAGATCTAGACTTATTTGCCCTTCTTTTGCCGTTGTGGAACCGAGATGTCGACGCCCTGTTGGGTAACCTTAACGCAATGCATGCGGACGGAGTCACAATCGCCGGTATCCACTATCCAAGGAGTTGGTTTGAGGCGTTGGCAGCACGTATGCTCGGAGACGCTTCGACAGCTAAGCGCGCCTTCGCCGCTGCCCGGGTTCAAGCGGCGAGTGC
>JBKPMH010000266.1:0-4387 GCA_046732035.1 Verrucomicrobiota bacterium
GTGATTCTGATGGACGAACCTTGTTCGGCCCTCGATCCGATCGCGACGGCGAAGATCGAGGAACTGATCAATGAATTAAAAACCAAATACACAATCGTAACAGTGACACACAATATGCAGCAGGCGGGCCGCGTATCGGACTACACCGCCTTTTTTTACCTTGGCCGTCTTATCGAGGTTGGGCCGACCACAAAGATTTTCACCAACCCGAGCGAAAAACAGACGGAGGATTACATCACGGGCCGATTTGGTTGATAACCAGACTCAAGAACAAAGAACAAGTGAGGGGAAGAAGCAACGATGATCGCGCAAAGACATATCCTCGGAACATTTGATGAGGCGTTGGCTGCGCTTCGGAATAACGTGTTGATGATGGCCGGCCTGACTGAGCGCAGCGTGGAGCGGGCAATGAAGGGTCTGTTCGAACGCGACGATAATATTTGCGCGCATGCAATCGCGGACGACGAAGAGATCGACCAGCTGGAAAAACAGATCGACAAGGACGGAGTCGATATCCTGTTGCGGTTTCAGCCGGTCGCGTCGGACCTGCGGCGTGTCGTTTCCGCCATGAAGCTCTCATCCAACCTGGAACGGATGGCCGATCAGGCCACTACCATTGCGCGGCGCGCTCGGAAGCTAAATCAGCATCCGTCCTTGCCGGAAATCGAATTGATGAAACCAATGTACGAGCACGCCATGGCCATGTTCAAAGACAGCGTAGACGCTTTCGTGCGAGAGGACGTAGAGCTGGGGCGAGCGATCGTTCCGCGCGATGAAAAACTCGACGATTTGAATCGGCTTGCCAGCCATAAACTGGTGGAACGCATGGCACAGGATCCCGACCAATTGCGCGGCTACTTGAATCTTATCTTTGTTGGTCGGTGCCTGGAGCGAGTTGGCGATCACGCCACCAATATCGCCGAAGACGCTGTTTACGCCGCCGCTGCCGAAGACATTCGGCACCAGTCCCTCGCAACTGCGACATAAAGGCTAGTAGCGGGCGCGCTGGGTTTTGCTTACTTTCTAAGCAAGCGGTAGCGCAGCAGTGGTATTTGCGTCAGCCGATGAGAATCGGTAAGGCGCGGGTTCACGACTGCGCGCGCGTTCAAGGAGAAATGTAAATGCCTACAGTGGTCGCAAAAAGCAACGTTACCGAGGAACCTGCTGCCAGAGTTGAAGTACTGCAGGACAAGAGCGCTCAAGAAACGCATTTCTCGAATCCTGAAAATTTCATCAATCGCGAGCTGAGCTGGCTTGAGTTCAATCGGCGAGTTCTCGAGGAGGCGCAGGATCCGAGTCAGCCACTGATTGAGAGAGTCAAGTTCCTTACCATTTTCAGTTCAAACCTTGATGAGTTTTTTGAGATCCGGGTCGCGGGGATCAAGCAACAAATTAAAAGTGAAACAAGTGACATTGGTCCGGATGGCCTGAGTCCGACGGATACATTTAATCGTATCCAGAAAACGGTGCGACAGCTTGTGGGGACACAGTACGAACTGTGGAACAAAGAATTGCTTCCGGAGTTGGCGAAGAACGGAATTTATGTGCGTGAAATGGCGGAGCTCTCGGTGAAACGTGCAGCATGGGCGCATCGCTATTTTCAGCAGGAAGTGCTGCCAATGCTTACGCCGCTGGCCGTGGACGCCAGCCATCCATTCCCGCATCTTTTGAACCGAAGTCACAATCTGCTGGTTCGAGCAAAATTGCAGCGTGGTGGCGAGCCGCTGCACGCCATCGTGCAGGTGCCCCGGGCGGTATCGCGTCTCATCGCACTGCCACGAGGCAAAGGGGCAGACGAGCCTTGGGAGTACATTTATCTGGCTTCGCTGATCAAGCAGCACATCGGGGAACTGTTCCCGGGGTTGATCCTGGACGAGGTGCACGCATTTCGGGTGACCCGCAACAGTGACCTGTATATCGATGATGAGGAAGCGGAGAATCTGTTGCGCACCATTGAACAGGAGCTGCGGCGCTCAAGTCGCGGCAACGCAGTTCGGCTCGAAGTGGAAACGGATTGCCCGAAAGACGTTTTGGAATTGCTGCTACGATTCTTCGATTTGACAGAGGCTGACGCTTACAAGCTCGAGGGACCGCTGTCGATGACGCATCTGATGCCGCTCGTGACGAATGATGCATTTGCGAAGCTGAGGGACCGTCCATTTCAGCCGGCGCGCGATCCGGCGCTTCCGCCGCACGTCGATTTTTTCGAGGTCTTGCGACGGCAGGACGTGCTGCTTCATCATCCCTACGACAGCTTCGATCAAATTGTCGAGTTGATAGAGGCCGCCGCGCGAGACCCACAGGTGTTGGCGATCAAAATTACTCTATACCGAACGAGTGGTGATTCGCCCATCGTCGAAGCGCTCATCGCAGCCGCCAACGCCGGGAAACAAGTCACGGCTATTGTCGAGCTTCGCGCGCGTTTTGATGAGGCGAGTAACATCCAGTGGGCCCGGCGCCTTGAGGAAGCCGGTGCACACGTGATCTATGGCGTGGTTGGTCTGAAAACGCATTGCAAGGTTTTGTTGATCGTGCGTCGGGATGCAGACCAGCTCCGGCGTTATGTGCAGCTGGGTACCGGGAATTATCATCCGCGAACCGCGCGCATTTATACCGATTTTAGTTTGCTTACCAGCGAACCCAAATTGACGGAAGAAGTAGCTGTCGTTTTCAATACTCTCACTGGGTTGGCTGGTTATCCGGGGCTGAAGAAATTGATGGTGGCGCCGTTTGATATGCACAGCCGACTTATCGGATTGATCGAGCGCGAGCGTGATCATGCCCGCGCCGGGAAGCCGGCTCGCATCGTTGCGAAATTGAACGCGCTGGTCGATCACGAGATTATCGAAAAATTGTATGAAGCTTCCTGCGCGGATGTGACCATCGATTTAATTGTGCGGGGCATCTGTTGTTTGCGTCCCAAAGCGCCCGGCTTAAGTGAGAATATTCGCGTCATCAGCATCGTGGGCCGCTTTCTGGAACACAGTAGAATTTTCTATTTCGAGAACGCCGGCCAACCCAAAGTGTTCCTTTCCAGCGCGGATTGGATGCCTCGGAATTTTTTCCGTCGTATCGAACTTGCCTACCCCGTCGAAAACCCAGTTTTGCGCGATCAGATTATTCACGAGGTGCTTCCCAGTTTCTTGCACGATCGCGTGAAAGCGCGAGAGCTACAGCCTGACGGCATGTATCGCCGATTAAAACCTGAGGGAGCAGAGCAGCGTGCCCAGGCCCAGTGGCATTTTCGTGAAGTTTCCCGGGAACGCGCGAAAAAAATGACCAAATCAAAGAAGAAATTGCGCGCCGATAAATTAATTCCGATCACGGTTGCCACCGAACCGCCTAAGCCGAATCCGGAAAGTGAGATCGGGCAACAGTCACAACCGTCAGACACGACACCGCCGGCGTCATCGGCGGCAGCGACAACTCGAAACCAATCTTGAAAAAGAAAATCCTGGTCATCGATGTGGGCGGATCAAATGTGAAGGTGATGATCTCGCGCGGGCAGAGGAAAAAATTCAAATCCGGTGAGAAATTGACGCCGCGCGCGATGATCAATCAAATCGAACCGCTCGTCGCCGATTGGCACTTCGACGCAATTGCACTCGGGTTTCCTTCGCCGGTGCGTAACGGCAAAATCGTAGGCGAGCCGAAACATCTTGGCCCGGGCTGGGTCAGGTTCAATTTCAAGAAGGCGCTGGGCAAACCGGTGCGCATCATTAACGACGCTGCGATGCAAGCCCTCGGCAGCTATCACGGGCGGCGAATGCTTTTTCTTGGCCTCGGCACGGGACTGGGCTCCGCCCTGGTTTGGGACAATTATGTCCTCTCGCTCGAATTGGGCGATCTGCCTTATCGCAACGGCAGCATCATTGAGGATTATCTTGGCAAAGACGGCCAGGCGCGGCTCGGTGAAAAAGTCTGGCAGCGCGACGTGCAGTACGCGCTCATGCAATTGAAAAAATCATTCATCGCCGATTATGTCGTGCTAGGCGGTGGCAATGCCAAGGAATTGGACGAGCTGCCGAAGGGCATCGAATTGGGTCATAACCGGAACGCGTTCCTGGGCGGCGTGCGGCTATGGCAGGTTGATCCGCAGACGCGACGACCAAGATGGCAGATCCTTTAGCGCGGGTGAAATTTTGAAAAAGATTATGAAATAACCGGAGCCGCCATCAAATGCTCTTCCCTCACAACCTTATGACGGTCCATCTCCTAATTTAGTTAACATGAAGCTTTATTTTCTCAGACACGGTGAAGCCGATTGGCCAGGCTGGAAAAAACCCGATGACGAACGCCCTTTGACCAAGCGTGGAAAGAGAGAAATGCGCGAGGTAGCGAAATTTCTGGACCGCCTCAAAGTGCGGCCGGACTTAATCGTGACCAG
>JBKPMH010000267.1:0-4843 GCA_046732035.1 Verrucomicrobiota bacterium
GCTAAGCCAGCACGAACGGGATTTTCGCGGACGTAATTCCACTTTTCCGAGTAGCTTTCGCTAGTTCTCAAAACGTGATCGAAGAATCCCCGCTGCCAGATTGGGTCGTTGGATGATCTTTTGAGAGCGCGCTCAAGGACCCGCTTAAGAGTTCCAACCCAATCTCCGAGTTTAATCTTATCCGGGAGCGCCACGAAAACATGGAGGTGGTCGGGAAGGATCACGTAGCGTCCGACTGCAATGCCGAAATCATTCTGCGCGCGTCTGCCAAATCTCACGAATGTTTCATGAAAACGATCATTCGCGAGATAAGCCCGACGTCTATAGGTGCAACAGGTTACGAAATAAACTGGCCTGTGCGGAAAGATGATATCCAGCCCACGCGGGGGTCGCGGGAATTTTGTCACGAGTCAGTTTAAGGGTCGCGTATTACGCGACGCAATGCATTTGATCTGTAGTCGCCGACCTCTGGGCGGCGCGGCGCGCGCGTGTTAGTTATATCAGCGCCGCGCTTCGCAGAGCGAAGCGTCTACAGTTCGTCTACCACCTCACGGATATCTTCAAGCGTGACGTCGGTGGTGAGATAGGCAGCACCGATTTTTGGCGTCACCACGAACCGGATTTCTCCGGCCTCGAATTTCTTATCGAACTTCAACGCCTTGAAAATTTTCTCGCGCGGGAAACGTGGCGGCAATTTCGTTGGCAAACCGAACCGTTGCAGAAGCTCGACTATTGCATCGCGTTGCTCGGGCGAAAGTCCGGCTCTCTTAACTGACAGTTTGCATGCCGCCACAATCCCCAGGCTGAGCGCTTCGCCGTGAAGAAACATCCGGTAATTTCCGGCGCGCTCAATCGCGTGACCAACGGTGTGCCCGAAGTTGAGAAGCGCACGTTTCCCGGTGCGATCGTACTGATCCTGCGCCACGATTTTTGATTTTATCTTGATATTGCGACGCACAAGCTGCTGAAGAACGAGCGGTCGCCGTCGCGATCGGGACTCCCACGATTGAAGCTGCTTGAACATCTTCGCATCGGCAATGATGGCGTGCTTGATGATCTCGGCGAATCCCTGATTGAACTGACGGCGGGGCAACGTTTTGAGAACATCAAGGTCATCAATCACCAGTGACGGATGATGAAATGAGCCGATCAAGTTTTTGCCGGTACCCGTATCAACGCCGGTCTTTCCACCGATTGAGCTGTCCACCATGGCAAGCAGCGTCGTGGGAATCTGGATATGCGGAATGCCACGATGATAAATCGCCGCGACGAATCCTGAGAGATCGCCAATCATGCCGCCGCCAAGACCGATGACAAAGGATTGCCGATCCAGTCCCGCGGCAATCATCTGCTCGCAGATCGCGCCGGCTTGCTTGAGCGTCTTCGATTGTTCTCCAGCTGGAATTGTGATCACGGTCGGAGTAAATCCACCTGACATGAGTGTCTTTTTCAGACGCTCTGCGAACAACCGCACGACGTTGGTATCTGAAATGATTGCGCACACCTCACCGCTCAGATTTGTTCCAGCGTAATTCTCAGCTTCCGCAAGCAATCCCGAGCCTATCAGCACCTGGTAGCAGTATCCTGCGCCACAAATTTCCACGCCCGTGTGGCTCACGAATCTAAGGAGTCCAACGAAAGGGCCCGTCGGGATCGTCGTTCGTCACCCCGATGTTGGTGAAAGTGCCCCAAGACATGGTCTCACAGTGCAAATCAGCGAACAGGGCGTTAATCCGCTGGCGACTGTTTTGAGTGCCGCCTATAGCGTTACCTCCGGGATTGCTGGTAGCCGTAGTGCCGCCGATTCCCAAGACTGTGACTCCAGGAAAAGAAGTAGCCCAGCCTGAAAAGCTGATACTTGTTCCCGAAGCCTGCGCCGGCGCAAACAAAACGAAAGCGGTCGGCTTTCTAATTTGCGTAGCAGATATCGGGGCGGCGCCTGAGACAACGTTTGCGTTAACGCCATAGCTAATGGGTGTGGCTGCATCGCCTTTTTCCGACGAGGGGCGTCTATCAAAGGGCGATTGAAGAGCGCGCCAAGCTGAGAAGTATTTGCTATTCGCGCCGGGTCTCAATTGCGCCATCCACGAACTGGCGGGCGAAAACAACATGCCGTCGTTGTCATTCATGTATAGCTGTGCCGCCATTCCGATCTGACGCAGGTTACTCAAATCTTTCGTGGCTTTAGCGCGCTCCGACATACTGGTGTACATCGGATACACCATTGACATGAGAATTGCGATGATAGCCAGAACCACGATTACCTCGATTAACGTGAAGCCACGGGGGAAACGAGAGTTTCTAGTCATTGATCAGCTCGGAGAGGAAGGCATCATATTCATGGTCCGGCGGGAGCAAAAGCGAAAAAGAATCAGGCAAAAGGAAGTTGCTTGACAATGTAGTTTGCAGTTTGTGTATGTAGATCATGCCAGACGAAGTGCCCACTCAACCTCCGCCTCCTGGTCCCGGGCCCGGGACGACAGCAAAGTCCGGATCGACCGGTTTGCCATCCAATGTCGCTGCAGCGATCGCCTGCATTCCGTTGATTGGCGGGATTATCTTTTACATCCTCGAAAAGCACGATGGTTTCGTACGCTTTTACGCGATGCAATCGATCATCTTTGGCTGTGCGTGGTTTCTGTTTAACATTGTCTCAGCAGTCGTCCATGCAGTGTTTGGCGCGATTCCCGGTATCGGTGGCATTCTGGTGTTTTTCTGGGCCATTATTGCTGCGTTGGTTCACCTCGTGTTCCTGGTGATTATGATTATTACAATCGTAAAAGCCTTTACCGGGGTCCGGTGGGATATTCCCTATGTTGGGCCGGTTGCGCGAAGACAGGTGGAAGAGACGGCGTGAATTTCTAACGCGAGCAACTGGAGCAGCCTGCAATTTGCCGTTAACGACTGAGCAGTTTAACCACGACTTCAGTCAAGATCAGTTCGTGATCAAGCTGCGTAGTAACCAGTTGGATATTTGCGTCGAGGCACGCGCGCAGGGCCTCGATTAACTGACGCGTTTCGAACCGCCCCGCCTGTTGTGCGGCGATCCCCAGCGAGTACACATTCACTGAGCCATCTTTTTTACGAGGCAAATGATCGGTTGCTTCGGTGGGCAGGCGGTTGATTGCCGAGATGAACTGGAACGGCGAGTGCGGCCGTGGAAGGCGATAGCGTTTCATCAAATCCTTCGCGAGTAACAAATTCCGGATCGTAGGAACGATTGCCACCAGCAGGATACCGATTGCGCTTTCGCCTTGATCCAACAAACGCCGCACCAGTTTTAGTGATAACTGGAGATCTCGAGCGGCCAGCGCATTACCGAGCTCAAAAATTACTCCCGCGCGCGAAAGCGGTACCAACTCCCGGACGATCTCCGCATTAACACTGCGATCCTTCCCAAGAAAAGTGTCGATCTTTTCCAGTTCGTTATCGATCTGCCGAGTATCGCCACCAGTCAGCAAGACGAAAAGATCGAGACCATCTTCGTCAAAACGGAGTTTCCGTTTTTTTGCACGCTGTTGAACCAACTCCTGTGCTTCTTCTTCCCATCCACTCCGGCCGGAATCGAGCCGGTCAAAAACCTGTACCTCCGCCCGTTTGACTAGGACCTTATAAAACGAACGGCGTTTATCCACGTCGATCGCACTGATTAAAAGTGTGATTCCTGGTCCGAAGCCGCTGTCGAGTAACGCGGACAATTCTTCCAAGGATGATTGCACCGCGGTCGAACGTGCTTTTTGATCGTCGCCGAAAAAATTAACGTTTTTTAGCCAGACCACTTTTGTGCCGCCAAAAAAGGGGAGTGTTTGCACTGCCTCAATTGTCGATCGTACGCGAGCTTCTGCTTGATCCGCGTTGTCGGCCGCTCCATCAATGACTTCCAATCCAAAATCACCCGCGCCCGGTGGCGTCAGGTTAGAGGCGAGCTCGGCAGCCACGCGTTTAACTTCCGCTTCGTCAGAACCGAGGACGACATGTACGTTTGCAGTTGCGGCTTTTGTTTTCGCCTTCGGCATTTCGATTTCATCGCATGCCGATTCAGGCATTACAAGGTGCCTTAAACTGGAAAAATTGGCGCCAGATTGGGTGGGTGCGCCAGACCTATTCGCCTGCGCTGCGTTGTATCGCAGCTTTCGCGTATTCCCGATTCAGCTTCGCGATGAAGCTGGCGCTGATCTCTGCCGGGCACACCGCCTCGCATTCGTAGGTATTCGTGCAATTGCCGAATCCTTCGGCATCCATGACTTTGACCATTCGCAGTACGCGGCTCTCTCGCTCCGGATGCCCCTGGGGCAGGAATGAAAGGTGGGATACCTTCGCAGCCGTGAAAAGCATGGCCGATCCATTTGGACACGCCGCGGCGCACGCGCCACAACCGATGCAAGCTGCCGCCTCCATCGCCAAATCGGCGTCATACTTCGGAACCAGGATCGAGTTGGCTTCTGGCGCCGACCCTGCTCGCGCGGAAATGAATCCACCGGCTTGCACAATCCGATCCAATGCGCGTCGATCGATCACCAGATCTTTGACGAGTGGGAACGATCCTACCCGAAAAGGCTCAACTATAATGGTCGCGCCATCGCGAAACTTTCTCATATACAGCTCACAGACGGCGCCGGGATGATCTGGACCATGCGGCTCGCCATTAATCGTGAGCGAACAAGTACCGCAAATTCCTTCGCGGCAATCCGAGTCAAACGCGACCGGTTCTTTTCCGCTTTTCACCAAAATTTCATTGAGGATGTCGAGCATCTCCAGAAACGAGGTGTTAGGCGAAATGTCGCGCACTTCATAATCGATGAGTTTACCTGGCGTTTTTGCGTTTACTTGGCGCCAGATTCTC
>JBKPMH010000268.1:0-8355 GCA_046732035.1 Verrucomicrobiota bacterium
GCTCCAGCCAGTCCGCTGCCTACAATTCCGACTCTCTCGTTGGCTTCGAGATTTGAACTCTTATTCAATTTCAGAAATGGCACATATTTCACATCGGCTTCGAGGACAGCCAGATCGAGCGCTATGGAAGCTGCGAGGACCCCAGTGACGTTATAAATTCTGCCATCCCCCATTTTCGCAACAGCGTTGACGCCGTCTTGGATTGCATGCGCCGTCGTAATGAATTGGCCATCGCCTGAAATAAAAAAAGCAGTCTCATTACGCAGCAGCTTGCCAGACGAATCAAAGACTGTGATCCAAAAAACTGCCGGCTGAACGCTGTTCTCCAGTCGCGACACATCGAAGGCTGGATGTTGGCTTGCCTGCGGCGATTGCAACGGGCTGGGCGACACCGCTAAACCTGGCGATTGCGCCGGAGTGGAAGCCGAAGGTGATTGCCCGGCAGACGATTCATCGGCGATCTGGCTAGTCGACTTCCGGTTACATCCTGCCGTCGTGAAAATCGTCACACAAAATAAGTATCCAAGGGTAAGCCGAAATAGTCTCATGACTGGCCGAGACAGTGTGAAACACGGTGTGTGGTACAATCAAGCCGACAAAATCGAGCTGATGAAAATGACGCGCCGAGCAACCGCGAGGGTCAAATTCGCTAAGTCCAATCCTCAGCGCCGCTTAAAAAACTGAACCGCTCGCTCGTGCTTTTGGGCTGCAGCCTTTGTCTTAAATGTTCCCAAATTCCGGCGCTTTCCCGTTTTGGGGTTTTTCTTTTGTGAGTACAACCGATATTTGCGGGACTTCAGTTTCCTGATCACGTTGTCTCGATACCAAACCCTTATGAGGTAGCAATCGGCGAAGGGTTTGCACGCGCTCGCGCGACGCTGCAATAACAAAGCACAGCCAGAGCAACGAGAATTGCCAAGTCCAGCGCCAGGTGCGTCGGGAAACTCCAGTTCTGGCTGGCGTGACCAAAGCAGCCGCAAGTAATGTCAAGACCGCGAGCTTTGGCGGCGATCGTAGCGACGAGAAAGACCACAACCAGTGTAGTCAAGATCGACAATGCTCCCCGATAGAACAGGCGAAAGATCAATGCGAGCCCGCAAAAAATCTCCAACCAGGGCAAATAAAACGCGAGTCCGACTCCAACGGTCCATGGTAAAATTTTGTAATGATCGATGTCGTGGGCGAGTTGAACCGGATCGATTACCTTAAGCACGCCGGCGTAGATGAAGATTGCGGCGATGCTGAAATCGACAATCCGCCAGATAAAGTTGCCGAGCGAAAAGCGCATTTCTATCTGTTCTTCTTGATCCAGCCTTCCCAGCCCCCTTGTAAGACAAACACGTCAGAAAGCTGCGCCTCCTTGCGCAGGCGTTCAGCCACCTCGCGGGCGAGATCGCAACTCTGCGCGCTGCAATAAACAACAATCTTTTTCCCTGGCGACCACGCACCTAAAAACTGCGGCAGCAATTCGTTCCAGCGATCTTCGTTCAGCGAAATTGCACCCGGCACGTGATCACGAGCGAACTCCTCGTCCGGACGAGCATCAATCCACAGCGCATCATCACCCCACTCGCGCGCTTGATCGACGCTCACCATTTCCGATGGCGGAATTGGTGATTGCCACGAGATCTTGTCGCGAAAATAAATTGCCTGGCCGACGCACGGAACGAGCGCGAACGCTGCGAGAAAAAGCGCCTGGCGTGGAAGCGAAAATTTCAATGGGTTTGACTAGCCGAGGCAGGCGGGCGAGCCGGCGGAGTCGGAGCAAGCGCAGCGCCTGGAGCTTTCTGAATCGTCGGAGCACCTGGAGCACCAGGAGCAGTCGGAGCAGTCGTGATACGCGCGGTGGCGTAAAATGTCTTGGGCGAATTCTCGGATTGGATGGTTAAGGTTGATGCCATCAGGCGGTTCGTCTCATTGGGATGGACATCAACTTTGAATTGCCCTTCGCCAGTTTCCTCGACTTTGGTCTGAAAATCAGGACTCGATGACGTGACCTTGATATGTTTCACGCTGAAATCTTTTCCTGCGTGGACATTGATTGTTTTCGGCTCTGGTTTTTCGCCCTGCTTCCAAAATACAAAAGTCGGACTGATCTCCAATTCTTGCGGGATAATAGCTTTAAGAGTCAGGACCGTTTTCTGATTCGCGGTTTCGTCAGTCTCTACCGTCACGGTTTTGATCTGGGTGCCGGTGCGATCGCCGATGTTGAAGGTGGCCGTAATCTCGCCTTTTTCCCCTGGCCCAACCTGCTCCTTTTGCGTTTGCGCAGCGGTGCAACCGCAAGAGGCATGAACCGATTTAAAATGCACCGGTGTTTTGCCCACGTTCTGATACTTGAAATGACCGATAGCCTGTTTGTCGCCACGAGCAGGGTGCAGCTCGACGGCCGTTTGCTCCCATTTCAATTCGGCACGCGCAGTCAGGCAAAAAATGAACGACAATGTAAGAGTGACAATTTGGGTTTTCATTTTTTTGAATAGAACCGCGTAATATAATCAGAGACGGCTTTCCGCCAAGTCCGGGGTGAAATATTGGTCAACTCAGTGTATTTGGCGGTAGAAAGAACAGAATAAACAGGCCGGCGCGCAATCCAGTTCGACATATCTTTCAACTTACCTGCGCCAACCGTTCTCGCTCTGAGAGGCACCCCCACGTCGTGACAACAGTCCAGAGCCCATTGGGCGTATTCCTGCCAGGTGCATTGTCCAGCATTAGCGAAATGCAGAATCCCGGTGTAGCCGCGAGCGTTGACCGCGGCGGCATTTCCAACGTCAATACCGGCTCCAAAAAAAAACGGAAGCATCTCGGCGATATCCAATGTGTACGTAGGCGTTGAAATTTTGTCCGCCACAGCATCGAGACGCTCGCTCGCCTGGGCCCCGTTTATCATCGCGTCAATAAAACTTGGACGATCCGGTCCAAACACCCAGGAAACACGCACCACGAGATTTCGATCTCGTGCAGCGAGTACGTTTTTCTCCCCAGCCAGCTTCGATTCACCGTAAACGCTGATTGGGATCGCTTCATCTTTTTCCGTGTACGGCTCGCGTTTTTGACCATCGAACACGTAATCAGTACTGAAGTGAATCAGTCTGGCGCCCTTTTCAGCGCAGATCTCGGCAAGAACCCGAGGCGCTTCAGCGTTGATGAGAAAAGCCAGCGCCGGTTCGCTTTCACAAATATCGACTTTCGTGAAACCTGACGCGTTGATCACGATATCAAAATCTGTCTTTTTGAGTTTGTCCCGAAGGCCATTCAAATCAGAGACATCCAGCTGGGTGCGATTGAAGCCAGCGACGTCATATTTGTCGCTGTATTCGCGCAGCAAGGCCGCGCCAAGCCGCCCGCCGGCACCCAAAATCACAATCTTCATGCTTGCGTATCCAAAACTACTGCGGTTTCCGGCATCGAGACTTTCAACTTAGAACGATCAATATCTTCCAGCGCGCTCAAGCAAAGGCTGCCACCACGATTGGTTTTCGATATACCACTGAACGGTCTCATCGAGACCCTCATTGAAGTTGCGACGCGGCTTCCAGTTCAGCTCACGCTGCGCAAACGATGAATCAATAGCGTAGCGGCGATCATGCCCGGGCCGGTCAGTGACAAATGAAATCAGGCTGTGGGACTTGCCGAGCTTATCGAGAATCATTTTGACCAGATCGATGTTCACCATCTCTCCGTCGCCACCAAAATTATAAACCTGCCCCGGTTTTCCCTGGAAAAGCGCGGCCACGATGGCAGCGCAATGATCCGTAACATGGATCCAATCGCGAATATTGAGCCCGTCGCCATAAACGGGCAGTGGTTCGTCGCGCAGAGCCTTGATGATCATGAGCGGAATTAATTTTTCCGGAAACTGATATGGCCCGTAGTTGTTCGAGCAGCGGGTCACCAGCACTTCCTGTCCGTAAGTCTTGTAACAGCCAAGAGCGAGCAGATCTGCGCCGGCTTTACTGGCGGAATAGGGCGAGCTCGGATCGAGAGGCGATTGCTCGGTAAATTTGCCGGCGGAACCCAGCGACCCGTAAACTTCGTCCGTGGAGACCTGTATAAAACGTTGTACGCCATGCCGGCGTGCGCAATCGAGCAAAACGCTCGTGCCGATCACGTTGGTGTGAATGAAATTCAGGGGATCGTTAATGCTTCGGTCCACATGCGATTCGGCGGCGAAATTGATGACCGCATAAAATTGATGCTCGGTCATCAGCGCATCCATTTGATCGGCATTTGCGATATCGGCTTTGAAAAACTCGTAGCGTTCGCCATGTTCCTCGACCACGCCATCGAGATTGGCGAGATTGCCCGCGTAAGTGAGCACATCGACGTTGGTCAAGTACGCGGGCTTGTAATGTTGCAAAATATACCGAATAAAGTTGCTCCCGATGAATCCACAGCCACCGGTTACAAGGATGCGCATGGCAGCGCGTACTAGCAGCGCCGAAGGCGGCGCGCCAGCAGAATATTCTCCCGCAACCGCGGGAGTGGGTACTTACCTCGAGACGTGGAAAGCCCGCCTGGCAGAAACAGGCTGGACTCCGTGGTTAATCCTCGGGTTGGCGGCCTTCCTGCGTTTTCTGCTGCTCGGTATGAAACCGCCGCATTTCGACGAAGGCATCAACGGCTGGTTTGTCGATCAAGTCATGCACAATGGCTTTTACAGATACGACCCAACGAATTATCACGGCCCGCTGCATTTTTATGCGCTGCTGTTGTCGGAAAGTTTGCTTGGCCGAAACATCTGGGCTTTGCGACTGCCTGTTGTGCTGGTCAGCATTGGATGTGTCTGGCTCATGCTGAAATTCGAGCCGTTAGTCGGGCGAAATGTCAGTCGAATCGCTGCGCTGGCGCTGGCAATTTCTCCTGGATTTGTATTCTACGGCCGCTACGCCATTCACGAAGTTTGGCTCCAATTTTTCTCGACGATGTTCATCCTGGGGCTGCTCGGCATCTGGAAACTGGGAAGGGTGAATTACCTTTGGTACGCGGGGATGGGATTAACAGGCATGATTCTGACCAAGGAAACCTACGCAATTCATGTTGCGTGCGCGTTGATTGCGATTCCGGTTCTGCTGGTTTCGCTCGCACTGAGCCGCGTTCCAGATGCCAAGCCATCAAAGCAAATGTGGAACTACATCGACCTGCTTATGGTTGTCGGGGTCGGCGCAGCGGCGATCGTTGTTTTCTATTCCGGGTTTTTTCTGAATTGGAATGGCGTCAAAGGTCTGTATCAAGCCTTCAAGGCTTGGACCGAAACTGGCGCCGCCGGTCACGGTCATGAAAAACCGTGGGATTATTGGATAGGATTAATGTGGCCGTCGTTGAAATGGGGCAACGCTGATTTTCTGGGATACGAACTGCCAATGTTTGCCGGACTAATTCTTTGCGTCTTTTGTCAAAAATTTAAGAACCTTAGTATTCGCTATTTGGCGATCTATGGCGTGGGAACCCTGTTTGCATACAGCTACGTCAGATACAAAACGCCGTGGTGCATTATCAGTTTTGGATGGCCTTTTATGTTTATTTTTGGCGCGGCGATCCTGCTGGTTCGTCCAAAACATTTCAAGATCGCCTATCGCGCTATAGGGGCGCTTTTGTGCATTTCACTTGGCTCGTCCATTTGGTTGAATTACTTCCGCTGCAGTTCGCCCGAGGAGCCTTACGCATACGTGCAGAGCTACAACGATATCTTTAAATTAACCCGACCTCTTCTCACATTGGCCAAACAAAATCCGGCCTATTATCACCTGACCGGCCACCTCATTCGCTCCAGTGTTTATCCTCTTCCATGGATGCTCGGAGACTTCGATCGTGTCGGCTACTACGAAGGAGGAAACATGCCCGCGAACCTCGATGGTGATTTTCTCCTCGTTCAGCAAGACAAAATCAAACAGGTCGAATCGAAGTTGAAGGGCAAGTATTACACCGACACGCTTACCATTCGCAACTACCAGGATCCTTCAAAGCTTTACTTCAAGGCCGAAATCTTTAAACAATTTTTTCCGGGCAAAGCGCCGGATTTTGCGGGGAAACCTCCTGCTGCCATGCCTTCGGTAACGCCAGGGCCGGGCTAGACAACGCTCATTTCAATGAAGCTCCTTTCAGCAGGTCTGACCTTTGTTAATTTCTCGGTTGTTTGCGGCCTCCTTCTGGGTATGGCCGGCCACGGCCTCAATGGTTTAAGCGCGGCTCTTGCACTGATATGCGGCGTCGCTTTTGCGGTCGCTGCATGGCTAGGAACTTGTGATGCTGCTAAAAAACTCGATTCTGCGATAACCTCTTCCAAGCCTACCTGGCGCTACAGAAAAATCTGGTTTTGGCTGGTAGCGGCGGTTTTCGCTCTCTTTGCGGTACGATCTTTTTGCTGGTTGTTGTACATCGATGGCAGCGAATTAAAAATTCAATCCCCGAATAACCTCGGTGACCTTTCTCTCCACATCACCTTGATCAGGAATTTCGCTAATGGCGCTCAAGTTTGGCCGGACAGCCCCATTTACGCCCTGAGCAAACTCAGATATCCGGCCGGCATAGATTTGTTCAACGCCTTGCTTTGTCTCGTTCACATCGATCTCATGCGTGGACTGGTTTGGGTGGGACTGCTCGGTTCGCTGGCAACTTTTTATGCGTTTTTCCGCTGGGGCGGGACCTTTGCAGTAGCAGGTTTTTTGTTCAACGGCGGAATAGCTGGGTTTCAGGTTCTGAAGTCCTTGAAATTTTTGGATTATCAGGGCGGCAACAAAATCGCGTGGAAAAGCATTCCGCTTTCCATGTTCGTGACGCAGCGCGGATGGCTTTACGCAATACCAGCAGCGCTGGTTCTGTTGTGGCATTGGCGGCAGAAATATTTTTGTGATACGCCCATAACGCTGTCTGCTCGAAATTCGCCACCTAGAGAGGATTCCTCCGCTGAAGTGGCTGCGCAGCCTGTCGCGACAACAGATGCTCGCGAAGCGCAGTCTGCAGTTGCAGACGAGGATGCCGGTCCATCGACCGTCCTCAACGCGCGCGCTACCCGGAAGGGACCTCTGCCTTTTTGGGTGGAGCTCTCCCTGTACGCGTCAATGCCACTGTTTCACGTCCATACCTTTATCGCTCTCACGATTGTGTTGGTTGTTGCGCTGTTGTTCGAGAGGGTGGCATGGCCCAAAATTTTCAGTGACGCGCCCATACGCAGACACGTCGTTACACTGCTTGGCGCCGCTTTCATTCCCGCGACATTTTTCGTTTGGCTGGTTACGGACCAGTTTCATGCGAAATCCATGGTGAAATGGCACCCGGGCTGGGTGCAAGATTCAGCGGACTTCGGCGCTCCCTTCTTTCGATGGGGTGGCTCCGCGAATTTTGGGTCTGCGAGCGGGTTCGGCTCACTGTTGCAAAAAACCTGGAACGGCGTAATCGCACCGTTCTTTCAGTTCTGGCTGACGAACTTTGGATTATGGATCCTGCTTACCCTGGCATTGGTCGGGCTCTGTGGCTGGCGCGCTTGGAAGACTGGATGGCGTTGGGGCAAAAGACCTCCAGCCGACATCGTATTTGTGTTGTCTGCGGTTGTGATTTTCGGCATTGGATATTTTGTTCAAACGGCCCCATGGGACTGGGACAATCTCAAGCTGATGGTGTGGGGTTACTTTCTGATTCTTCCATTCTTGTGGAGCGATCTGATTGGGCGCTGGGCTTTTCCAGAGCGAGCAGTTACCTGCGTGGCCCTCTTTCTTTCCGGTTTTGTCACTTTGCTGGGCGGGCTTGCTGCCGGGCATCCGGGATTTGGACTTACCGAACGCGCTAGACTCGACGCGATTGGCAGTGTGGTTCGATCTTTGCCGGTTGAAGCTCGGTTCGCCGCTTACCCGACCTACAATCACCCGCTCTTGCTCCAGGGTCGGAAAGTCGTTTTGGGTTATCCCGGCCACTTGTGGACAGAGGGATTCGATTACGATGCTCCCAATCGACAGCTGACGGCCCTGATGCGCGGCGCGCCCAACTGGCAGGAAGCCGCTAAGGCTCTGGGCGTGCGCTACATTTTCTGGGGTCGTGACGAGACCGCGAATTACCAAGGGAGTACTCGTCCATGGGAAAAAGCGGCGCGTCGTATAGCCTCCGGCGACTGGGGTGCAATTTATGATCTGGCACCTGAATCGCCTCCTCGTTAGACGGCTAAGGCGCGACCCCTCTTTCACGACTCCGGGAGTCTCTCCGGGACGCGGCAATCTTCCGGCGGACTCGAAATGGATGCACAAGGAAAACAAAATAGATCGCGTTGACAAGATCGCGGATACTGGAAGCAGGACTCGTTAGGCGAACCGGACCACGTCGCAAGGCTGCGAAAACGTTTTCGACAGTCAGCACCGAGGG
>JBKPMH010000269.1:0-23310 GCA_046732035.1 Verrucomicrobiota bacterium
GTTTTACGCACTACCTCTGTGAAATGAAAACCAACCAGCAAAAAACAAAACAGAGGAACAGTTATGAAAACAAACCTAACAAAAGCCAACTTCAAACCTGCTATTGAACGAGCCTGCCAGTTATTCGGTAGAATCGCTTACCTTGCAGCAGCTATCTTTATCTGCGCTACCACGTCGGGACAGAACCTGTTCGTGTCGGGAACAGGGCTTAGCTCGGTCGGCGATGCCGGCGGCGAGATCTTCAGATTTACCTGGGACGGAAGCCAAAGCATCTTTGCCTCGGGACTAACTGAGCCTTGGGACGTGGCGGTCGATAACGCCGGCAATCTGTTTGTGGTCGATTACGACCGTAGTGGACTACTGGGCGATGCTGCCATCTACAAAATCACTCCGCACGGAGTGCGAACAAGGTTTGCTTCCGGATTGACTTACCC
Source organism: Verrucomicrobiota bacterium (assembly GCA_046732035.1). Classification (GTDB taxonomy): domain Bacteria; phylum Verrucomicrobiota; class Verrucomicrobiia; order Chthoniobacterales; family UBA10450; genus Udaeobacter. The sequence goes on from JBKPMH010000269.1 coordinate 435, forward strand.
TTCATACCTGGCTGTTGACGGTACAGGCAACGTTTTCGTAGCAGACTACAACCACGGCACTGTCTATAAATACAAGCCGACTGGATCGCGAGCCACCTTGGCCTCAGGGTTGCATCACCCCGTAGGTATGGCTTTTAACCACTTGGGCAACTTGTTTGTAGTGGATAACAGTGTCGGCAACATCACTGTGGGCAGAATCTACGAATACAAACCTAACGGATCGCGGACTATCTTTGCCGTATTAGATCCATCCGATCGACCGGCAGATCTGGCCTTCGACAGCATCGGCAACCTGCTTATGGCGGATTTGGGCGGCAAGATATACAGGTATTCTTCGAATGGAGTTCTGCCTCGGAATGGTCGAACGATCTTTGGTTCGGTGCCGGGCAGCGCGCTAAGTCTCGCGTTTGACAGCGCGGGCAACCTGCTTGTGGTAGATGCGGGCGACGTGAGCAGTGCAGGCGTCATCCCCAACGGCATCTATAAATTCACCCCGCTGGGAGCGCGAAGCACCTTTGCCTCCGGAAGTGCTCTGGATGAAACCTTTGCCTGCCTCGCCGTCCAGCCAATGTCGCCAGTGTGTTGTGATCAAGACTACCTCCTTCAACCGGATCCGACACCAAGAGCGCGGCCCACGCCATTCCCTCGCCCGACGCTTTGAGGAGCAGGACGGCGATCGATCTCGATTGCCCAGGGGCGGTTCACCCGAACCGCCCCTGTTACGTTTGTTATTCTCCGAGAACCGTGACCAAAACTTTTCGGCGATGGACTGCACGCCGGTGTTCGAATAAGAAAATCCCCTGCCACGTTCCGAGTTGCAGTGTCCCATTGATTATCGGCACCGTCTCGCTGGTGCGTGTTAGAACCATGCGAATGTGTGATGGCATATCGTCTCGGCCTTCGGAATCGTGTGTGAAGTAATCAGAATCCTCCGGCACCAGCCGATTAAAAAATTCCTCCAGATCGCGACGCGCGGTGGGATCGGCATTTTCCATGATCACCAGGCTGCAACTGGTATGCTGGGCAACAACGGTTGCCGTGCCGCTTTTTACGCCACACTTGTCGATCTTTAACTGTACTTCGGTCGTGATTTCGTACAGTCCCTTTCCGTTGGTGCGAACCTCAATCCGATCGTGACAAACGCTCATCGTTAGAAGGAATGTCGGATCTAATTTCACCACTGGTCAATCGAATTAGATATTTCGGCTCCGCTCGACATGACAAGCCTTATGCACGCCATTAAATGGTATCGTGAAAGTCTTATCGTTCGATTGCTCTGAGCGGCGGCTGATGGCCTAATAGTCTGGATGCGGGGCGATTTGGAGCGCGTGCTGTTTGATGAGCCGGCAATTCACCGCCGTTTGGATGAGATGGCCGAGCAAATTTCCAGTGACTATCGCGACCGCGAACTCACGATGATCGCTGTATTGCATGGAAGCTTGATGTTCGTGGCCGACTTGGTCCGCCGAATCCCACTTCCGTTGAAACTGGATTGCGTGAGTGTGGCAAGTTATCACGGACAATCGCAGAGCTGCGGCGAGGTCCTCTTCAAAGAGGCCACAGTTCCCGAAGTCGAAGGTCGAGATGTTTTAATCCTGGACGATATTTTGGATAGCGGGCACACGCTCGCGGCCATTCGCGAGAGATTGGAAACCGCAAGGCCGCGCAGCATTCAGGTATGCGTGCTATTGAGCAAAAACAAACCACGCGCCAGGGAAGTCAATGCGGATTATGTTGGATTCGAGATCGAAGACGAATTTGTGGTCGGTTACGGTCTGGATTTCAGGGAGCGTTATCGCAATCTTCCTTACATTGGCGTCTTAAGAAAAGAATTGCTTGAGGAGTGTTGAGAAGAGCTGGTCCATGGAACCCATCGTCTAACTGGTATTGTCATGTTGAGCGAAGCCAAACATCTCTGTTGATTTCCGCGAAGATCAACCGACAAACCGGCCCGGAGATTCTTCACTTCGCTTAGAATGACATGAGGATGAGGTGAACATAATCACATCATGAAAGTGCGAGTCCAATTTTACGCACATCTGCGCGATCTCATCGGACGGCATGAACTGAATGTTGATGTCCTTGAGGATGCAACTGTCCGCGACTTGCTCGAGCAAGTCTATACGCGCCATCCTGAGCTTCGCCAGCATGACAAAAGCATCTTGCTTGGGGCAGGCGTGGAATTTGTCGACCGAAATTACAAACTCTCGCCAGGAGAGGAAATTTCGATTATGCCGCCAGTACAAGGCGGCTGAGATTCACGACCCCCCCAAAGACTGCCGACCTGGCACTGCGGCGAGATATCGGCCCTGGCGCGTCGAGCCTATGTGCGCCCGTTGATTTAGTCGCGGAAATTTTTGAAGTTTGTAGCGACACCAAAGTCTCGGTTGCGGATAAATTGAATGACTGCTTGGAGCTCATCCTTCTTTTTTCCAGTCACTCGAATCTGCTGATCCTGCAGTTGGCTTTGCACTTTGAAGCCTTGGGACTTGATGGCCTGGATCACCTCCTTTGCTTTGTTTCCTTCCAGGCCCTGTTGAATCTTTAGTTCTTGCCGGGCATGACCTACCGATGAAATGGCGGGCTCGTTCTGTTGAACATTGCGCAAGTCCACGCCACGCTTCGAAAGTTTGCCGATCAGGATTTCGCGCAGACCTCGAAGGTGACCCGCATCTTGTGCCGTCAGTATGATCTTGTCCTTCTCGAGAAGTATTTCAGTTGTAACGCCTTTGAAGTCGAAACGAGTCGCCAGCTCTTTGCGTGTCTGGTTAACCGCGTTATCAAGTTCCTGGTTGTCTACTTCAGAAACAATGTCGAATGAAGGCATCTTGAGATTGCGGATTGTACATTGCGCATTTCGGATTGATCAACTCGCGAAGTTATTTGGGAGTCAATTTATTTTCGTCAGGGATTGGCCTCGACGATCTTAATGTTGCCGTCAGCCGTGCGCATTTTGATCAATGGTTTTCCTCCGCCGCGTGCCAACATGTCAATTTTTCCGGCTTTTGCGACGGTTGGCCGTGAAACCGGAGGATCGTCGAAGTCGTTGGCGATTTCGCCGTGCGCAGTTTCGGCAACCAGATGAAAACCAGCTTCGCTGGGAAGAAAAGCCCAGGCGTTTCCCTGCGTGATATCTGCCTGAACCGAAAACGTGCCGCGTTCCCACCATGCGTAAGAGATCGTGAGATTACCGCGTTCAACGGCAAGATCCGTATCACAAAAGCAATTATGGACGATCATGCGCCCGTCGCCCAATCTGGCATGCACGCTTCGTCCGCGCATTCCGTCCAGGAGAACTTCGCCGGCATTAAGACGCAACTGCGAGATGTTCGCGCTTGCCGGCACTACAATTGTACAATCAACCGTGCCTGAGTGGTCAAACAAAGCCCACCGACGCTTTGGAGGACTTTTGACCTTGACTGAAACGAACGTTGGCTCCGCAGAAACATCAATCGCAATCGCTTGCAGTTTCTGTTTGCTATACGCCTTCTTAGTCGCTTGGATCCGAATTTCATTGAGATTTGAACCATAGACCAGAACCGCTCCATCGCCGTTTTCGATGCTTAAGTCCGTGTTTGGCTGGACCGCGTAGACCTGCTCGAAACTTTCCTCAAGAACGGGATCACTGTCCGACCCACAGCCGGCGAGCGACAACACGAGGAGGGCGATAATCCTATGAACTTTAGAAGCGTTAGAGAGAGGTGATCGCACGGACGAACTTTATCGGCGCGTGCACGTTATTCATCAAGGGAAGAGCTATCGTGGTGGTAATCAATGCAAAAAAGTAGCTTCACGCCCGAAGCCGTGCGGCACTTCATTTTTCAGCTAATTGGCAAAAGTGTTCGGAAGCGCCCGCGCCTGGCGCGCGCGATTAAGGCCGCCCGCCGTTCAATGCTTTCAATTCTCTACACCCACAGTGTGCGATCGAATGTCCGATATTGAATCGCTTCGCTTACATGCTCGGGTGAGATTTCACTTCTGCCCTCGAGATCAGCGATGGTGCGCGAAACTTTTAGAATCCGATCGTAAGCGCGTGCGCTCAGGTTCAACTCGTTCATGGCCACCCGGATCAAATCCTTGGAATCCTGAGTAAGTTTACAGTGTTCCTTAAGCTGGCGTGTGCCCATGCGGGCGTTGCAATTCACTTTTGCGTCGCCCTGAAATCGCAGTTGCTGACGTTGACGCGCCCGAGCAACCCGCTCACGGATGGCGGCAGAGGTTTCTTCAGCTCGTTCACTGGCAACATGCGCATACTCGACAGCTGGTACTTCGATGTGCAGATCTATGCGATCCAGCAACGGGCCGGAAACGCGTTGCCGATAACGCTGCACCTGGGTGGGACCACAACGGCATTCGCGTTTAAGATCGCCAAAGTAGCCGCACGGACATGGATTCATTGCGGCGACCAGCATGAATTCCGAAGGAAAAGTGACACTGCCGGCTGCACGGGAGACCGTGACTTTTCCGTCTTCAAGTGGCTGGCGCATCACCTCCAGCGCAGATCTTTTGAACTCAGGCAGCTCATCGAGAAAGAGGACGCCATTGTGAGCGAGACTCACTTCGCCGGGGCTTGGGAACGCCCCGCCTCCGAGTAATCCAATGTCACTGATGGTGTGATGCGGCGGACGAAAGGGTCGCTTTGAGATAAAGGATTCTTCAGCATCGAGCAGTCCAGCGATGCTATGGATCTTTGTAGTTTGAATTGCTTCCTCCAATGAAAGTGGCGGAATAATGCTGGATATACGTTTAGCCAGCATCGACTTTCCTGAGCCCGGCGGCCCGACCATCAAGACGTTGTGACCGCCCGCCACTGCGACTTCAATCGCGCGTTTGACGTGGCTTTGGCCCTTAACATCCGCGAAATCGACGTCATAACTTTGGTGGGCGGCAAAAAACCCAGTTAAATCAGCGCGTGTTGGAAGCAAAGAGGTTTCCCCGCGCAAAAACGCGAATGTCTGGCGCAAATTTTGGACACCGTAGACGTCGATCTTATCGACCATTGCAGCTTCGAGCGCATTTGCCTCTGGCACGAATAACGCGCGCTTGCCACGCCGGCGTGCCTCCAACGCTACAGGTAACACACCTTTGACGGCTCGGACTGTGCCGTCCAAGGCCAGCTCACCCACAAAGCTGAACTTCTCGAATGGCGAGCTGTCCAGTTCTTCTGTAACCGCGATCATTCCGAGGGCGATTGGCAGGTCAAAACTCGGTCCCTCTTTTTTCGTATCGGCCGGCGCGAGATTGATCGTGGTGCGACCTCGCGGCCAATGATAGCCACTGTTTGCAATGGCGGTGGTAACCCGATCACGACTTTCTCTCACAGCGGCGTCCGGCAGGCCAACGATAACGATGTTCGGATCGCCAGCAGCACCATTGACCTCGATTTCGACCTCGTACGCGTCTACTCCGTAAACAGCCGCGGAGTAAATCTTTGCTAGCATGATCGTCGCAGCGTTGCAGAAAATCGTTGCCTCGGAAAGCGTCAAATATCCCTCTAAAGTGGGAGATCATTTATGCTCACGCATCTCGTAGAATAGAGTGAGGTTTATCCTGAACAGCCCTAGGAATACACGGGCAAGAAGGAGACTCAAAAAGATTTGAACAGGAGGCGTCCAGTCGTTGTCACTATTCAGAATATTTAACCTTGTTAAGTAGTTCCTAGGATGTTACAAAGCGTGAACGACCAGCCTGCGACGAAAGAGATGTACGGCAGGGTGTCGATCCAACCCCCCACAATGATTAATGAAAAAGAGTTATATGGCTGCTGAGGATAGCGATACCGGAATTAAGATTTACCTGCGCGAGATCGGGCAAATCCCGTTGTTGACTCCAGACCAGGAAATCGAGCTGGCCGCTAAGATCAAGAAAGGTGACCGCGAAGCGCGAGCGCTGATGATTCGGTCGAACTTGCGCTTGGTCGTCAAGATCGCGCATGATTACGCGAATCTCGGCCTGCCGCTGCTGGACCTGATCTCAGAAGGAAATATCGGCCTAATGAAGGCCGTGGAACGCTTCGATCCGGCGAAAGGCGGAAAGCTTAGCACTTACGCTGCATGGTGGATTAAACAGTCTATCAAACGGGCATTGGCGAACCAGAGCAAGACGATTCGGCTGCCAGTGCATTTGGTGGACAAGATCTCCAAGATGCGCCGGGTTTCGTTGCAAATGAGCGAGGAACTGGGTCGTGAGCCAACTGACGAAGAACTGGGTGATGAAATTGGGATTGCGAGCGGAAAAGTTTCGCAACTGAAAACTGTATCGATCCGCCCGGCTTCTCTCGACGCACCCATCAGCGACGATGATTCGACCGAGTTCGGGGAAATCGTTGGCGACGAGGACGCGCAAACGCCATTCGAGTTGCTGCGAGACAAGAATCTGCGTAACGAAGTCGGTGGTCTGCTTGATGTGCTCGATGACCGCGAAAAGAAGATCATTTTCCAGCGCTTCGGGCTGGACGGCGGCAAACCGAAAACACTTGAGGAAGTCGGTAAAAAATTCGGCGTCACCCGCGAACGGATTCGTCAGTTGCAAAACATCGCGCTGTCGAAATTGCGCCGCGCGCTCGGCAAGAAGGAGCGTCCGGTCGACGTCGAGTTGCCGGTGGAGGCTTAATTCGGACCAATAGCTTCGGCTTGGAACGCGCGGAGTTGCCTCCGCGCGTTTTATTTTCATTTCACGATCCGGACCTGAATGGAATCGATTAGCGCGCGGCCCATCCGCACATCGCTGACAATCACCATGCGGTTTCCGGGTGCAGCCCATCTGTTCTTGCGCAAAAGCTTCTCGGCCGACGCAATTGTGCGGTCGGGGGCTGCTGCGAAATCAATGCGGGCGGGAAATGTTCCCCAACAAAGCGCCAGTTGCCTATAGACTTCCTCGTTCGGAGTGAAGGCAAAGATCGGTGAGGCTTTTGGCCTCAGGTTTGAGGCGTAGCGGGCCATTCTGCCCCGCAGCGTGAACACAACCAGCTTCGAATCTTGCATTGAGTTTGCCAGCCCGACTGCTGAAGCCACCATCTTTTGCCGAACATTTTCTAAAAGAGCGTTCTCCGCATATCCCGCCCCGCCGCTGCGCTCGATGCGCACCGCTACACGCCGCAAGACTTCAACACACTCAATGGGATAATGGCCGATTGTCGTTTCGCCGCTAAGCATCAGAGCGTCGGCCTGCTCGAACACCGCGTTTGCTACGTCGGTAATCTCGGCGCGGGTGGGCAAAGGATTGTTGATCATCGATTCTAACAGCTGGGTTGCGATGATGACCGGCTTACCCAAACGAAGGCAATTTTTCACGATTCTACGCTGGATGATGGGCAAGTCCTCCATTGGGCATTCAATTCCCAAGTCGCCGCGCGCGACCATGATTGCATCCGCACTCCCGATCATCTTGTCGATCGAGCGCACTGCCAGTTGATCCTCAATTTTTGCGACGATCTGCGCCTTGCTTTTTTTCTTCGCCAGAAATTTTCGCAGTTGATCGATGTCGCTCTTCTCGCGCACGAAACTCAACCCGATGAAATCCGCGCCCATCTCAACGCCAAGGGAGATATCGGCGAAGTCTTTTTTGGTCAGCGAAGGAAGATTCACGCGCACGCCAGGCAAATTAATGTGACGCCGCGAACCGAGCTCCGCGCGCGTCAAAACCTTGCAGCGCACCCGATCTTTGCCTTTATCAAGCACCAGCAATTTAATTAACCCGTTATCGACCAAAATCGTGTTGCCAACAATCACATCGTCAGCAAAACCGTTGTAGTTCACGTCCACCGAGTAACGCTCCTTACTTTTCGCACCACGTACGGTGAACTCCAGAATATCTCCCGGTTCCAATTGCAGGTTGGTTTTCAGATTGCCAGTCCGGATAGCCGGCCCCTGGGTATCGAGAAGGAGCGCAACAGGCCGACCGGCTTTTTGCGCGTGCATTCGGATCTTTGGAACAATTCCTCGAAACCAATCGTGGGTGGCGTGACTCATGTTCACGCGAAACACGTCGGTTCCTTTCTGTATCAGCTGGCGCAAGACCTCGGTCTTTTCCGTCGCGGGACCGAGGGTGCAGATGATTTTTGTCTTGCGCATGGATTAGAGAGTCGAATTTCGCATTGGAAAAGCCAAGGCGCTTTTGAACAGCATGCTGCCTGTGACGAAGTGCGGCACTCGGAAAAGGCTGGACGGTAAAAGCGGCACGTTCTTCAACAACTGCCGCATCACAGCGAATGTCGTCTTATCGCATCTTGGTCCAAGCCTCTTTCGCCGAAACTCTGGCGCCTGTGTGAAACGATCGTCCTGCTTCGTCGAAGCTGCGCTATTCGTACGAGCTTTCCACGCGGGTGGCAACATCCTTATAGCCGTGTTCGACTTCGTAAATCTGCTTCATGCACTCAAGCGATTTTTGCCGGTCGCCGATTCGCTCATAAATGAGTCCCAGATTGTAGACAATTTCTTTTTTGATCGCGTCCATGGACGGCATTTCCTTCGACGCCTCTTCCAATTGCTTAGTTGCAAGATCAAACATGCCCAGCTCGCCGTAGCAGCAACCGAGCAGGTGCATTGCTTTTACGCGCACGTGTGGATTTTGCCTCGATCGCTGCAACTCCGGCACGGCTTCCCGAAAATGGAGGGCATTGACCAGATGCTCGCCCAGTTCGAATCGCAGCTGAAGATCGGATGGATTTCGAGCGACTCGCTGACGCGCATCGGCGATGAGGATTTCTGCGCGTTTCGTTTTGGCGGCGGTTAGTTCTTCAGACTTTTTTGAAAATAACCCGTGCGTTGCGTCGTGTGTTGAAAGGAATTCCTGGTGCGCGGTAATTTCGCGTTCAAGGCATTTGATTTTGAGATCGGAAACTTTCCGCACGAGTCCCGTATCGCCACCTTTGGTAAGGTCGGCGGCACATTGATACCAGCCGATGGCTGCCTCGAAATCTTCCTTTTGCTCGTTCAATACGCCCAACCGTCGAGCCAGGTCCACATTTGTCGGCTCCGCCTTGTGACGGGCATGTGTTTCAGCGATCTGTTGCTCGAGTGATTCGCCGGTCAATCGCATCCTGTTTTGCTGTTCGAGCGAAACCGCCAGCGCTTTATCCCTGATCAAGTCGCGGTAACTTTCCGCCTGTGTCCATCCACCGCTTTTCATCGAGGCGTGAGCGGCTGCGTCTTTGCCTCGACGAAGCGCGTCGGCATCCAATGGATCTATCTCGATTATTTGATTATAAACTTCGACTTCGTGATCGTGCTCTCGCAGTTCGTGGTACAAAAGGCCGAGTTCGTGTAAGACTTTGACGTCCCGCGGATTTTCTTCCAGCAACGTGCGCAGCGCGAACACACCAATCTCGGGCCAGCCAGCCGCTCTGGCAGCTTCCTTCAAAGCTAAATTCGCCTGTCGATTATAAGGTTCGTCTTGGAACACCTTTTCCAGCATTTCGATCGCACGTTTCGGATCCTTTTTGATTTCTCGTTGCGCCTTCATGATGGCGATCGGCGCAGTGGAAATGTTGAAAAAGCTCCTCTTGGCTGACTTGCGTTGCGTGACTTCCGTGCGCCGCAGCAACTGTCGTCCTGTCAAAAATTGCGGTTCCTGTTTCAGGATTTCCTGCAAAAGCGAAATTGCGTACCCGAGATTACGCAGCTCGACAGCAGCCACCGCCTTAAGCCAAAGACTACGTTGTGTTTCGCTCAGTTCCTTTTCCGTCTTAACCGGCATCGCGATAGCTTACCACATCACGCAATTGTGTTTTTGCGAGCCGCTTCGGCGAGGCAGTTGGTTCGCTTATTACGAAACGTGAACCCTGCGCCGGAAAAGAACGATAGCACGTAAACCTGGCGCGCGAGCAGGATTCAATTAGAACAAACCGCTTCATAATAAATCCAGCTGTGGTTTTTCTATTTCCGCACGCGTTATTGCCGAACGCTTGTGAGGCTTAACAGAGGAGGTGCTTACGCCGTCCGGTTTCTCTAATTGCGAAAGAATCTCCTTCGCCCGGTCGAGGATCTGCTTTGGCAAACCTGCCAGGCGGGCGACCTGAATGCCGTAGCTTTTGTCCGCGCCACCAGGCACAATTTTGCGCAGAAATATGATCTGATCATTCCACTCGCGAACGGCGACATTAAAATTGCGAGCGCCTTGGCGTTCCGCGGCGAGTTTGGTCAACTCATGATAATGCGTAGCGAACAACGTGCGCGCTTTGATTTTGTCATGGAGAAACTCGGCGACGCTCCACGCGATGGACAGCCCATCAAATGTGGAGGTGCCGCGGCCGATCTCGTCCAGAATCACCAGGCTGCGTTCGGTCGCGTTATTAACGATGTTCGAAGTTTCGTTCATCTCCACCATGAATGTGGATTGGCCGCGTCCTATGTCATCGTTCGCGCCTACCCGCGTAAAAATTCGATCCACCAGCCCGATTTCGGCGCTCTCTGCGGGAACGAAGCTGCCCATTTGAGCCATCAAAACGATCAACGCGACCTGGCGAATATACGTCGATTTCCCCGCCATATTTGGACCAGTCACAATTGCCAATCGTTCGTTCTGTCCATCCAGGGAGGTGTCGTTAGGGACAAATTTTTCTTCCACCAGATTCTGATCGAGGACGGGATGCCGTCCGTCTTTGATCACGAGCCGCAGCGTATCGTTTAATTGCGGTCTGCAATAACGGAACAACCGCGCAGTCTCGGCCAGGGCACAAATGATATCGAGCACAGCTATGGCTGCTGCGGTTTGCTGGATTGATTCCAATTCGCGCAGCGTTTCCTCGCGGAGTTTTTGGAAAAGCTGGTATTCAAGTTGCCGCGCACGCTCATCTGCGCCGAGGATTTTTGCCTCCATCTCCTTTAACTCAGGGGTGATAAAGCGCTCGCCACCTACCGTGGTCTGCTTGCGCGTGTAATGCGCAGGGACGTTCGCAAGATTCGATTTGGTGATCTCGATGAAATAACCAAACACCGAGTTGTAACGAACTTTGAGTGATTTGATGCCCGTTGCGGCAATCTCGCGTTTCTGCAAATGGCTGATCCAATTTTTTCCGTCGCGCGATGCGCGCCGCAGTTCGTCGAGGCCCGGGTCGTATTCATCCCGAAAAATTCCTCCATCTTTTAGAGCCAAGGGCGGATCGTCCGCGACTGCTCGTCCGAGCTTCTCGGCCAAGGCTGGCATCTCATGAATCGCGCTTTGCAATTCAACTGGTAGGGCGGGCTCGCCGAGCCCGCCGCTTTCCTCGGACGCGAGCGGCGCGCCCGGCGATCGCGCCCTACCGAACTCCATTCTCTCAATCAACTTCTGCAATTCGCTCTTTAGCTTCGGGATTTGCTCCAGCGAAAATTTCAGGGCAACAAGGTCGCGCGCGTTTCCTGAGGCCTGGCTCAGCCGTGATGTCGCACGCTCGATATCTCGAATGAGTTTCAGTTGGGCGCGGATTGCCGCGAGTAAATCCGGTTCTTGCAACAAATCTCCGATCATGTGCTGGCGCCGCTTGAGCTCCTGCAGATCGCGCAACGGCTGTAAAATCCAGGAGCGCAGCCGCCGACCGCCCATTGGGGTGATCGTCCGATCAAGAACCGCAAGCAAACTGGTGTTGCGAGTTCCCCGTGATTCGACGAGCTCAAGGTTCGTCTGCGTCGCGGCATCGAGCATGACGTATTCCGCAGGCGCATCGCATTGCAATGACGTGAGGTGATCGATGTTTCGCCGAAGCTGGTGCTTCAAGTAATGAACGATTGCGCCGGCGGCAGCGACTGCCTGAGACATTTCTCCGCAGCCGAAGCCGTCCAAAGATTTCGTCTTGAAATGCTCACATAAGGTGAACCTCGCCTGCTCCGGCAGAAAAGCGTAGCTGTCATATTCGAGCGCGTGATCGAGTTGACCAATCCGATGTTTTTGCTCGGCACTGATCAGCAGTTCCGACGGGGAAACGCGTGCGAGTTCATCAAGCAGGGATTGTCGATCTCGCAGTTGGGTGAGGCGGAATTCGCCGGTGGTAAGATCCGCGTACGCAAAACCAAATGACCCGCCGTCGGCATAAATCGCTCCTAGATAATTAGCGCGTTTAGCTTCAAGTAAATCGAGGTCGCTGACGGTTCCTGCGCTGACAATCTGGGTGATGTCTCGGGAAACGATCTTTCCGGGTTGCGGCTCGCTTGTCTGGTCGCAAATCGCCACGCGCCGACCAGCCTTGATCAGTTTTGCGATGTACGTTTGGGCTGCATGATACGGCATTCCGCACATCGGCACCCCGTTGCGTTTGGTTAGTGCGACGTTTAGCAAGACCGAAGCGTCTTTCGCGTCCTCAAAGAAGAGCTCGTAAAAATCGCCGAGCCTGAACAACAACAGGGTGTCCGCCGGGATACTGCCTCGAAGCCGCCGGTATTGCTGCATCATCGGTGTGAGCGCGTCCGCCATGACTTCAGAATTAAATCAGTGCGTACGAATTGCGAGTTTGGAATGTGAATCCACAAAAATTCCTTGCCTGCAGAAGGCGTTGGCCACCAATCTGGACGCGGCTTGCATGAGTTTGACCCCGTATTTGCCTGGCAGCCGCCTCGGCATGACTTGTTTGCTTTTTTCTTCCGTTTTCCTTGCGATCACGCTCGCTTAAAGAGATCCGCCGGTGCGTTCTGCCGACCCGCCGGTGCTGGTTTGGGATATTGATCTGGCGCGTGCCGACGCTTTGCCGCGCAACTTCCGCACAACTGAGGATCCGATTAAATGTGACCACTGGCAAAGCCCTTCGACTACTGGATTGCTCGACCTTCACGCATCTGGCAGCGGGGAATTTACCGCCGATAACCTCAAGCTTTTGCTGAAACGAATGCATGGACCTGTTACCGTCTTCGACTTACGACAAGAAACACACATATTCGTCAACGGCCTGCCGGCCAGTTGGTACGCAAACTCGCGATTGGGCGAATGTCGGTCGCAGCCAGGCTGACATTGAAACGGCTGAAGCAGCATGGGTTCGATCCTTGAAACCCGGTGGCGAAATAAGCACTCGGCCGGCGGCGAAACGCAATTGCCGTTTCGATTTTCCAAGGAGCGTGCTTCGCTTTGTGCGGGCATTTCCCACGATTGTGCTCGGCGAGTCGGGCACTGAGATGATGCGTTACGCCGCTGTAATGCAGCTCATTATTCGTTTTACTAACGAGTATGCTAGACAATAGAAGGCTTTCATCAGGTCGCTGGCCGTTGCACGCGACCATGCTTGAAAGAGGCTGGCCTGCGAAGGCGTAGCGTCGCAGCGCTTGAACAGTATGACCACATCGCCCGCCTTCGTTTTACTCCGGCGTGACAGCCTTTGCTCTGGGTGCGCTGCGGCGAAGGCTGGAGGCGAGGGGAGTTGAACCCCTGTCCTCGTCGCTATCCGCGCAAACATCTACATGTTTATCCGACGATAAATTCTGAGGAGCCAAGCCATGCGCCGGCACACTGCCGACTCCCGAGCGTCCACGAAATCGATTCACGAATCGGCGCGGTCGCTCCACCGATTCGCCAGCCTGCTGTCCACGTTTGCCGTCGTAGCAGGCGTCCCACGGCAAACGTCACGGTCAATTAAGCCGCGAGAGCGAGACCTTCGTTGTCTGCGTTTGTTTTTTGGTCCGGTTTTTAACGAGGCCAACGAACCATCCTCGACATGCCATCTGCGCTTCCAACGATGAGTCGAAGCCAGTACGCCCCCTTTTTCTGCTTGAACAAATACCTCTTTTTGGCGTCTTATGCAACAGTGCCGCAACGGTCATGAAGCGCGGCTATGAAGAGTAATCCGGGAATGGCTATTCAAATAACAGCTCGATCCTTAGCCGAAACCCAACAGGCGGAGATCACGGCGGGTGAGGCGGTCCAGTCAAGGGAAGTTTCAGGTCTTTCCCAGGCGAGTGTTCCAGTGTCACGTTTTGTGCGTCGCATGCTGCGGTGGCCGCGGAGGAACTTCAGCAGTCGGGCGAAGCTGCTCTCAGGCGGCGACGTCGTCGTTCTGTCTGCGCCAAAAAGCGGACGCACATGGGTCAGGACGTTTCTTTGTGCGTACTTATGCAGGCGTTACCACCTTGAATTTACGTTGCAGCCCGGCCGATACAATCATCCCGATTTTCCGCGCGTTACGTTTTCTCATGATCGTTTTGAACACAGGACAAAAGGCAATGGCTGGGACCGCTTGCGCGGCAAATACCTCGTTCCGAAAAGGGAGCTTCGAAGAGCCAGAATCGTCCTGCTTGTGCGCGACCCTCGGGATTGTTTCGTATCGTTATATTTGCAAATGACTCGGCGCGATCCCGGCGCCGATCCAGCATTCAAGGAAAAATCAGTTAGCGAGCTCCTTCGCGACGACAGATTCGGGATTCGCGGCATCGTCCGTGTCATGAACGATTGGCTGGACGAGTTTTCCGGGCGAAAAGATTTCACAATGATCCGATACGAGGCATTGCGGGCGTCTCCGGCAGAGTATTTCCAAGCGTTGCTGGCCGTAGTCGGCGAAACGACGCTCGATATGTCGATTTTCCAGGAAGCGCTTGAGTTTTCTCGTTTCGAGAACATGCAGAAATTAGAAGCAGCTGGGGTTTTCGATTCGAAAATTCTCCGTCCGGGTGATGTGCGTGATCCGGAGTCTTTTAAAGTGCGCCGCGGAAAGGTAGGCGGATTTCGGGAGTACCTTTCTCGTGAGGACGAAGATTTCGCCGCAGATGCGTTGAAGTGGCTCGACGCCCGATTCGGCTACGACTCTTAGAGTATTACCGCGACGAGCATCTAGCCTCGTAACGCGCTGCGACTTCGCGGAGCTATTTCGCGTCTCTAACGGCGTATTCCTGCTCAGCATTGCCTGAGCGGACCTGTTTTTCGTAATCCGCAACCACGGGTCGGTATCAACGCTCGATTGGAACGCCAAGCTCCCCGCCAGCAATCTTGATCCAAGATTGCGACTCCAAAAAAATCTCAAAAAAACTGCTTGCATCCTAATTCCTACTGCCTTAGTAGGGATGCGTTAATCATAGTAAACTAGTAGACATAAACAAAAGCGGGAGATGAATATGAAAAATATAACGGGGCTAATTTGTTTGGCGTCGTTCAGCGCTGGCACACTTTGGGTTGAATACCAAGCGATCTGGCACTTTGGTGGCGTCTTTGTTGTCATTGGCGCTGCATCTGCTTTAGCGGTGGTGTCAGGTGCATTGTTTTGTGCGCCAGAAGGGCATGAGAACGCCACTGGACTGTGTGTTAGGCGGCGTACCCGGCGGGGTCAGGCTCGCTCGTCATTCCGACTGCCTCAGCGGCACCAGCAACGAGAATCCACGTAATACTTCGACCCATGTACAAAGACAAGCACAAGGCATGAAACTTTCTAAACGCGGCGAATACGCGCTCCGAGCTCTTATTGATCTAGGCATCGCCTCTGAGTTGGGCTGGCCGATGCTTCAGATAAGCGAATTGGCTACAAAAGAAAAGCTGCCGATCAAATTTCTTGAACAGATCTTCACGCAGCTTAAGGCGGCGGGTTATGTGAAAAGCAGGCGCGGAAAGTATGGTGGTTACTCGCTTGCGCGTCCGATGAACCGCATCAAGTTCGGCGCTGTTATTCGCTTAATCGACGGGCCGCTGGCGCCGATCCGGTGTGTTAGCGCCACATCCTATGCGCGGTGCTCGTGTCCGGATGAAGTGCACTGCGGCCTGCGAATGTTGATGTTCGATGTTCGAAATGCGATTGCGGCAGTGCTCGATCGCTTCACGCTTGCAGATATCGTCGAGATCACACTTCGCAAATATCGTCGCGATAAAGTCGCGCCTCCTTTCCTCGACAGATCGATCCCGGTCGCACCGATCTTGTACAAAGGCGACGATTCGTCGCCTCATGACGGCAGCAAAGTGCCGGCATTGAAGCAATTTGCAGGGCCCCGCGGGAGCCAGTCACAAAACGGCCGCGCCAAAAATGCGCCCACATAGAGACAAAATGTCGAGCAAAAAATGTTTTTTAATGCAGATCAGCGTTGTCGTTACCATGCTGCTGTTAGCGACCATCCACCCGCTCGCAGCCGAAAACGCTTCCGAATCCAAGCGGATCGAGGAACTCGAGCGCACGGTCGCTGAGCTCAAGAAGGAAATTGCCGATTTGAAGAAACAGAGGGCCCCTGTTTCTGAGGGCAAAATGAAAACAAAAATCATCTCCGAAGGGAAAAAATACGTCGAAAAAGCCGTCCCAGAAGAGAAAAAGCCGTTGTTTGTCCAGCAGCGGGGACCCGAACTGAAACTGGTGTTAGGTGGATTCATTCAGGTGAATTTCGAAGACGGCGACGTCTCTGCGTTTGAGGGGCGCTTTGGTGAGACTGCGCTGAAAGATCGGTTTCGGATACGCCGGGCGCGGATTAATATGACTGGCGACTTTGCTGAGGAGTTCGACTTCAAAATCGAAGGCGACTTTGGCCAGAGCGATGGCACTTCAGGCAACCGGACCGCCTTTTCTGGAACGGACATTTGGCTCAACTGGCATCAATTTCCCGCAGCGCAAATCAAGATTGGTCAATACAAAGCTCCTTTTGGCTTGGAGCAGCTGACTCCGGATACGGCGCTATTGTTTCCCGAGCGCAGTCTTCCTACAGGCGCGATCACGCCAGACCGGCAGATCGGTATCGAACTTTGGGGCAAACCGTTCACGAGCATCTGGCCTGAGCAGAAGGATCTGCTGACGTATTACGCCGGCATTTTCAACGGCAACGGCCGTAACATCACCAACAACGATAACAATAACTTTATGTATGTGGGTCGACTGGAATTGACCTTGTTTAAGAACCTGTTCGGTAAGGATTCGTATCTCAAGCTTGGCGCTGATATCCTGAACAGCCGCGATGACACGGGTACAAATATCTCGCAATCATTAAATCTTTTGGTTAACGACGACGGCTCACTTTCGCCGTTCGTTCTACCCAGTCCGGACGAGAGAACGGCGTGGAGCGTGGATGCCTGGCTAAAAATGGGACGATTTGATCTAATCGGTGAATTTCTCCAGGAGCGAGTTCAGCCTCGCACACTTAGTGGCCCTCCGGAATTTTCGAAGTTCACAACGGACGGATTCTACGTGACCGGTGCCTATTTCCTGGTTCCGAAGAAGCTGCAACTTGCAATCCGAGGGGAGCACCTGAATCCCGGGCAAAAGGGTAATGACGGCATCTCCTCAATCCTCGGCGGCCTCAACTACTACATCCGTGGCGACGACCTCAAGCTCATGGTCAACTACATTCATACCTGGTCGGATTTTAGGGAGGCAAATCCTGAATTTGGCGAGGATCAATTCGACGAAGTTATCGGACGCGTCCAAGTAATGTTCTAATCAACGAACCTTGAGCTGCGACGATCCCGACTGGTTGTTCAGTTTTGCGCGCAGCTCTGCCATTAAACCCAAACTATGAAAATAAAACTCACAGCAATTATTGGAATGTTCCTGCTTTGCGCATCGTTCGTGACCGCGCAAGAGAAGACCACGATTCGATTCGGCCACTTTCCAAACATCACTCATGCGCAGGGAGTGATCGCACATGCGCTCTCGCGGCAAGGCAAAGGCTGGTTTGAAAAATATCTCGGGCCGAACGTAGAGATCCAATGGTTCACGTACAACGCAGGTCCTTCAGCAATGGAGGGGATCTTTGCAAAATCGCTTGATGTCACGTACGTCGGACCTGGTCCTGCGCTCAATGCGTACTTGAAATCGAACGGCGAAGAAGTGCGCGTAATCTCGGGTGCAGCCAATGGCGGCTCCGCTTTGGTAGTGAAAGCCGATTCGCCTATCAAAGCGCCGGCAGATTTTCGCGGGAAAAAAATCGCCACACCTCAGCTCGGCAACACGCAGGATATTTCATGCCGGGCATGGTTGAAAGAGCAGGGTTTCAAGGTCACGCTAACAGGCGGCGATGTGAAGGTTATTCCAACCGCGAATCCCGATCAGCTGGGACTCTTTCAAAGTGGTGGAGTCGATGGCGTTTGGACGGTCGAGCCCTGGGTAACTCGTCTCGAGCGTGAGGCCAAGGCACGCGTTTTTCTTGAGGACAAGGACACCATCACGACGTGGCTTGTCTCCAGTGTAAAATTTCTGCGCGATCGCCGCGATTTGGCGAAAAAAATCGCAGAAGCAAACGCGGAACTGACCAAATGGATTCAGCAGAATCAGGCAGAGGCGCAGAAGCTATTGATTGAGGAGCTCAAAGAAGAAACACGGGCCGACTTCCAGCCTGATGCAGTCGCGCAAGCGTGGAGCCGGATTCAATTTACAAGCGATGTATCGCGCGATTTGATTGCAAAGGCAGTAAAAGATGGAAAAGATGCGGGTTTCTTGAAAGGCTCGACAGACACATCGAAGCTGATCGAAACTCCGTGAATGCATCTAGTTAGTCGCCATCGTTCCTCAGCCACTGAGGAACTCCAGGTCATTGCACCGTCGAAGCTCGCTATCGAGAACGTATCGAAGAGCTTCAAAGGGGCCTCTGGATCTGTCCTGGCACTGGATCGTGTAAGCCTAAACGTTGCCGAAGCTGAATTCGTTTGCCTGGTCGGCGCGAGCGGCTGTGGAAAAACAACGCTGCTCAATATTATTGCCGGCTTGGAACAACCGGACAGTGGCAGAGTGCTCGCTGATGGTAAACCAGTGACAGGACCCGGCCGCGAACGGCTGGTGATGTTTCAGGAACCCGCGCTTTTCCCATGGCTGGACGTCCTTGGAAATGTTCTTTTCGGATTAAGGCTGAAACCAAATCTGACGAATAGAGACCGCCTCGAGGTCGCCAGGTATTATTTGGAGCTCGTAGGGCTTAGCCGATTCGAACATGCCAACATTCATGAGCTTTCCGGCGGGATGAAGCAGCGCGTCTCTCTTGCTCGCGCGCTGGCGCCAAATCCACGCGTGCTGCTTATGGACGAGCCATTTGCCGCTCTCGACGCTCTTACACGGGAACAACTCTACGGCGATATTCAAGAAATATGGGCAGCGCGGCGTAAAACCATCGTCTTTGTCACGCACAACGTTCGCGAAGCGGCATGTCTGGGCGATCGCGTCCTGCTTTTTTCCCCGCATCCTGGTCGCATGCAGCAGGAGTTCAGGATAGACTTGCCGCGCCCGCGTGACATCAACAGTGTCGATCTTGCCGCTCATGCGACACAAATTACAAAGGCCTTGAAGAGCGTTGGCCAGGCAGAAAGTATTGCTGCTAAATGAAACGGTTTCTCCTGGCGGCTGCATTTTTCGCGGTTCTCGTTTTGCTGTGGGAAGCAGTATATCGCGCGAAGCTTTGGTCGCCCGTATTGCTACCGTCTCCCGGTCAGGTCGTTACGTACCTACAGGGTGCTGCTGCCGATGGGACCCTCTTCCAAGCTACAGTAATAACAATGCGCCGGTTGCTGGTGGGCTACGTGATTGGACTTATCGTGGGTCTGCCGCTTGGATTGCTGACGGCACGCTGGAAAGTATTCGGCGATACAATCGGAACCCTTGCCCTTGGTTTACAAACATTGCCCAGTGTCTGCTGGGTGCCCCTGGCGCTCTTGTGGTTTGGTCAGACGGAAGCAGCCATGCTTTTTGTTGTGGTCATGGGAACTCTCTGGTCGGTGATCATCGCGACCGAAACTGGGGTACGCAACGTTCCGCCAATTTATCGCCGTGCCGCATTAACCATGGGATCCAAGCGATTGCACATGTGGTTCAAAGTCATCCTGCCTGCCGCGCTTCCCTTCGTCGTAAGCGGAATGAAGCAGGGCTGGGCCTTCGCCTGGCGCTCCCTGATGGCCGCTGAGATTTTTGTAACCATCCTGACCGGCTTTGGCCTCGGGCAGCTCCTCCATTATGGACGCGAACTGAGCGCCATGGAGCAGGTGATTGGGATCATGATCGTTATTGTTGTTATCGGATTGCTAGCCGACAAAATTTTCTTTTCGCCGATCGAAAGATTTCTACATCGGCGTTGGGGTACCAGCCAGGCATGAGATTCGGCCACAAGAGAGTACCCACCTCGGCAGAACGCGAGATTCGTATCTCGAACAAACTCGGATTGCATGCGCGGCCGGCTGCACAATTCGTCAAGCGCGTCCGGAGTTTTCGATCGGAAATCTGGCTGGTCAAAGAGGGCAAACGCTTTTCGGCTTCCAGCCTGATCGACGTTCTACGCGCTAACCTCGATTGTGGTGCGGCGGCTACGCTCGAAGCACATGGAGTGGACGCCGATGAAGCTGTGCAGGAGCTGGAGAAGTTACTCGTCGAATTCCACGAACACGAAAATGACTAGCGCAACGGCCGCGCCACCAGGATTCCGCTGTCAGAGCGATATCGATACAGGTATTTCGAAAGCTGGGAATCTATTACTACGCGGCCATAATTGCTCGGCGACGATGCATGCATGAAGTGTAAGACTCCGTCGCTTGTGCGCAGCGCCAGGCCCACGTGTGCCGTCGAACGAAGGCCACCGCGATCGCGCGAGATGATTCCGATGACGTCTCCACTGCGCAACTTCGATTCAATTCCTGCAACCTTTTCCTTTGGAATTTCATAGAGCGGGCGCGACGAGACATTTGCTTCCATGCGCGCGAGGGGGCCTAGAAGCGACCGGTTCGCGGCGAGATAACGATAATGCCGCCATCCCGCGGTCATCTCTCGGGCGGAATGTGGAACGCTGCGCCCGCCCAGATCGCGGGTCAGATCTTCAACAAGACCGCGCCGATTATTATCGTACAACCAGTCTTCCAGATAATGCAGGCGCGAAAGATAATCACCGGTGCATTCGCCACCGCGGTATCGATCCATTTCGATGTAATGCAGCAGACGCTCTGGAGTCCAATTCGATTCTGGCTCGTTTAGCATTCGGGCGAAACCGAGAGCAATTTCGAAGAAGGTCCAACAATCCATCCCCTGAAAATTCACTGAGGGCGACTCGATCCGATTATCGATCTCGAGAGTAAAATGCTTATAACGCGTTCCCACCAGTGCCTGCCCTACCGCGGCAGTTCGTTCTCCGATGGCCAGGGCTTTCCAATTCCCCGATTTGGCTTTTGAGACGAGCCGATTGAATTGGTCCTGCCCTTTAAAGACAGTGCCGAACGGCAAACGTGACTCCGACGCGAACGCGATCGAACAAAGCAAAAAGAGGGGTACGAGGATCTTGCAGCTTCGCATAAAAGGCAACAACTCAATCCGAAATGGATAACGTGACAAGGGTAAAAGCCTACAAAGTTGAAACCTTAAAGGTGGGCCCGATCGCACTGCTTGGCAATATTCGGTAAGTTTTTAAGCCTTTTAACTTCCTAACTGTCTCATATCGTCTGAACGTTGTGCCAATCCGTTTCCCAAGAAAAAGCCGCAGAAACATCGTTCGCCAGCCCGAGGAGGGCGCAATTGCCAAGCGTTCTACCCGGGTAAAGCTGCGGCCACGCGCCGACTGGCACAAACGCAATTTTCTTACCAGCGTCCTGATTCCGTCGCTCTTTGTTAAACGAGCTGGCGATCTTGCGCCGCGGCCGCCGCAATTTCCAAGAATCAGAGCTGGCGAGATTTGTATCACATGGATTGGCCATGCGTCGTTTCTTATTCAGACCCATGAGGCGAATGTTTTGATTGACCCAAACTGGTCGAAGTGGCTGAAAGTGATTAAACGCCTCAAACAACCTGGATTCGAGATCCACCATTTGCCGTCGATTGATTTCGTTTTGGTGACTCACGCTCATTTCGACCATCTCGACCGGCGCACCCTCCGACGCGTAGCAGCTAATCAACCGATCGTAGTGCCGATGGGGGTCGGCAACCTCGTGCACGACCTCGGGTTCCACATCGTGCACGAGCTGGACTATTGGCAGACCGTGGAGTTAGGCCCGCTAAAAATTTCGCTCACGCCTTGTCATCACTGGGGCGCCCGTTTTCTTGCTGATTTGCATCGTGACTTTGGCGGCTTCGTTATCGAGGCGAATGACAGAACTCTTTTTCACTGCGGCGATAGTGCCTACTTTCCGGGCTTTAAGGAAATCGGAGAGCGTTACCCCGTAGAAATTGCTTTGCTGCCCATCGGGGCTTACGACCCTCCAACTGGGCGGGAGGTTCACATGAATCCAGAAGAAGCTGTGAAGGCATTTCTGGAACTCCGAGCCAAAACTTTGATTCCGATGCATTACGGAACTTTCCGGCTTGGCTTCGAACCGCTTCATGAACCGCCGCAACGTTTGCTCAAATCTGCGCGCGAACACGGGATTGAGGAGAAGCTTCTGGTTATGACCGAAGGGAAGCCGGTCGTCCTGTAGTGACCAGTGAACGGTGACTCGTGATCAGTGCTCGTGAATCGTGAGGTGAAAAACCGGTCACCGATCGCCGATCATCGATCACTGAGGCGACACGATGGCACCGGCGCATTAAGCGCTGGCGCACTTGTTGTTGCCTTCTGTCTCATTCTTCTCTGGCACGATCCGCTCGCTTTTTGGAATGACGATTATGAATTGTCTGTTCTTCCCGTGTTCGCCGACATGGCGCGCAGCTGGTCTGAAGGCCATTGGCCGATTTTAAGTCCTCATTCGTGGGTCTGCGGCAATCTCGCCGGAGAATTTCAGTACGGAGTGTTTTCGGTTTTTGTAAACGCAGTCATCGTTGTCGTCTGGAAATTTCCGCTGACATTTCCGCAGCAAGCGGCTGCCGTTTCCATTGCCCATCTTTTCGCTCTCGCCGCAGGCGCATTTCTGCTCGCGCGTGATCGTCAATTTTCATTTCCCTTGTCAATTTTCGTCGCTCTGATCGCGTCGTTAAACGGTTGGATCATTTGCTGGGGCGCGACGGATTGGTTTGGCGCGCTGGGCGCCTTCACATGGCTGCCATGGGCATGGTGGGGGGCTTCACGCGCTCTCGATCCACACCGAAGCAAATGGAAATTCCTCTGGCCGGCGCCCTTTGTGT
>JBKPMH010000270.1:0-7762 GCA_046732035.1 Verrucomicrobiota bacterium
CTCGCCGCGTTCACTCGGACAGGCGCCGTGCTGAATGGCACGGAGGAATCTCGGCAAATGGAGGGCGTTGCCATCACCTCGGACATTTTTCCGGTCCTCGGCGTTCTGCCCGCCCGCGGGCGTGTTTATACGCGTGAAGACGACACCGTCGATGCGCGGGCGGTGGTTTTGACCGATTACGCTTGGAAAACCTATTTCAACAGCGATCCGGATATCGTTGGAAAGCAGGTCAGCCTGTCGTGGCGACTATATACTGTGCTTGGCGTCATGCCTCCTGGCTTCCAATTTCCGGTCGAAGGTGAGCGTGCAGAGTATTTGATTCCGTTGCATCCGCTCGTGCCGGAGTTGGTGAACAATCGCGACTCACATTTTGTTCGGATGGTGGGCCGAATGAAACCGGGCGTCACCGTTAAACAATGCGACGCCGAAATGAAGACGATCGCAGCGCGATTGGAGAAGCAATATCCGAAATCGAACACGAATCGATCTGAACGCGTATACTCGCTGCATGATGATGTCGTCGGCGATGTGCGTCCGGCGTTGGTCACCATTCTCGCCGCAGTTGGATTTGTCTTGCTCATCGCCTGCGCGAACGTAGCAAATCTTTTACTTGCACGGGCAACCGCTCGACGTCGCGAGATCGCGATTCGAACCGCGCTGGGCGCGAGTCGCCGCCGAATCGTTTGGCAGCTTCTGGGGGAAGGTCTCATCTTATCAATTTTCGGCGCTCTCGGTGGCTTGCTCATTGCCTGGTGGGGAATCGATCTCCTTCGCGGTTTCGGTCCGCAAGATGTTCCGCGTCTCGGTGAAATCGCGATTAATACTCCTGTTTTCGTGTTCACGTTTTGCGCCGCAATCATCAGCACGCTTCTTTTTGCATTGGTTCCGGCGTTACAAGTGACACGTCCAAATGTGAGCGAGTCGCTGCAAGCGGGCGATCGTGGCGCCATAGGACCTGAGTCACATCATCTGCGCCGTTTTCTGGTCGTCACGCAGGTCGCGTTGTCGCTGTTGCTTCTGGCGGGTGCTGGGTTGTTGATGAAGAGCTTCGCTAATCTCCGCGCCACACACCCGGGCTTCGATCCGCAGCATGCGCTCGTTGCCCAGCTCATTTTACCAAAGGCGAAATATCCAGACCCGGAGAAACACCGACAATTTTTCGAACAGGTAGTGCCCAAACTTGCCGCGCTTCCCGGAGTTGAAGCCGCTGGCGCGGCGTTTCCAATGCCATTTTCCGGCAATGATTGGGGATCGACATTTTCGATTGTTGGTCAACCGCCGCGACCCGCTGGCCAGGAATTAGGGGCGTCAAACCTGAAAGTCACGCCGGATTATTTTCGCGCGATGGGGACTCCATTGTTACGTGGCCGTATTTTCAATTCCGGCGACACGAAAAATTCTCCACCGGTTGTGATCGTGAACGACGTGTTTGCGCAGCGTTTCTTTCCAGGGGGCAATGCGATCGGACAGCAGATTGTTCTAATCCATGGCGAAAATAACCAGCCTTCACCGCCAAAAGAAATTGTTGGCGTGGTTGGCGCGTCGCGCCACGAATCGCTAGCCATTCAGCCGGTACCCGAGTTTTACATTCCGGCTGCGCAGGATCCTTCACGGCGGATGGATGTCGTTATTCGTGCGGCGGCAAATCATCCAGGAGTCCTTCAGGCATCATTGCGCAGGATTGTTCATGAGTTTGATAAGGACCTATACATTCCAACGCTCGAGCCGTTAGAGAAACGCATCGGCGTGACCCTCGCTCAACCGCGTTTCAATATGATGTTGCTAGGCACGTTTGCAGGAGTGGCGATGGTCCTGGCAGCGATCGGAATTTATGGAGTCATTGCGTACACGGTTGCGCAGCGCACGAGAGAGATCGGCATTCGCATGGCGCTGGGGGCTCAGCGCAGTGACATGTTGCAGATGATTTTGTGGCAAAGCTTCAAACTTGTCGGATTGGGCTTGGTTGCGGGTTTGTTGGGCTCTCTATTTCTAACGCGACTCATGGCCAGCCTTTTATATGGCGTCACTGCACATGACTTCTCAATTTACGCTGTCGTCCTCGTGGTGCTGAGCGGCGCGGCGCTGATAGCCGCCTGGGTGCCAGCGCGCCGGGCAGCCACCGTAGATCCGGCTATCGCGTTGCGTGCGGAATGAGAAGTTACGCCCTCAGACCATCGTTCAGGCCGGGACAGTATTGACCCGACTAGGGTAATGTCTGGGACATGGATTCGAGCTTCTGACGAGCAGGCGTGATTTCGGGCAGAACTGTTCTACCAAGCTTGTCTTGTATTTCCTCGGCGCGCTTAAGCCACGACAATGCGTCCTTGGAACGGCCAAGGCCCTGTTCCGCAACGGCGAGGTTGTAATAAGCCGTAACTAAGGCCTCCTGTTGACCGTCAGAATACGGTAATTCCGAGGCTTCATTGACTGCTGTTAAAAATTCTTTCTTTGCAGATTCCATCTCATCTTGATCCAAAAAACATACTCCGCGGCTCACAAAAAGGTCTGGCATAATGTGCGTTCCCTTTCGTGCGACAGCCTCATCGAAGTTGTCCATCGCTCTACCAAGTAAGTATTGCTTAAATGCTTGCTCAAGTGGTCCCGCGTGCTGGTTGTCTTCCAATTCAGTCAGTAGCTCTGAGAGTCGCGGGTCATTCTTCCAGACAATGGCAGCATAACGTTTGCCTTCCTCTGGAGAAAGAGGAGCATTCCGTCGGCGCGTGCCGAAACTCGCCGCTTTCTCCCGGTATTCCCATCCGAGCTCATAAAACACGTGCACGTCACCTGATTTTCTTGTCGCGGCGAACCAAACCGATCGCGGGTCTTGCCATTCCGATAAATAACCGACAGTTTTGGCCGTCCAAATTACACTAACTAGTATAACAAGCGCTGTTGCAGCTGCGCCCTTCCATTGGCGCAGGTGATCGGTTACGGCAACCAACAAGTAAGCAATAAGAATAACCGCGCCGACTGATGGCAAAAAGAGGTACCTATCAGTTACGGGATAACTAAATGGCAGAACCTGTGTTGGCAAATAGGTAAATAGAATCCAGTAAATGCCAACAATCGCGATCGGATAACGCGCCCGCAAAAGCCATGGCGCTACAAACAAGCTAACGAGAATACCTAGCCCCAAGCATTGCGCCAAAATACCTGCAGGAGCCGGAGGAATGCGATAGAGAACATAACTTCCCAACCCGGTAAGCAACCATAGGCTTTGAAGGAAGGCTTTTGCGTGCATTGCAGGATCCGATGAAAACCCTGTGCTCGGTTGTGCGCGCTGCACTGCTATGGCGACCAAAATGACCAGAATGCCGAAGGGAATCTTCTCTATGATCGAACGACTTAAGGGGCGTTTTTCAAGCACCAGATCGATTATCACCAGCACAGCGGGGAAAGCGGCTACGGAAAGCTTGCCCAGCAAAGCCAGGAGAAACAAAAGCAGTGAAGCGATGTACCAGCCTAACGCGCCGCGTTGTCTGTATTGGAGGTACGCGATAACACACGGGAGAACGAATGCAGCAGCTACTAAATCCTTGCGGCTGGAAATCCAGGCGATCGCTTCTACGTGGACCGGATGAACAATGAATAACAAGGCAGCGACTACAGCGGTCATCCGTTGTTGTGTCAGCGCAAGGGCAACGAGGTATACGAGTCCAGCAACAAGCCCTGCCCAAAGATTGCTGGCCAGATGGAACGCGTATGCGTGCAAGCCGGCAAGCGCGTAGTCAAACGCGTACGACAGCAAATGAAGAGGAGAATAGTTGAGGTAGTAAGGACGGGATAAAATCTGAACGAGATTCTTCCACGTTAGTCCCTGTATCCATGGGTTGCTAACGACGTATTGTTGATCGTCGATTCTGAAAAAACCGAGATGAAGATCACCAGCATACAGCAAGGCAGTGCCAACAATACAAAGAAGGACAATGGCACTATTGAGCTGCCAAGGCCCCGGGGCGGTCGAGAGACATGGTGGGGCGAATTTCAGTCGATCCGGTTTACTCCGGTGTTCTTCTGTTGCAGAACGGCGCGTAGTGGCAGCGGCGCGCCCTACGGATCTGGTTTTGTTTTTTCGGACTGAAGGCACGATTTTTTGGCTACGAAGCTTAATCGGCTTTGACAATTCCGGACACGAAAATTGATTCACGGGGTTCGCAATAATTTTTTCGAGAACCGCTTGCATTACCGCCTGCTTTGAACATTGGTGCCAATGCGGTGTCTTTTATTCGTCAAAAAAATTAGTATGCATGTGCGTTTTCTAATTGCATTGAGCTCCGCCACTCTTCTGGTTTCGAACGCGTTCGCGCAAGAAAAACATCAGCCCACGGTCGATGAATTGGTCGCTAAGAATATAGATGCGAAGGGTGGCGCCAGCGCTGTGCACGGTCTGAGTACCTTGCGACTTAGTGGCAAGATGCTCGTGCAGGAGGGGCAGATCCAATTAAGCTATTCGCAAATCAAGAAGCGGCCCGAAGACGTGCGCACTGAAGCGTCGCTCCAAGGAATGACTCAGATCGAAGCGTATGACGGCAAAGATGGATGGAGAGTCTCCCCATTCTTTGGACGCAAAGATCCCGAACGAATGTCTGCGGATGATGTTAAAGCGCTGGTTGAGGACGCGGAGATCGATGGGCCATTGGTCGACTGGCAGGCCAAGGGAAATATGGTGGAATATGTGGGGACGGAAGACGTCGACGGGACACTAGCGCACAAGTTGAAAGTAACGCGGAAAAATGGGGACGTGAGTTTCGTCTATCTGGATCCGGATCATTTCCTGGAGATTCGTGTCTTGACGCAACGCGTCAGACACGGGGCATACGAAGAGGTGGAGACCGATCTTGGCGATTATGAAAAAGTGGGCGGCGTGTTCGTTCCGACTTCGATCGAGTTCGGACGCAAGGGGGCCACTGACAAGCAACGGATCATAATCGACAAGGTCGAAGCTAATGCGCCAGTGGATGACGCGATTTTTCACTTCCCTGGTCAAATGCCTCTTCCTCAACCGCGGCGCTGATAAACAGATGAGCACATTCAATGATCAACGGCGAGGGGATGCTGTCCTGGCACATTCCGGCGCGTTCACGACGTTATTGCTACTGTTCCTGTGTATCTCGATTTGTCGTGCGGATGATGCACCATTCACTTCAGCAACCATCTCCGGCCTTGGTGCTCGTAACATAGGCTCCGCAACGATGAGCGGACGGATCTCCGCAATTGCAGGAAAACGCGAACCATCTGGCAAGATCACGCTTTTTGTCGGCGCGGCCAGCGGCGGCGTCTGGAAATCTGACGATAGCGGGACGCGATACCGACCAGTGTTCGACGAACAACCCGTGCAGTCGATTGGCGCGGTTGCCCTCGATCCGAAGAATTCGAAAAACGTTTGGGTGGGAACAGGCGAATCGTGGACACGCAACAGTGTTTCCATTGGCAACGGCATCTACAAATCAACCGATGGCGGCGAAACATGGACGCATTCCGGTTTGGAGAAATCCGAGCGAATTGCCAAGATTGTAGTTAGCCCAAAAAATGGCGATACGATCTTTGCGGCGGTTCCTGGCGCGCTGTGGAGTGATTCAACCGATCGCGGACTTTACAAGACCACGGACGCTGGAAATACATGGAACCAAGTCCTAAAGGGACAGAATCCTTCGACCGGTTGCACCGATATCGCAATCGATCCCGCAAATCCGGACAGCATGTTTGCGGCGATGTGGGATTTCCGGCGTAAAGGTTGGGAGTATCGCTCCGGTGGTCAAAGCCCGAGCGCTCCATCCGCCAGCGGACTATTTCGCTCCAAAGATGGAGGCAAAACTTGGACTGAGATCACGCCGGACAGCAATAAAGGCTTTCCCAAAAAACCATACGGACGCCTCGCAGTGGCAATCGCGCCATCAGACCCTAATCGCGTTTATGCTTTTGTGGAGTCGCCGGAGAGTGCGCTCTTTGTCTCTGACGATGGCGGCGCGACCTGGGAAAAGCGAGATAAAAGTCAATGGATGGTTTGGCGGCCATTCTACTTTGCGAACCTGATTGTCGATCCAAAAAATCCCAACCGTGTGTTTAAAACTGATGGCTCGCTGATTGTCAGCGAAGATGCCGGCAAAAGTTTCGCCGTGGTAGGCGGGTTCGGTGGGATGCACGGCGACGTGCATGATGTTTGGATCGATCCGACTAACACGCAGGTCGTCTTTTCCGGAGACGATGGCGGAATGTGGTATTCCTACAACGGCGGTGCGAAATGGTGGAAAGCTGAAAACCTACCAGTTTCCCAGTTCTATCATGTTAGCGTGGACGACAGTGATCCCTATCGCGTTTATGGGGGGTTACAGGACAACAGTTCTTTCGTTGGCGAATCACAATACCCGGGCGGGATAACTAATGCGCAGTGGGAAAACATGTACAATGGGGATGGTTTCTGGATGTTTCCGGATCCGGCGGATCCTGATTACATCTATGCTGAATACCAGGGTGGCGAGATCGGCAGGGTGAATCGTCACACGCACGAAGCTCGCAACATTAAGCCGAGGCCGAATTACCATGAAAAGCTTAGATTCAATTGGAATACACCAATCGCACTCTCGCCTAACGAGAAGGGGACGATTTATATCGGCTCTCAGTTTCTGTTTCGTTCCCGCGATCACGGTCAAAACTGGGAACGTATTTCCCCGGATCTGACAACCAATGATCCGGAAAAACAGAAACAGGAGCAATCGGGTGGCGTCACGGTGGACAATTCCTCGGCGGAAATGCACACCACGATTTACTCGATTAGTGAATCGCCCAAAGACAAATCGCTGATCTGGGTTGGAACAGACGACGGCAACCTTCAACTCACTCGCGATGACGGGAAGACATGGACGAACGTCGCCGGCAACGTTCCCGGTTTGCCAAAAAATTCATGGGTCAGCTGGGTGCAGGCGAGCAACTTCAATGCCGGCACGGCTTACGCAGCATTTGATCGACACACCTTTGGTGAAATGGGGCCGTACGTTTTCAAAACAACTGATTACGGCAAAACCTGGACACCGCTTGTCACTCCTCAGGACGCCAAAGGCGTTCGTGGATACGCGCACGTAATCAAGGAAGATTTGGTCAAACCAGACCTGCTCTTTCTGGGGACCGAGTTTGGGCTTTGGGTCTCCATTGATGGTGGAAAAAGGTGGGCACAATTCAAAGGCAGCCATTTTCCAGCCGTTGCGGTTCGAGACCTGGCAATCGCCCCGCGCGATAACGATCTCGTCCTTGCGACACACGGCCGCGGTATCTGGATCATTGACGATATCACACCCTTACGCGCCTTAACGCCAGACTTACTAACGCAGGAAGTCGCGTTTGTTTCAGCTCGTCCTGTTCAGCAACGGATCCAAGGCTCGGGCGGCTGGGCTTCCGGCGATGCGGTTTTTGTTGGCGACAACCCGCCTGACGCGGCTGTGATCAATTACTACCAGCGCGAGCGTCATTTATTTGGAAAACTGAAGCTGGAGGTTTTGGATTCCTCTGGGCGAGTTGTCGATGAACTGCCCGCCAGCAAACGACCCGGCCTGAATCGCGTGACCTGGCCAATGCGCGTGAAACCACCACGCGTGCCACCTGCCGCACAGATTGCGTTTGCGGGCGTGCGAGGTCCGCGACTTGTGCCGGGAGAGTACACTGTGCGCCTTACAAAAGCGGGCAAGGTCTCTGAAGCCAAGTTAAAGGTTGGTCTCGATCGCAGAGCTAAATTCAGTGAGGCGGATCGCAAGGCCCAGTTCGATGCTGC
>JBKPMH010000271.1:0-9417 GCA_046732035.1 Verrucomicrobiota bacterium
AGCCGCGTCGCGGTGTCAAGGCGTTTCGGCGTTGTTGTCCGTCGTGACACAGCGACCCCCCTTGTGATGGGCAGGCACTGCCGTGGCTACAACACTTCGCATTTACGAGATACGTTTTCAGATGTGTCATATGCAATGATCACCTTAGCGACGCGAGAGTCAGCAATCGTTTCCTGTTGTGCAAGCATTAAGCGCTGAGTGGTCTCGCTGTATTCGCTCTCACTTCCATTCCGCCTTATTAAACGCTTCTAGCATTTCTGTTTCTGATGGCGGTTGCAGAACGTTGTGCTCTGCAAAATTCTTAGCTTGCGGATAGCTGGTGGCGCGAAGGCGCTGGGCGGCTTTCGCGAGGTCGTACGCTGTATGGTGAAGTTGAATGTCAGGTCCAAGTAAAACCCAATACGCACCCGGTTTTCCAAATGGCATCCCCACACTGCCAGCGTTAATGACTCGAGTTGTTCCGATCATACGGTCAAACTGCATGTGGGTATGACCGCAGACGACGACATCAACTCGAAGGGGTTCAACGAGCGGTAAGAGGCGGTCTTCGGATGTGAGACGCGTGAAGACTTCTGTTTCGCTGCGCGGGGTACTGTGGCAAAACAACACCCGGCCAAGTCCGTCGATCTCCATCTGGAGTGTTTTAGGCCAACCCGCCAGCACCGGTTCGAATTCTGGCCGCAGTTGCGTGGCCGTCCAGCGATAGACTTCGACGATACTTTCTGGCGGACGCGCGCCTGAGGTCGTGCCCCAGTACGTAACCGGCCCGTTCTGCGCCGCGGCCATTTGCGCCAGGATGGCCAATTCGCCATTGCCATGGATAAAGTGGGTATGCAGCTTCAGATCTAGCAACCGTCCCAGCGTCTCACGAGGCATCGGACCGGGAATCACGTCTCCTCCCACAACAATTTGGTCGACATTGGCTCGATGAACATCCTGAAGGACAGCGTCCAAGGCTGGGAGATTTCCGTGAATATCATAGAGCGCAGCGATACGCATAGCAGCCCTCTCGAATCTAAACCTCTTTCGCTTTTCTAATTCTTACTTCTGCGTTTCGTTCGTGACTGGCCGCATGCACCGGGAAAATCTTTAGCCGCACCACGCTTCAATCCGGTCGATTTTGTTTGTCGTTTCCACTGTGAAAATGGTGACCCTGCCTGCTTAAGCTGGTCAAGAACGCCATCGAATGTTGTTTCAGGACTAGCTTCATCGCTTTGTTGGACACCCTCGTTCTGATCTCGATTAATTCTGGCATTTGATAAAATGTATTAAGGTAACCCAGCGAGGAGTATTCGAATGTTGGTAAACATCACGAACGTTCGTTCCTCGAATTCAATGCTTCCAGGTCACGGCGTTGGCGGGCCTTGCTGCGGAGTTTAGTGTGGAAGTCATCCCCGAACGTCCGGTGGTTGGCTGCAGCACATCGTTAGGCGATTTGCATGCATGCAGGCTCATAAACCGGCGAAGAACGCTGCGATATCGCGGGCGAGCAACTCGGGCTCTTCGACCGGAGCGAAGTGCCCGCCCCTCGGCATCGGGGTCCATCGGCGCACGTTGTATAGGCGTTCGGCCCACTCACGAGGAGGTGTTCCCTCTTCGACAAAATTGTTGACGAAGAGTGCAATGCCAGTTGGCACATTAACGAACTGCTCTGGTCCAATCGTGACCTGGAATCGCTTGTTATCGTTGTCGAAGTAGTCCCGCATCGAGGATGCGATCGTCTGAGTGACCCAATAGAGCGTCACGGTCGTCAACAAGAAATCGCGAGAAAAACGCTGATCGAGATCACCATGGGAATCAGACCAGGAACGCCACTTTTCCAGAATCCAGGCGGCAAGCCCAGCCGGCGAGTCATTGAGTCCGTATGCGAGCGTCTGGGGTTTCGTAGATTGGATGGCTTTGTAACCAAATTCCTCCTGCCAGAATTCCGCGTTGCGCTCGCGATAAGTTCTCTCCGCTGCGGACAGTGACCGTGCCCCTGCTCCAGTGTAAGGAGCAATTTCCAGATTACTCAGGTGGATGCCAATCATTGGCTCGGGATTGTTTAATGCCATGAATGTGGCAATCCCGGCCCCGAAATCTCCGCCTTGAGCTCCATAGCGCTTGTAACCCAGGCCACGCATGAGTTGGTGCCATAGCCCGGCGACGCGCTCATAGTTCACGGGCATCTGCGAGGGCCGCTCAGAAAAGCCGTAACCGGGCAGTGAAGGAATGACAACGTCAAAGGCCGGACCGTCGATGCCGTGGGCGCTTGGGTCGGTCAGGAACGGAACGAGCGGAAGCAACTCGACGAACGTGCTAGGCCAGCCATGGCTCAGGATCAGCGGAATGCCCTCCCTTTGCTTGGTCCGCTCATGGACGAAGTGGATGTGGACGGCGTCGAGCTCGGCGCGGAACTGATGAAAGCCGTTCAGCTTCCGCTCTTGCGCGCGCCAATCGAACCCGTCGGCCCAATATTCAAGCAACTGTTTTAGATACTCTAGATCCGTCCCTTGGTCCCAGGCGGCGCGTGGTGCCTGATTGGGCCAGCGCGTGTTGCGGATGCGCTCTCGAAGATCAGACAGGATCTCTGCCGCAATCTGGATCGAAAACGGGGTGATCTGTAGGGGTGACTTCATGGTCGCTTTTGTCCTCCAGTTGGCATTCTCGCGCTGCCGCCTAACGAGAAAGAGAATGGAGTCGGCGGGAAGCGGAGCGACATGGACGGGAAGCCTGAAGTGTGTTTTGCGGCAAAAAACATCTTAAGCCACGCCAAGTGGCAGCGAGCTTTGTCTTTACTTCATGCGTCATAATTTTTCCTTCGTACTTGCCCGCGTAGCGGACTGCTGTCGACTTCATTGATGGCTTACATGTCATTGTATTAACGGGCAGAAGGAACTTCCATGTCGACCACAGACCCCCAATACGAAGAGGGCCATATGAGAATGCAAAATTGGCGCACCAAACAACATCTCGAATGGCATTTGTGCAGGGCAGCGGTTCTGCTTAGGTTCGGTTACTAAATTTCCAAATAGGAACTCGAAATCAACATTCAAAGCTCGCAATAGTGCTGTTTACGAAACGTTTGAACTCAGTCGGAGCTGCGGTCTTTGGCCTTGCGCTGTGCGCATGGTGGCAGGTTCCCCAGCACGTCAATCTAATCGTGGGCAATGCTCGCATTTCTGCCGAATCAGTTAAGAAGGTCAACGGGATCACTACGCGGCTCGGCAACGACATTATCAAGAAAGGGTGAGAAATTTCGGGTGAACCCTTTCGCAAAGGCCCTTCTCTGCACGACGTCCCTGTTGGCGGCCATCGTTGTGCCAGGGTCTCCCATTTTCGCCGCGGTGGACCCCACCACGGTGTACGCGCGGGCATTTGCTCTTCTGGCGGCAGAACCCTATGTAAAACAAGGATTTCAGATCCGTGAGGATTACTGGGCAGGCGACCTTGCTTCGGGTGAAAAGAAAGCAGTGCGGCAACAATTGTTTAAAGGAAATGAATATTGGTTTTGGCTGGGCACAGAAGTCGATGGAGCAAAGGTGTCCGTTCATATTTACAATTCGGACGGAGAACTCGCCGAACAACCAGACAGTTGGGCGAAAGGCCACTCTGCGGCTGCGCACGTCATTCCGAAAACCACAGGCAGTTATTTTATCATCGTTAGCGTCGAGAAATCGCCAGAAGCCCGCACGCATTGGGCGCTGGCGTATGGGTTCCGATAAAGTAGACTAGCTACCCATTACTGTATGGGCGCCACGCCCGGTAGGATTCTACAGGTTGCGAGGTCGCGCACTTTCGAGTCGCTCTTGGTCTAAGTAACCGAGATGGTGTCCAGTGAGCTAACGAGACAAAGCTCAGCTACCGCTAATACAGCGTCTGTGATTTGTAGGCTCCTATTCGGTGCGTAGCGCTTCCACCGGATTCACCGAAGACGCTCGCCACGCCGGAATGAGGCAGGCAAGTAGCGAGACCGCGCTCATAATCGCGGCGGTACCGAGAAAAATGGCGATGTGCAGTGGCGGCACGTTAAACAAAACAGTTTGCATTGCTTTGCCTGCCAGCCACGCCCCGAGCGAGCCGACAATGACTCCGAAAACGAAAAGCCGCAGGCCTAACGAGAGGAATTGCGCGCCGATTTGTTCCCGCTGCGCGCCGAGCGCCATGCGAACGCCAATCTCGCGACGGCGTTGCGCAACCGCGAAGCTAAGAACACCATAGGTTCCAATCGCCGCCAGCAGCAAAGCGACGCCGGCGAAAATTCCAGCGAGTAATGCTGGCGAGCGTCGCGTGATCAAGCTGTCCGCCACGCCCGTGTCCATTGAACGAATGTTATCGACCGCGAGTGCGGGATGCGCTGCGCGCACCAGCTTGCGCAGTGTCTCGGCGAACGCTTCCGGGCGCTGGCTTGTACGGGTGACGATAAAAATACTCTGCTTGTCGCGATAAGCATAAGGCAGATAAACCGCGCCTTGCCCCTGCGCTTCGGTGAGCGCGGCTTGCTTCACTGCGCCGACGACGCCGACAACTGTGAACAGCCGCGCGTCGTCTTTTTCGTCGCCGAGCGCGATCTTTTGGCCGAGCGCGCCGCCGTTAGGCCAGTAACGCTGGGCCAAATCTTCGTCCACCACACAGACGCGTTCCGCGCGGTGGGAATCTGCCGAGGTGAGGAAGCGTCCTTCGCGCAGGTCAATACCGAGGGCTTGGAAGTACTCGCCGTGAACGGCATAGGAATAATGGCCATGCACTGATTGACCCGGAGGTGGCACATAACCCTTGGGTGTGACTGCGGTTTTGCCGCTGTCGCCGCTTAGCGGAATGTTCGTGATCGTTCCGGTGGCAGCGATTCCCGGTTGCTGGCGAATGGATTCGAGCAAGCGATCGATGATGGCGACTCGCTCCCGTTGCAGATCCCATGAGAGGGTGCACTCGCCGGTGAGAACGTGATCTGAGCGAAATCCTGGCGAGACCGCCATCGCTTTTCTCAGGCTTAACCCGAGGAGCGCCGCGCCTGCGAGCAAAATAAAGGCAAGGGCGATCTGCGCGACGATAAATCCGTGGCGGAGCCTTTGCGCGCCGCGGCTGACCGTGCCGGTACGGCATTCCGATTGCAGCGCGTTTGCGAGATGAGTACGAAGATTGAACCAGGCGATCGGCATCGCAATGACGACTCCGAGGAGAATCGCACCGGCGAAACCGATTAATGCGAGCCAGCCATCGAACGCGATGTGGGCGCCGAGCGGCAAACGATTTGCGCCAAGAATCTCCAGCAGCCGAATTCCCCACGCTCCGATGATCAATCCGAACACGCCACCGAAGGACGTGAGCAACACCGTCTCGATTGTCACCTGTCTCACAATATGCGCGCGACTCGCGCCCATCGATCGGCGGATCGCCATTTCCTTCGCGCGGCCACTCGCTCGAATCAGAAGGAGATTGACCAGATTAACCGCTCCGATGAGCAGAAGAAAAAACACGCCAGCCTGCATGAGCAAAAGGGTTGGACGAATTGAGCGGACGTGCTCTGCGTGCAATGGCCTAACGAGTGATCGAAAACCCGCTTCCGCCATCATTTTCGCTTCAGGGTTGTCTTCCTCGACGGCGGCGTTGTGTGCATCGATCTGGGCTTGCGCTTCCGCGAACGTCGCGCCCGGTTTCAAGCGCGCGATCATCTGCGTATCGCCGCCGCCAGAGTGGCGCGCTTTCGGTCCACGCTGTTCCATATCGGATTTTATCGGAAGAAAAACGCGCGCTTCGGACGAGAGAAAACGAAAACCAGGAGGCAGAACGCCAACGATCTTTCTTGGAATACCGTTTATGCGGGTATCACGGCCCAGAATGTTTGGATCGGAATTGAAACGCTCCCGCCAAAATCCGTCCGTCAGGATAATCACGTTCGTCTGGGAATCGGTTTCTTTATCAGTGAAGTTGCGACCGATGGCGGGCTTAACACCAAGTGTCGTGAAGAATTCCGGCGATATGCGCACGATTTCCTCCTGTTGCATGGAGCCTGGGTCGCCGACAGTTTCGGGTCTCTCCATAAACATGGAAAGGCTCTCGAAGGCCGGGATGTTGCCGCGCCGCTCGTAATAGTTCGTGATCGATGAGCCATCGTTTTCGACACCAGCTTTAGGATAACTATTGTAAATCGTGACGAGCCGATCCGGTTGCGGAAACGGAAGCGGCTTTAACAAGATGGAGCTGATCACCGCAAAGATAGCGAGGTTCGCGCCGAGACAGATCGCAACGGTCGCGAGGGCTGTAACCGTAAAAGCCGGCGCGTTGCGAAGCTGACGAAAGGCAAAGCGCAGATCGTTCATGCGAATTACTCAGTTCGCAACGCCTGAGCCGGATCGACAAGCGCGGCGCGCCGAGCTGGTAAGAGGCAGGCAAACAGCGCAGTAGCCGCGAGTAGAATGGTCGCGCCGCCGAGAAGGGCAGGATTGTGTGCGGAGACGTCAAAAAGCTGTGATGCGATCAATCGGCCCAATGCGAACGCAGCAACAATGCCGATCGCCAGTCCGAACACCACCGGCGTCATTCCCTGGCGCACGATCAACCGCACGACATCGCGCGTCTGCGCCCCCAGGGCCATGCGCACGCCGATTTCGGCGATACGTTGCTCGACGCTGTACGCGACCGCGCCGTAAATTCCAACGGTCGCAAGGAGCAGCGCGACCCCGGCGAATACGCCTAACAACGCCATCATCAGCTTGGCCTGGCCGAGCGCCTGCGCCATGATCTCGCTGAATGGCTGCGGCCAAACTAGAGCAAGGTTCGGATCGATGCTGCGCAACGCCGTTTTAACCGAGCGTGTGATCGTTTCCGGCGGGAGAGGACTGCGCACCACGATTCTGAGGTACGGGGAATTCTCCTGCGCGAACGGACGATAAAATTCCATGTTGTTCGCCTGATTCAATTGCACCGAGCGCACATCGCCGACGACCCCGACAATCTCGACCGGCACGCTGCGGTTCGTGATCAGCAACGTTTTGCCGATCGGGTTCTCGTCGCCGAACACCGTCTTCGCGCCCGCTTTGCTGATAATGATGACGTTCGGATGATCAAGCACGTCTTGCTCGTTAAAGTCGCGGCCGGCGATCAACGGAATGCCCGCAGCGCGAAACCAGCCCGGCATGATGTCGTTCGACGGCGCGCCTTTTCGCTCGGGAACCGGAGGCACGTCGCCTTCGGGCCGCGTATAAAGAGTCGCGCCCGGGTTGCCAAAGAGCGGAAAACCGCTGCTCAACATCACGTCCTCAAACCCCGGAGTTCCGCGCAACACGGTCTGCAATTGTTCGGCAAAACGAGCCCGGCTCGCCTGATCCGGATATTGCGCCTGCGACAGCGCCGTGACTCCGATCCAGAGTTTGTCCGTGTTGAAACCGGGATCCTGCTGGCTCAGGCGCACGAAACTCATGATGAGCAACGACGCGCCCGCGAGCAGCGTAACCGAGAGAGCCACCTGAGCGCCGACGAGAATTTTGCGGAACCGCTGGTGCCGCACACTGCCTTGCGTGCCGCGGCCGCCTTCCTTGAGCCCGTCGACGAGATCTGCGCGCGAGCTTTGCAACGCCGGATAAAGCCCCATCAGGAGCCCGGTCAGCAGTGAGAGGCTGATCGTGAACAAGAGCACCGGCACCGAGAGCGCGCTGGCGCTTCCCTCTTCGATCGGGAGAAAGTTCGCTGCTAGCTTCGGGACGAGCGGAACCAACCAACACGCCAGGAACGCGCCGAGAATTCCCGCCAACAGGCTGATCATCACGCTTTCGAAAACAAAAAGTCGCAGCACACTTCCGCGCGTCGCGCCCAACGCCAGGCGAAGCGAAATCTCGCGGCGCCGTCCGCTGAAACGTACCAGCAGCAGATTCGCCACGTTGCTGCAGGCGATGAGCAAAACGAACCCGACCGCCGTGAGCAGCGTCGCGAATCCCGGGCGCAAATTCTCCGTTACATCTTCCGGAAGCGTCTTGATGATGTTGCAAAACTGCGCGTCGCCTTTCTCCGGAAATTGCGAGCGGTAACTGTTCTCGAGCGTTCCCAGCGCCGCCTTCGCCTGCTCAAGTGTGACGCCCGGCTTCAGGCGTCCGACCGCGCGCAGGAAGGTTGAGCCGCGCATCATCTGCTCTTGCGAGAATCCTGGGATGACCATCGGCTTTGTCGTCCAGATGTCCGCGCGCTCGGTCCCCGTCCACGAGACCGGCATCTTCGGAATCACACCCACGATCGTGTGGGTCACGCCATCGAGCACGATCGTTTTCCCGATGATGTCCTGACTGCCGGCAAACCGCGCTTTCCAAAAGCGGTCCGTGATGATGGCCACATCCGCGCCTTCTTCTTCCTGCGGCAGAAAGGTTCGTCCCATAATTGGCCGCACTCCGAGCACGTCGAACCAGTTCGCGGTCGTTTTGAAAATCGGCACCGACAACGGATCGCCCAGTCCCGTCACCGTCGCCGCCTGTTGATTCTCCGCAGCAAAGCCGGAGAAAATCGTCTGCCCGTCGCGATAAAGCATGAACCGCGGCGCCGACATCTGGAACTCGTCCGTCCGGTCTTTCGCCTTGGTCAGGATATGCAGGACCTGCTCCGGTTTCTGGAACGGGAGGCCTTTCAGGAAGAGATCGTTGATCAGCGAAAAGATCGCAGTGTTCAGTCCAATCCCGAGCGCGAGAGTGATAACGGCTAACAAAGTGAACCCGGGAGACTTCACGAGCTGGCGGAGGGCGAAACGAAGGTCGGTTATCATACAGGTGTCTAACGTCTAACGAGAAAGAGCTGAGCCAGCGCTCGCGGCGGCGAGCTTGCTGCGAAGTTTCGTGTTGAAGTCATCTGAAAACTAAACATCAGAACGGCCATCGGTTGGTTGCAGCGTTTGGTTAGGAGACATTTAAGAGACAAGCTCGTCATACGGAAGCTGAGTAGGATCTATGTCAATGTAATCTGGCTCTGGGTCGGTAGTAAATCGGACTGCATCAATGGTCGCTCGGCTCGCCAACACAGCTTTAATCACACGATGCATGCCGTCCATCACCCGCCCTTCGGACGAGAGTATGATCGGAAAGCACAGATCTGCAGTGTCTATGAGTCGAATATGCTCGACAATCGATTTCCAAGTCGGCGGCTCGTCGAACTCAGACGAGAACGGCTCCCCAATCTCGCGAATTCGCTCAGCGGAACCGGCAGAACAGGGAAGTCGGCGCTGAGCGCGACCAGCCGATCAATGTCCCACGCGAGAAGTCCTCGACTAGATTGCCGAAAGTAATATTGCTTTCGCATCTCGTGCCCGTAGTCGCCTAACGAGAATAAGATGAGCGACGGCGGATGAGGCCGCGCATCGCTCGGAATGGAAGTGTAGAAGTCATCTCAAGGATTGGAGTGTACACCCCCGAACGCTTTCGGGGTTCGCTCCATCGCTTGGTTAGCCTGCGACTTTCGTTG
>JBKPMH010000272.1:0-14097 GCA_046732035.1 Verrucomicrobiota bacterium
TTGGGATATTTTTGCTCGAGCGCCCCCGGCAGATAAACGGCGCCGAAACCGAGTGCCCGGTCGCGTTCGTGCATGGCTTTGACGTGAGCGAGATGTTCTCGCAACGACCGCTGCAGGCGTCGCGGCAACATCGTTACGCGATCTTTCATTCCTTTGCCGTCGCGAACAATGATGCGGCCGTAAGCGAAATCGACATCCTTGACGCGCAACCGCAGTGCTTCGAGCAAACGCAAACCGCTCCCGTAATGAGATCGGCGATTAGGCGGTATGCCGGCGCAACGTGCGCCAGCAATGCGCGAACCTCCTCACGCGTGAGCACGACTGGCACGCGCGCCGGAAGCGACACCCGCAACGCGCCGTCGAGCCGCCCAAGCTTGCGCTCGAAGACGCTCGTGCCATGTCAGTAATAGACGCCATCATTGAAGTAGCCTCCGATCTCATTGGCGGACGCGTGTCTTGGCGCTTTTATGTCGGTCTGGCATTTGGAGTAGCATCGGCGATCATGTCGTATTGGCTCATTTCACCTGCTCCTTGGAGTTCTCTATCGGCAGTCGCGGTCTTTGTGGTCGCCTTAGTTGGAGCGATGATCTGGGAGAGCCGCTCGTTGTGATTTCGACCAGCATGCTGCCAGCCTCCGCGCCTAACCAAGCGCTCGAGCGAACCGCTGACCGGCGCGAAGATTTACTTTCGATGACTTCAATACTGAAACCCGAAGCACAGTCCGCTCCGATCAGCGGTCGCTCAGTTTGGTTTCGTTAGGTGTACTCCGTTCTTCATGAACTGGGAAATGCTTTCCGCGATCGGGCAAGTGGTCGCCGCCATTGGTGTCATCCTCTCATTGGTTTATCTTGCTGCTCAAATTCGGGAGCAGAACAAAGAGCGTCGGCGCGCGGGAATCAATATTCTGACTGCGCAGTGGAGCGAGCTAGTCAGAACCGCCCAGGAAAACCGCGAATTCGCAGTGCTTTTTCTGCAAGGTATGCGTTCCTTCGAAAGCCTTGATGGACCGGACAAGCTTAGGTTTAGTGCGTTTTTCACCCGATACACGAGAAATTGTGAGGGAATGTTCATTTACTATCGTGACGGCGCGCTGGAGAAAGCGCTCTGGGAAGAAGTTGAACGAACCATGTGTGACTATTTCGCCTACCCGGGAGTAAAAGAATGGTGGACGACAAGAAAGCATTGGTTAACGGATGAGTTTCGGGGAGTAGTGGAAGCAATCATCGCGAAGAATCCCGAACCGAAATTGTATGTTGCTTACAAATTGGATCCACCATCAAAGGCCTAACAGGCGGATGCAACGAACCGCGAGTAAGCGTGCGACTCACAATCGGCGTGTTTGCCATCCACGCTTGTGGCGGCCTGGCACGTTGCAGCGGGCTCGCGGTCGCTGATCTTGTGTTTCGTTAGACGAAAATGACAGCGAGCTCTAGCCAAGCAAAGCAATTTGGCGTCGTTGTTGTCGCCCTTTTCGTTGCGCTTTGTCGCGGGCGAGGCGAAGAGCTGCCGCCCGTTCCAGAGAATTACTTTAACGACTACGCGGGAGTTACCAGTCAATCAACGCAGCACGCTCTGAATAAGCGCTTGGCGAAGTTCGACAAGATCACGAGCAATCAAGTAGTCGTCGCCGTTTTCCCGAAGATGGAATCTACATTATCGCTGGATGATTACACTCTTCGGGTCGCGAATGCGTGGGGGGTTGGCCAGCGCGGGAAGAATACGCGCGCGCGCGCCGGCGTTACCCTCTTCGTTTTTGTCCAAAATCGTACGATGCGTATTCAGGTGAGCCGCCATTTAACCAGCGTGTTGACAGATGCTCTCTGTAAACAAATTATCGATGACCAGCTCGGGCCTCGCTTTCAGCGGGGAGACTTTGATGGCGGTCTCACTGCAGCTGTCGACGCGATCCTAAAGATTGCGGCCGGGTCCGATCATTCAGGGACGAAGTGAGTATTACGTCTAACCAATTGATGAAGCCAACTCCGAAAGCGTTCGCCGGCCGGCTGGCTCCAAAACCGAGGCGCTGCCTTCGCTCGATGCACTCGCTGTGCTCGGCACCTCCAGCCGTAAAGTTCGCGCCCTGCGAACCGTTCCCGCCGTTTTTCCGTTAGGCGATAATGTTCCGCCGAATGACGATCGCCCTTAAGCAGCTATCGGAGTGCCCAGAGCACCTCGAGACCGTTGGGGGCTGGATCTACGAAGAGTGGTGGAGCAAGCGATGCGACTCGCCCGAGGCTGTTCACAACTGGCTCCGAAGCCACACCAAACTGGATACCGTGCCATATAGCGTGATCGCTCTGGCCAACGGCGAACCCGTTGGAAGTTGCTGCGTCATCGAAAACGACTGCATACATCGCCCTCAATATGCGCCCTGGGTCGCTGCAGTTTACGTCAGGCCGGACTTTCGTCGCCGAGGGATTGCCTCGATGATCCTCCATGAAGCCGCTTCGATCGCTGCACGAGCACGCATCAAAGACCTTTTCATCGACTGCCTCGCTGTGACCGCTTCAGTTTATGAAAGGAACGGATGGGCGATATATGAGCGAGACGTCGGCGATAAAGAATCCGTCGTCATGCTGCGGAAAATTGAATTCGTCTAACCAAGCGCTACAGCTAAGCACCGGGCGTTTTGATGAGTAGCTTGCACATGACTTGAACTCCACGGCGAAACTCGGTCGCGCCGGCGGTGGCTCTGCGTCGTTAGGTCTCGAGTGCATCGCGGATTCCCTTCTCAAAGAAGCTTGAGAGAAACTCCGACGTCGCCTTACCACGAAGGATACCTATGAAATCAAGCGACTTCAGCAACCTGAAAATGGTAGCTATATCGAGCCCCGACGACGCATCGATTAACTGGTTTGCTGCGTTTGCGTACTATGGCGGATATGGCGCGGAAAACACGGTCGTTGTTCCCTTCTCGATCGCCCCCGGCGGGCATCTGGGCTGGCACACCGACAGCCTTGAGGAGACACAGTACATCATCGCTGGCAGCGGTGAGCTGCAGCGCGACGATAGTTCCTCACCGGTTGGGGCGGGAAGCATCTTTGTGCTGCCGAAGGACGTGCGGCACGACCTGCGCAATACCGGAACGGTGCCGCTGTTGGCGATCGCCTTTTTCTCAGGAGAAGCGCTAACGCAGACGTTCGACAACATCATGCATCCGACCAACAGCCACTTGCTCACCAGCCCGAATGTCACCGGCTAGGGAGAACCTGACAGAATTTCCTAGACGAAGCGCGACAACAGTTGAAGGAGCGTGTTCCATTGTGCTCCCAACGGCGGCCTCTGATGTATCCATTTGGATCGAACTCAGCGACGCGCAGTCCCAATGAGAGCTAACCAATTGATGCAGCCAACGCGCCCCAGATCGAAATACGGTCAGCGTTGTTGTGACGACACCCTCGCCTCCGGTCCGGTGCCCGCTACCCTGGTGGGATTTGCGTCTTCGCGCTCACGCACTGTTTTCACCAAAACCGAGGCGCTGGCTTCCCTCGACGCACTCGCTGTGCTCGGCACCTCCCGCCGTAAAGTTCGCGTCCTGCGGACCGTTTTCCCGCCGTATTGTTCCAACGGCAGCGGTAGCTCATCTTGCTCTCGTTAGCCTTTTGACGAGCCTTCAGAGGAATATTGAAATGAAGAAGTACCATCATCTCGGGATCCCGACCACGAAAAAAAGAGACGGCGAAGTGCATCTGAAACATTTGAAAGTCTATGTGAGTGGTTACACAGAAAGTTCGTACCACATTGAATGGATTCGGTACGAACCGGATGCGCCGTATCCGGAGCTCGTCAAGAGCCTTCCGCATCTGGCCTTTGAAGTCGACGATCTTGAGCAAGAACTCGAGGGCAAGAACGTGATCATCGCACCAAATAGCCCCAGCCCGGGCGTCACTGTCGCATTCATCGAAGACAATGGGGCGCCGGTCGAGTTTTTGCAGATCGACAAGACTCAATCGGAGGACGCCTGACCTAGCGCTGCAGCCAACCACCGGCTCGCCACGGCGAGTCTTCGACGGCTGATTTTATGAAAAGCTTCAGCGGCTCGCGACAGTTTACCAGCCGCGGCGGGCCAGCGGTGGCTGAGTTCCTTCTCGTTAGATGACACCGCACGACGGCCGCTTTCTTCGCAGCGATTGCCTGCGTTTCGGCGATCGTCGGCGTCATCCTAGCGGGACCGTCTGTCACGGTCCTTCTGCGGTTACGATTGTGTCCAGCGGGCTTACCAGCCTTTTGCTGTTTGCCGCATTGGAATGAGATTCGGCGGGGGGAAGGACCGATATGACGCTTAAACGAATGGACAACATTCTCATCGTGGTCGACGACCTTGAGGCCGCAAAGGCATTCTTTGTCGAGCTTGGTATGCAGCTGGAGGGCGAGACGCCAGTCGAGGGACCTTGGGTGGACCAGGTCGTTGGGCTCAAGAACGTTCGAGCCGAGATCGTGATGATGCGGACCCCAGACGGCCACGGTCGGATTGAGTTGACCAAGTTTCATACGCCGGCAGCGGTCAGAACTGAGCCGAAGAACGCACCAGCGAACGCCTTGGGCATACGTCGCATCATGTTCGCCGTGGACAATGTCAACGAGGTGCTCGCGCGCTTGCGGGCCCATGGGGCTGAGCTAGTAGGCGAAGTCGCTCAGTACCAGGACATGTACCGGCTCT
Source organism: Verrucomicrobiota bacterium (assembly GCA_046732035.1). Taxonomy (GTDB): domain Bacteria; phylum Verrucomicrobiota; class Verrucomicrobiia; order Chthoniobacterales; family UBA10450; genus Udaeobacter. The sequence goes on from JBKPMH010000272.1 coordinate 4,661, forward strand.
GTTTCATCCGCGGCCCTGAGGGCATCATCATCGGACTTGCCGAGGAGCTCGCGTAAGACCCTTTCCGCAGAGGCGCAGGTAGAACTGGACTTGCTCGGGGGCAGGCGAGACTCGGTTGGCAAACAACGACTTATTGGCCTATCACACCAATTTTCCGATGATTTCAACGGACGGTTACGCGTCGCAGCAGTGACATGCGCTTGCGATTGCGCGGCGCGTTTCTTACGATTCCGCAGGCACCGTGGAAGGAGGCGTTATGCCGATGCAGTTTTTTCGAGAATTGAACCCGATCGCGAGCCATGTTGCGGTCGCAGCACTTGCCATTGCCACGTGGGTCTTTCTCATTGTTCCGATGTGGAAAAGATGGGGCCGAAGGTTGCTTCTACTCAGCAAAAAGCGATTGGCAGCCGCCGCGATTATACTGCTCGTGTTTGCACTGGGTTTGTGGATAGGGTGGCACAAGGACGAAATATCCGCTCGCCTGCCGCGCTGGCATACCGAGTTGACACGGACTATTCCCTCTCCGTCACCATCACCTGGTTCTTCAACGCTGACGGCGTCTCCGGTGCAAGCAGTTGCCGAGCCCTCTGGATCGTGGCCGTCGCTCGTAGATCAGTTGCTGCGGGAAGGCATCGAGCTACGCGATCGGGGTGACAACACGAATGCGATCGAGCGCTTGCAGGAAGCGTTGGACAGCGAACCAAATAATGCCGCCGTACTCGCCGAACTAGCGCAGACTTACGATGTCATGCAGCTTTACGATCGCGCCAATGAAATGTGGCGCAGACTTCAGGAAATGGGCCCGTCCGCTGGTGCGGCATATGAACTAGCCGATCGACGGTTGAAGCTCGGGGTGCCGACTCCAGCCGCAACGCCGATGCAGGCGGCTGCGGATTCTTCACCGCATGAGATAAGCATTTCGCCGTCTCCAACCCCTGGTGATTTTGCAAAGTACGCAATAGAGCCGCGCGAAGACGGGGTCGACCAAATCCCGCCAACGCCCACTTCCACTGCATCGGAAGTATCTTCTGCTGCAACTGGCGTGAATCCAGCAGAGCCGGGCCCTTCCACTGAAACTCCCGGCGCTCAGCCGGGTGGACGCCTTATTGTTTTACGGGCCCCGAACTTTGGATGGAATTTGGGTCTAAATCTTAAGATCGATGGGAGAACAGCCGCCAACATTGTGCAGGGAGGCCGCTACGATGATTTCGTGCCGGCGGGGCGTCATATGCTGACTGTGTCGGCCGTGCCGAACTATCAGCCGACGTCGACGGTGCTGAACGTGCAGCACGGACAAACGTACGTATTTACGGCAACACGGCAGAACACGGGTGTTATTCTTGTTCCGTCAGCCCTGCCAGCAGGGCAGCCGCATTAGGTTGAATAGCACACGCTAAGGCAAGCAGCTCTAAGATAACTATGCGGTGCTATGAAGCAGTCTCGATCGAACCAGAGGTGGCTAACTTCTCGTAGGTTTAAGGTGGAAAAATGTTTAAACTAGTTATCCAAGTGAGGTGAAATGTAGATACCGTGTTTACGATTAAAATATTATTCATAGTAGTGGGACTAGCGTGCCTTTGGGCGCCTCTTTTCGCCGAAAAGCCGACGCAGAAGGACGAGAGCAAGGCGCCATTCATGATGTCGTTCAAGGATTTGAAGTGGGTTGAATTGCCTGAAAGAAAAGGCATGCAATTTGCCGTCCTTTCCGGCGATCCCAAAACGGGAGCCTACACGCAGATACGTAAAGTTCCCGCAGGCACTGACAACGCGTCGCATTCACATAGCAGCGAGATAAAGAACGTAATTATTAGCGGAGTGTGGTACACAGGCACTGACGCGACCTCCGCCAAAGATTTCGGACCTGGTTCAGTTGTGGTGATGCCGGGCGGCTGGGTGCACGTGAGTGGGTGCCGTGCTGGGAGCGATTGCGTCCTTTACCAAGAAGGTAAGGGTAAGTTCGACTTCAAGCCTGTTGCGGAGCAACCTCGGAAAAGTAAGAGAGCCGACTGCGGAGCCGGTGATTCAATCAAGACCCTCATCGTAGCAAGCTTTAGGAGCGATACATAACGGGCGGTCACCTATCACGAGGTAGATGACCGCCCGCCCCCTACTGCGCTCCTTGCAAGGCGCCTTCAAAAGAAACTTCTATCTGCCAGTTATGGGCTCGCCGGGTTGTTAGATCGCCTCCGCAATGACTCGCAGACGTAAAATTTGTAAATTGCTCGAGAGATCGTCAGCCGGATTTAACCAACTTGTGACGCCTTCCTTTCCGGTTTTGGTTGCGATTCACAATGTTGCCTTAGCTGCGAGAACAAGCGGTGGTTCGGGATGGGAATTCGCGAGTTGTGTCGCGAATTCCCGAACATATCTAATCCGCAAGCATTATGGAGCAGGGCGAGGAGGCGCTGTAGGGCTAGGAGTTGCAGTGACACCGGGCGTCCCTGTAGGGGTGGTACTTGGCGTCGTTGTTGCGCTTGCAGTCGCAGTAGCGCTCGGACTGGCGGTGGCGCCGGGAGGCGTCGGACGCGGATAGGGCGTTGGACGCGGTCTCGGACTCGGCGTAGCCCTTGGACTGGGAGTCGGACTTGGCGTTGGTGTCGCGGTCGGACTAGGTGTGGCTGTTGGCGTAGGCGAACCTGAAGGGCAGCTACCATTGACATTCATCACGATGTGCATGTCCGGGAAGCCCAAGTCGCCAGTCGGTGTGGGATCGGTCACGCCGCAGTCCGCAGCGCTAAGATAACTTGGGCCGGTTTCCGGATCAGCATTGGAGCCGATAAAGAATAAGTTACCCACCGCCGTCCCGTCAGGGGTCATTACTTCCATCACTAATTCCAGGGTGCCAGCTGGCACAGTGGCTGTTATAGCCACTTCAAATATCGTGCCTGCCTGGTCCGGAATATTGATTGTACCGGACGTTGCAATCAGGTTCGACTGCCAATCGCCTCCCGGAAACGGTGCAGTGTTGTTAGCGTACAGATTCACCGTCAGCGGCTGGCCTGTTCCATCTCCAGACTGGGCAAGTTCAATTCCAAAGGAAACTGACGTGATATCGTATTGTTGGCCGCCGGTAAATGTATTCATGTCGAACGCGCGCCAGTAATGGTTCTCAGTAGTACCAACTCCATTATTACAAGCCACTGAGTTTCCCTCGACAACCGTCTGACTGGTTGATTCCGTAATCGTGGAGGGACACACCACGCCAAGCGGGCCTGTGAAGCCAAATGGCAGCAATGCCCGTTTTCCGGAAGTGGCGGGCGTTGCGCCATGCGCATTGGTAATTTGCGGACCCCGCGCTACGGAGTCTCTACTGAAGGCTGGTGCAGCGCTTCGAGCATTCCGCTGTCCCCATGCAAACGGGATCAGACAGATGGCCACCAGGGCTGATAAAAAACACGCACTCCGGACAAGATGTGCTTTGATTTTAGAGTTGGTTTGTTTGTTCATTTTCAGATCTTTGATGTTTTAGTTTGGTATTCAGCTTCTGGCCAACCGGTGCTGCCGCATCGTTGCGGTTTCCAGAACCAGATTATTTCCAGAATTGACAAGTGGTTGTTCGCAATTCGAGCAAGCCCCAGATGCGGAAAATTCGTTATGGCTGCAGCGTTTGTTTCCGTTTTAGCAAAAACAAAAAAACAGCGGCGAAACTGTAATCATTGCGAATGAATCCAAGCGACAACCCAAGAGCGTCTTACAATCGTCTGGAGTGAAATTTGAAAGCGTGACGAACCAAGAATCCGGCTGGCGGATGATTTTGTTATAAGAGAATTTCCTATGCAGTGTCAGGCTCCAGGTAGGCCTCCGAAACCGACGCCGGCGGTCGAGATGTGTCGACCGATGCATTCCCGCCCGCTTGGCCATGGGGTTGCCGATGTAAGTTGTTCCACTGTTCCGGCGCTTACTTCTTTTAAGTCTGGTCTTCGCGCCTGATTCGCCTTACAATCCCTTCTCCGTATTGCAGATTTCAAGTCTGCTCGATTGTTTTAGGTCTAAGTAGTGCATTTGTCTATGCCTTGGTCTTTCAAAGCGACGATTGCGGGTTTTGTAATCTTCATTGTTGGCGGTTCGCTCATCGGATTTGCCTGTTTTGAAAGCGGTTGGGAATCGCTTGGACATTTTGCCTGGGGCGTTGTTATCGCGGGCGCCGGACTGATCGGAAGCTTACTTTTTTCTGTGATTTGTGCGGTGACTCAGCCGGCCTGGCGAAGGCATTCTTTGATGACTGGCGTTCTCGCGATTTTGGTCTTCTGCGGTCTCATTTTCTTCGCCAAAATCGCATAACGAATCAACTCGGCACGACATTCACCCATGCAGTGCTACACATTTATCGAGAAAATAGCGGCCGAAAAAATCGTCTAGAGCGGTCGATGAAGTGCACTTAACATTTCCAAGCAAATGGAGGACGACGAGAAAACCAAGCCGCGCCTGGAGATCGCGCATGTTTTGTTCATCGACATCGTTGGGTATTCCACGCTACTAACCGACGAACAATCAGAAGCGCTTCAGGAGTTGAATCAGATTGTCCGCAGCACCGAAGCTGTGCGCGAAGCGGAACGAGCTGGACAGCTAATCACGTTGCCGACCGGCGATGGCATGGCCCTGGTGTTCACCGGTTCCGTGGAAGGGCCTGCAGAGTGCGCATTGGAGGTCAGCCGGGCTCTTCGCGCGCAACCGAGCCTTCCGGTAAGAATGGGAATTCATAGCGGACCGGTCCAATACGTCAGGGATGCTAACGCACGCGAAAACATTTCCGGAGTTGGAATCAATATCGCGCGCCGGGTGATGGATTGCGGCGACGCGGGTCACATTCTGGTGAGCAAACGCTTCGCAGGCGATCTGGCGCAGCATCGTCGGTGGCAGCCTTACCTGCATGAGCTGGGTGACGTGGAAGTAAAACACGGAGTTGTCGTTTCGCTGGTTAATCTCTATGCCGAGACAATCGGCAACCCGGCGCCTCCGTCGTGCGTCGCCGGAGTACGAGTACGGCGCGCTGCGGCTGCCGGCGCTCCAACGCATAAAGGAATTTCTCCGCTTGTAATCGCCATTTTTGTGATCGCCGGATTGGTGCTTGTGCTTGCAATCGTGTCGATAATTTTCACGCCAGCGATTATGCACTCAGTGAATAGCGGCAAAGCGGCCTCAACGCCCCAACCGACCGCGACTGCTGCAGCTTCATTTTCCGACGCCATTCAGAATGTGGTCAAACAACGAATCGCGGAGGAATTACAGAAAAGCCTGTCCCGCAAAAACAACACGCCTAAGCCAGGAGTAACTCCGACCCCCGAAACTCCGCCGCCGCCACCTCCGCCGGCTCCGTAGTTCGAGCACTGTTGACGGTGCCATCGACTCCAGACTGAGATCATGCCAAACGCTGAGTCTTGCGTAACGATTCACATGGCGGCGAGCCTCGACGGCTTCATCGCTCGAAGAGACGGGCGGGTCGACTGGCTCGAGATTTCAGACGAGTTCGCAGACGGTGCGACTCTGGAGGCAGGATTTATTGAGGCGTTCCTAAAAACCATCGACTGCTATGTCATGGGTTCGAAAACCTACGAGCTTGCGTTGAGTTTTGAAGCGAAAGGATTCGGCTGGGCGTACGGCGACAAACCGACTTTTGTTCTGACTAGTCGCGAGTTGCCACGAACCCGGGATACTGTCGAGTTCTACTCAGGCGATCTCGCGCAGTTCGTGAACAAGCGGCTTCGACCTGCGTTCCGGAGCATTTGGTTCGTTGGAGGCGGTCTGGTTTCCGGCGAATGCCTGCGTCGCGGCTTAGCTGACGAAGTTCGCTATTCGGTCCTGCCTATCTTAATTGGTGATGGAATTCGGTTCTTCGAAAACCTCGACAGCGACGTTGCCCTCCATCTGGTCGAAGTAAAAGCGTACAAGAGCGGCACAGTGGAGCTTCGCTACGAAGTGCGTGAAGGTATTGCAACAACGGATGATAATCCGTGATTCCTCTCTTCAAATTTTTGGGTTAGTTATCGATTACAAGCCGTTGACGTGAGAACGATCGATTTTAATTTGCTCAGACAGTGTTCGAGCATATGACGAACAAACTGCATCTCAGCCGGTGGTTGGCTGCCTTGCTGTTCCTGAGTACTGGCTTTGTTTTCGCGGCCGGATTCAAGAGCAAGGTCATTACCACTTCGCCGCTCACAATCACGGTCCCTGAAGATCGCGTCCTTAAGATCACAAATTTTACTCAGGAAGGAGGCACCGACCGAGCGGTCGTCGGTGTGACCCTGAGCGGCGATGCTGGCGGAGCCACGAATGCCCTTACCGCGACTCGAATCGATTTTAGCACGGGCGTTAATTCGGGAAATCTCCCGGAAGTCGGTACCCAACTGATCATAGCGGGTCCGGCTGAAGCGAACGTGGTTCCAATAGCCGGTGCGACGCTTTTTATCACCTATAAAAAGGAACCGAACGACGAGGGATTTAAGAGCAAGATCATTACAGGCTCAACTCTTTCAATCCCAGTGCCTGAAGATCGCGTTCTAAAGATCACAAATTTTACTCAGGAAGGAGGCACGGACCACGCGGTCGTCCGTGTGCCGCTGGGCGGTAATGCTGACGCGATCGCGGATGTTCTTACCGCGACTCGAATTGATTCCAGTACAGGCATTAATTCGCAAAATTTCCCTGAAATCGGAAACGAAGTGGCGATTGCGGGCCCGACTGAAGCGAAGATTCCTCCGGTAGCGGGCGCCACGGTTCTTGTCACTTATAAAAAAGAACGAAACGAGGGAGGCGAGGAAGCAAATCTGATCGTTAACGGTACTCCTGTTCCGGCCCCTAGTCCTGTGCCGAGTGCCACTCCTGCTTCCACAGGTACACCTACTGTTACGCCCGCGCCGACGCCAGCGCCAACTGTAACGCCGACGCCAGCGCCGACGCTAACGCCTACACCACTGCCGACCGCGACGCCACGGCCTACTCGCACGCCCCGCCCTCCCTAACCGGGAGCTGGCGATCGGAACGATCCACGGATCTGGTCGAAGAAACCTCTCGTCTAGATGATGCCACGGCGTTCGGCAAAAGTAGGTCGCGTGCGATTGTGCAAGTCAGTCTGAAACTTTTCCGCGTAAAACGGTCAGTGAATACGGCGGTAATTCGTAGCTAGAGGACGCCTTTCGTATGGAGGTCACGGACGGAAGACTTCGAATCGGGTGGCCGTCCGCTCCATCATCTTGCCAAAGATACTGATCCCGGGAGAACTGGATTGCTGCCACTTCGCCTGCAAAACTTAGTTGTCGGTGTCCGTCAGAGGTGAACCCCACATTCAGCCGTGCACCACGATTTCGATGCTTGTTAATTGCCAGTAACGCCAATTGTTTATCCGGTCGTCGAACCGCATAGACGGTCACTACGTCCTGCAGGCTCGGGTTCTTCTGAGTTACGGTTACGGGAAAGATCTCGTGTGTTTGGTTTGTTGGCTGCATCCATTCTTTTGTAACGAGTTGAACCGCATGATAGGCGGACAACCGATACAGTTGGTCGCTGTTTGGATTCAACTGAAGCATCATGAGATTGCCCCACGAACACTTCAGCTCATCCTGCAGATAGTTGGGTTCGTATCCATACAGGTAGGGCTTGGAGCCGCCGAGAGTTAGAAACGTTCCAACCGTATCTGCATTGAAAAGCGCGCCTTCGATATCTACCTCATGACGGCCTGCAAACACGGAGTATCCATACTCTGTCATTAGCCATGGAATTTCCGTAGGAACGCCATCCCTTCGCAAGCTCGTTATCATCTCGCGAAGCCGTTTTGGAGTTTCCAACAACTGCGGCGCCGCATCGGCACAGATGTTGTCGAACGGATAAAATTCGAAAGAGAAAAAATCGAAAGCGCATTTCGTGTTGCCGATAAATCTGAGAAACCGGTTCATCCACGACCGGTTGCCTGATATGTCGGGCCATGTGAGAAGCCGGCCATTGAAATTCTGCAGACTCGGTCCTCCCAGTTTCAAGTGCGGAGCCAACCCAGCAAGTCGACGCGCGACTCGTGTGTAAAGCGCGCCATAATCTTCCGGTGACGCCCATTGACCGTCGGGTTCTTCGCCTAATTCTATTCCTGCCAGGTCATAGCCGCGCCGCAGGAGATAGCTGATCTCCGCTGCTGCGTTTTCCGGCGTATCATACAAGACCCCGACGGGAATAAGGACGGGCAAATTGTTTGTGAGCGCGCTGCGCAGAGTGAAATCGAGGCCTGGTTGCTCAATGTTGTTGTCGATATCATTGGCTCGGTGCCACGGGTCGGTTGATGACACATAGAACACCGATTGTTGATGATCTGGCAGGTGACGGATGTAATCACGAAATCCATTATTGCCATCAAGGGCGCCGAGCTCAATTTCGCGAACCGCAAATCCGAGCCGATCGCGAATGTCATTTGAAGATTCTGCGCTTGTTTGCGAACTCCGGCTCATCGTGACGCGCACAAAACGAACGGACAATGGTTTTCCGCATAGACGCACAGATTCGTCACCACCCGATCCGTCGTTCCGTTCGCCGTTTGGAAAGAGACGCCAGTTGTCTTTTCGATCCGCGTGCAAATGCATCGGATCCTCGCCATTCCAGTACTCCACTCTGAATTGCGTGGCGTACGGCGCGCCCCAATGAATCCGCACGCAGTTTATCGATTTGGGCGCGCCCAGATCGATCACTATCCATTGCGGGTGAGAACCGTCGGTTTCACCTGTGAAATAAGAATCAAGGTATGGGTTGCTTTTCCAAAATGATTTCTGGTCGCCATCATCCAGGCGGGAGTATCCGTCATCGTTTGCCTGATCAATCGTGTTTCCGCGCCGGGGTAAGCGGTAACCGTAAGAAAGGTTAATTGGCTCGCCAAGCGAGTCGTCGGATGTCCAGTAGCCGCATTGATGAGTTGCATCGCTCCAGATGCCGCGCGGATTCCAGTGCCAAACTTCGCCCGCAAGCTCGGTCCGCAAGCGATAGGTTAGCGGACCCAATCCGGCTGATCGCATCTCATCGATGTTTTTGTCTGTTAACATTCGGGCGCATTCTCCCTGTTCGTGGCCGTCAATGCCGGCGCCTAATGCTTTCGTTGGAACAATTTCGTTCACGCAGCGACCTGCAAGGACAACGGCGGATACTTCAAAGGGCTTCTCATCGGCTCGCGCCTTTGTTTCTAACGCCAATGGGACAACGCCGATAACCGCAGAACAAAACAAGCTAACGATGCGTCGCGTTCCCAACCCGCTTGCTGCGAAATTCATTAAATGGTTAACCTCGTCGCCGTACAACTTTAATCGCGGGCACCATCAGGCTCTCCACGTTTTAATGGTTACCGCTGTGCTTTTGCCAATTGCTTCCTGACCTGGTCTTTGTCGTGGCGAATGTCTTTCAGATGGCTCTCGAGCAATGGCAGCTGCGATACTTGCGGGTTGGGGTAATGACGCAGTGTTTTGTTT
>JBKPMH010000273.1:0-13631 GCA_046732035.1 Verrucomicrobiota bacterium
GGCTTTGCCGCCCGATGTCATGTCCAGTTCAAAGTACGTTTACGAGATTCGCCCGCGCAAAGATCGCCGGGGCTTTGACCTAATTGGCGACTCATTGCCTTTGGGTTTGCTATGGTTTGAGGGACCGGAAGCAATTGCCGAAGCGCTGAACTACGCGAGATTTTTCTCGCGCTCGCATCCGGCGATTATTCATGTGTTCGACGACTCCGGGAGGGTGGCGAAAAACCTAGAACTTACGGGCGATTTTTTCGCGAGCGGTTAGCGCACGCATCGGTAAGCGGATAATCTTTGTTCGAGTTTCTCTCCGCCACGACTTGCGGGAGGCCTTTCGTAAATTTTCCGTCGGGACTAGGGTGGCGTCGGAGGAAAGAATGAGGAAACTCGTCAGGCTTTCTGACGTCCAGTTTTCCGCGGATCTGAGTGTTGTAAACGTCTGCCATCAGACGAATTGCGTAGTCTGTAGGATACCGTGGATCGCCGCCTGTGCTCATTCCCGTCGGGAGCTTTTACGTTCTGACGGATCAATCGTTTGAAGTAGTAGTCGAGCGGAGCAGTTTTTTTTGCTGAAGATAACCGTCTTAGTGTCTTACATGCTAAATTGAACAGGAGAACAACAACAACGATCGTACTTGGCAAGCCTTCTGCTCTCTACTTACCCTCCTGCTTTATTTGGCAAGCCTCCTGTTCTCTGCTTGGCAAGGCTCCTACTCTCTAGCAGTTCATCAACCTAAACCAACCACAGGATATAAACCACCAGCATGAATAAATTAAAATACCTCACAACAATTGTAATCGCAGTGGCCGGTCTCGGCCTTCAACAAACTCAGGCGCACCTCTTAGATCCCTTCGAGTTCACCGTGGGCAGTCCGCTCGGTAGTCCCGCCCAGGAGTTAAATTACCTCCAAACCAATGGGGGCGGCTCCTATCAGCCCACTTTCCTGCCGGGCACTTCGCAGTTCCTCTTCAAGATGAACAACGACGGCACTACCGAGGGGGCTTTCGGTCAGTACTTCACCATAAACATGGTTAGCGGCAGCACATGGGAAATCTCATGGAACCTGACTGGAAGTGGGTTCACCTTGGACGGCGCGTTGATCAAGGACGGTAACCTTGGCGGACAGCTGTATAGTTTCTACGGCGTCTCGGCCGATGAAACACTTATCGGCTCAGGAACGGTGAGTTTTACCTCCGGAAGGAACATCTCTCACATCTCGTTCTTTGGATCTCCTGGTGGTCAAGTCCCGGACGGTGGCACCACGGTAATGTTACTTGGAGCAGCTCTGAGCACCCTCGGGATGGCACGGCGCTACTTCTTAAAGAGCTAAGTCTAAAAAAGTTTCCCGATAAAGTGGCCGTCCTTTGTTGGGCGGCCGCTTTTTTGTACGCCGGATCTTCAAAGCGGCTGTTCCTCCCGGTGCGGAGAATTGCGCCGTGTGGTTTGTGATGTTTCATCGTGGTTCAACCTCTTTTCCCGAGTAACTGGCCAATTCCCGCATCCCAATCAAACTGGCACAGGCCGCCCTCCGAAAAGCCGCCGACTCGCGGCAATTCGGGTGGATTCATTACGACGACAGTGACCCTGCCGCTTGTTGTGATACAGGGTACTCTCCGCTGGCGGATGGCCAGCGACATTACTGGTTCCGGGAGAAGGCTGGCGTGTTGATACCATCGAAATTAGTTGGTGCCAAGGACCACCGTGCACGCCAATACCTCCACCGCCACCGAGCCCCTCACCTAGTCTTACGCCAACTCCAACTCCAACTCCAGCTCCAACTCTCACCCCGACACCCAGACCTACTCCCACACCGCGTCCTCGCCCTACGACACTGCCGCGCCCGTAGTTCCAAATCCGCTGCATCAATCTGCAACGACTTGCAGTTGCTGCCATGCCTTTGATGTTTTCGTAAACTTCTTTCTTGCAGCTTGTCTTCGTGGTAATTCGCGAGCTACAATCGCTTGATTCGCGACCAAACAGTTAACTAACAAAGGAGGACGATATGCCAAAATATCTATGTCAGGGCTCGTATACCGAGCACGGTTTGAAGGGGCTTGTTAACGAAGGCGGTTCGAAACGCCGGGCAGTAGTCGAGCAGCTGATCAAGGACATGGGCGGAAAACTCGAGGCGTTTTATTTCGCTTTTGGCAGCGACGACTTCGTGATTATTCTCGATTTGCCGAGCAACGTAGACATGGCCGCAGTGGCTCTGGCGGCCCAAGCCAGCGGAGCAGTAAAATCGCGAATCACGGTCCTTCTACTGCCGGAAGAGATTGACCAGGCAGCTAAAAGACAGGTGAATTTCCAGCCGCCGATGGGATAGTGGCGATGAAGCAGGTTGCGGCTCCACAGACACAGTCAGCTTTTCGTCAGGCCAGTTGTGAGGCTATCCACTCTCTCCGCCCCGCGTATAGGCGACGGTACCTCCGCGATTTAGATGCTTAGCCCGCCGGCGGACCTTGGAAATAAAACAAAATAAATCGACTGGCATCAAAGAGCCCGTGGCCGATGATCGCCGGCCAGAGATTGCGGCCTGACACGAGGACCAGCAAGCCCATGAGGACACCAAGCGTACCAGTAATCGCGATACCAAGGGGATTCTGGTATGCATGCACAACTCCGAAAAGCACACCTTGCAAAACACATGCGCCGATCCAAGCACCATGGCTTGCTCCGGATAACATAGCCAAGCCCTGCATCAGAAATCCGCGAAACATGAACTCCTCATAAAATCCGGCGCCGATGAATGCATAGAAAACACCTAGAACTGTCAGTTCCAGATTCCCCTGCACATCCTTGAACTTGCTGAGGTCGCGCCGAAAGCCCGCTTTTTCGGACCAATACATCGCGATGAAGACAATCGCGGCAAGCGCAACACCAATCGTGACGGTCCGCATCCAACTGGCTGGTCGCTTCAACCCAATGTCTGCCAACTTCTCGCCGCGCAACAAAACCAGTCCGCACCCAACCCCAACCAGCAGTACCTTTCCAAATGCGTCTAAAACAAACGCCTTCTTCCAATCAATCGGCAAAGAAACAAACGCACCGAGAACCGCATCAAGACCGAGCGTCGCCGCTATGAGAACGATGATATCGAGTAAGTAACGCCAGCGAGGAGCTCGACGGTTTTTTTGCAGAGCCTCAACTTGGCTTCCCATCATCAACCACAAATAATCCTGTCAGCACAAAACGGAAGACAATTCGACTTTTGGATCTTTTTGCAAAAACGAGCCGTGATGAGTTAAGGCCACATAACCAAAGATTAGCTTACCGCTCAGTAATTTTTCGCTAAAACGTGGCTTGCTATCCACCCACCTTTTAAGAGATACTCCCGTACGGCAACCACGTTGTGGACATTACCCACGTCTATCCCCTGAACATGGCTTGGAATGCATGGAACCGAAGCAAGCCTCTACATGTCACTGCTCACAAGCTGCCGCCAGTTTCCTACAGAGGACATCTATCTCGGTGAGTGCTCTCACGAATGCATTTAACCAATCATGAAGCCAACGGCGGTATTGTGAACATTATCACGCCACAACAGCTCGAAATGCTATTGCCTCTTGCCTGCGCCTGGGCAGTTGGCCAAGAACGTACGATCGTCCAGTGCGGGGTGGCGCTAAGCGAGTCGCAACTCGCAGATGCGAAGCGAGTCGGAATCGCAAAGCCAGAACGCGTGCGGTTGCTGCGCGTCGCGCAGATTCCCGTACCAACCGCGCCGGCCCTGGCAGCGGCGGCTCGTGCAACCAATCTGATCAACCCTCTCACACATGGATTGACCTTTCGTTATGGCATTTTCATTCGCTCAGATTGTTGGAATCAGCGCCAACTGGTTGCGCATGAGCTTGTCCACACGGCCCAATATGAGCGGCTTGGTGGATTCGAGGGCTTTCTGCGTCCGTATTTATTGGAGTGTATTACACCACCCGGTTATCCGTACGGTCCGATGGAGCAGGAGGCTCTAAATACAGCGGCGAAATTGTGCGGTAATCAAATGTCGGGCAAATGCGAGTGATGTTCGAAAGTAACCCACCGTTCCAGCCTTTTGACGGAAATCATTCTTGTAAGAGAAGGTGCTCGACCGCAGAATGAAGAGATAAAGGAGGTTTATGAAAAACCATCTTAAACTCATTCTTACTATTGTCGTAACTGGACTCGCCTGCGTTCTCGTTCCGAGTCCGGCGATGGCGGCGAACACCGGCAAGCTCACCGTAGTGCGGTCCGCAACCTTCGGTAAAAAGCTCGTTCTTGATGTTTACCTTGATGGGAAACGTGTCGGACAGCTGCAGCGCGGCAACTCTTACAGTACCTCGCTGCCGACTGGCACGCACGAGGTCAAGGTTCAGGCATCGGCGGAAAAGCCAATCAACAACGCGAGCAAGCAGGTCATGATTGAATCAGGGAAGAATGCCATAGTAACCGCGTCCTGGGACGGTCAGCGGCTCATCTTGCGGTAGGCGATCTGTTGAGGCCGATGGCCTCTGATCGGATGAACCCATCAATGTCGCACCGCTTTTCGCTAGCTCCACTTAGAGGGTTCGGCACGATGATAACGGCGTTCATATCGATCCCGTTCACGGCAGAGCTAGTGAACCGATACCATACATTGCCATGCCTATCGACAATGGCTATGCCATAGACGCTCATGGCAAACGCCAACCGAACGCGGTGTGTGCGCGCGACGTGATTTGGGCCTGTGCTCCACGGTACCCCGCAAAGGCGCTGTCGAGCGATCCAGTCAGCGACGTACGAAATCATCATCGCGACGGTTTGTATCGGCTCGATATAGATTCGAAAACAGGTCGAGTGAGTCGAGTTACAATAATCAAATCGTCAGGTTTAACGATTCTGGACAAAGCCAGCACATGGGCATTCGGCCGGTGGGTTTTCACACCCGGTAAGTGGTCCGCCATGATAATACCTACCAGTGTGCGCATCATTTGGGTGCCTGTTGTCATTCAGCTGCGAGAAGCCTAACGCCCGGGCCGTTGTAATGAGCAGCTTGACTTCACGAGAACATTATCGATGTCGCGAACGCTCGCTTCGGTTATCCTCGGCTTATAATCAAAAGAATATGACTACTTTAAAGAACATGGCTTTTCGCACTCTTCTCATTTCATTTCTTTTTATCAGTGCAGTGTGTTTCGGAGACGATACAAAAAAATCTTCACCAGAAGATTTCATTCGTTCTCTCTATAATTTTCATCAACCAGGGAAAGACACACCAGACTGGTTCGGCGATAAGCAAATATTATCGAAATACTTCGATCAAGAACTTACGGACCTGTTCATCAAGGATGATGAATGCGCGAAACGGGAAGAAGGAGTCTGCAATCTCGATTTTGACCCAATTTACGACGCGCAAGATTTCGACAAAGAAACGACAAATCTTCAAATCGCAGCGGTTGCCGGTCAGGGGGATTCCTTCAACGTCACATTCACCAGCCTGGGAACGCGGACGCTGATGTATAAACTCACAAGCACTACAGCAGGATGGCGAATCAGCGATATTAAGTATCCCGAAGGACCATCGCTAAAAGAGATATTATCGCGTGAGATCAAATAATTGAGCGTAAACAATTGCTGAGGTACGTACGATGGTTAGCCGTGCGTTCATGGGTGGCTTGATCGTGGGTGTCTTAGCTGCGTTTACCATGGACGGAGTGGCCGTGATCGCTCTCCGGCCGATCATCGCGGGCCGGAGCAGCGATGGATTCTTTACAGTCAATTCAAGCCTTTCTGCGGTGCCGGTGTATCAAGCGTTCGACTTTGTTCGAGCAGGATCAAAACAGCGTATGCATGGCATCTCATTCCTGCCGATGCGGCGTCGGCTCTGTTAAAGGAACAATTTGAACCCGGCTTGCTTGATCAGGCGCTCGTTCTCTCCGGGAGAACTAAAAAAATACATGCCGATCGATTGTCTCGGCAAAGATCCGGCCCCTGCGGCTTATTCAGCGGTGCCGAACAGAAGAAACTTTCACATAGCGTAATCGAAGGAGACTTGTACTTGATCCACGACAGTTCGTCGAGCTTATTCACGCCTCTACAATGCTCGGGGGTTCTGGGTCGCTCGAATCGCCGCTTTAAGTTCCGCAAACGCAGTCAGTTTGCGTTCTCACATGTTCAGTGAGAAAAACCGTCCCTTTGTAAATCTACAGATTGAGCCCTTAATTTAGCGTCGCCACTTTGGCATAAAAGCCAACATAGCGGCAGCATAAGCTCGGAAGGCTGTGAATCTTAGATCGGGATGAAACGGGGCAAGGAATGTAGCGACGGTACTGTGACCATCTCGTATGGCATCCATTGCCAACTCGACGAGCTGATCCGGAATTGCTTCCTTTTCAGCTCGCCGTTTTCTTTGAGGTGTAGAGAGGTGCCTTCGTTTTGCCTTTTGGGCTCGACCGAGGGCGCGAGAGTGCTTAACCATCCGAGCGTTATGCCTATTTCAGCCCGGCCCTGCAAGCCTAAATTTCGCAGCCCTCCCAAAGGCGCAGAATGTCGTCCGATTCCATCTCCAGATCGCCTCATGGCCAATGAAGCGGGATATAGGCCTCAAATTTGGTTCGTCCCGGCTCAAACCTCGGCTCGGGAAGCGGCGGCTGCACCGAGCCCGCCGCCAATCGAGCCAGCGAGTAGTTCCGAGAGGCGCGCCTCATAAGAATCACACATCGGCGACTCGCCATTTGGCTGGACCCACTCGGGGTGTTGCACCCGCAAATCCCTGCGAATTTGGCGGAGCAAATCTGCGTAAGTTAGAACTTTATGGGCCACGGTTGTTGACTCGCTGAACATTTAAGTAGGTCGTGGCGCGTTTGGTTGTCGAAGACCGCGACGGAATCGTCGACCGCGGTCAGCAATGTCACGAGCGCGCGCCAGTAACTGGCTGAGGCCAGCTGCAAAGGGACCACTTGTCCGTTCGCACCGTGCACGCCGGCGGGTCAATTCAGTGACTTTGAGGCGCTCGTATCGCAGCAATTCAGATAACAGTCCGCTTTGCGTAAGCGTTGGAATGGGTCTGGCGATGTAATTTGTTTTAGTTTTCATAAACACCCTTGATCAAAGGTTTGACAATGCTTGCGGCAGATTCCCACATTGGACTTTGGTGCTATCTCTTTTGGGGTAGGACGCAGTCTGCGTCCTCTGCTCGATGGACTGCTCGCATTGTTCTCCTAATGAATACGGTAATGCTTATTTTAACGAGGTAGCCATCGCCTCAGCCAACGAAAGCGTTACAGTGATGACGATTATTCCGAAAGCGACAAGCTCGATCAGATAATCTGGACGTTCTCTGTACGCATAGCGATCACTGAAGAAACGAGCGGCTCGAGCGCGCAGTGAGTTGGTAATTTTCATGTTTACAGCATTCCTTTCACTAAAGAGATGACGATTTGCATGCAGTAAAATGGACAACTATTTGAGTTGGGACGTTGCCTCGCAAAAGTAACGCTGTCGTCACCTGCAGACGTAGGAGCGTAACTTCCATCCTCGTTTTGAGAATCCTGGCTAATCACATAAGGTCAGCGCATGCGTATCGTTTTAGCTCCAATTTTTCTTCTCGTATCGATCGCGAGCACCGCCAACAGCGCGCCAGTTTCGCAGGGTGACCTCAAGAACCTTCTCGCCACAATCCGGCAGAACCGGATTACGCAGGCCGATTTTCAGGAGCAACGAGTGATTCATTTGATGAAGAAGCCCATCCTTAGCTCTGGAAAAGTCTGGTTCCAGCCGCCGAACAAATTCCGGCGTGAAGTCACAGGCAACGCGCCCAGTCTGACCGTGAGCGACGGCCGTCAACTCTGGATTTATTACCCAAACTTCAAATCGGCGGAGCGTTATCCCCTGGGCAAAGGGTCGCCCCTGGATTCTACAGTCGCAGCCATTAACTCATCATTGAACCTTGAGGACGTCGAAAATAGTTTCCAGATCACGGCGGCAAAGGTCGCAAACGGCTATGAGCTTCGACTGGTGCCACGCGCTGCATCAATGAAGCGAGTGTTTCAGAAACTCGATCTGCGAATCAATGATCAGTTGCGTGTGGAACGTACCGACATGCTCTTAGCGAATGGCGATCGCATTGTAACCACGTATTCAAATCAGACCCGCGAACCGGTTCCGGGGTCAAAGTTCGAATTCACGCCGCCGTCCGGCACCGAGGTTTCGACGCCACTTGGGAAATAACAGGTGATAACGAGCTGATATTTCCTATTAGCAGTATTTCTCCTCCCTCCTAAGACTTTTTCCTTTCGAATTGTAGGCCTTTGTAGGGTCGGGGCATCGGTTTCCGCAATTGAGCATTCACGGGGAACCAAAACCATACTGATGTGCGAAGCCCTCTCACGCGGTGCCACAGAAAGCGCAACGCGAACGAAACAATAAACCAACCCAAAGAAAAAACGAAAACATGAAGTTAGACACACTTGAACAACTTTACATCAGCGAGCTGCGCGATCTTTACAGCGCCGAAAACCAATTGGTCAAAGCGTTGCCGAAAATGGCAAAAGCAGCTTCGTCGGATGAATTAAGAAATGCATTCGAAAAGCATCTCGAACAAACCCAACAACATGTTCAAAGGCTGGAACAGATCTTTGAGGAGCTTGATGAAACTCCCAAAGGCAAGACCTGCCATGGAATGAAGGGATTGATCGAGGAGGCTTCAGAGGTTTTGGAAGAAGACGGCGAAGATTCTGTTCTTGATGCCGCGATGATCGTCGCAGCGCAAAAAGTGGAGCATTACGAAATCGCGAGCTACGGCAGCGCTCGCACCTTCGCGAATTTACTCGGCAACGATGAAGCGGCGGAGCTTTTGCAATCTACGCTTGATGAAGAGTCTGAGACAAATGAAAACCTCAACCAACTGGCTGAGAACATCGTTAATCCAGACGCTCTCAGGGAAACAGAGCCAGCAGACGCTCGTGCAACTCGGTAATAACCCATGAAACGAATTTTAATAAGCATAGCTTGTTTCAGTGCAGTTGCTCTTGTAGCAACGGCTGCCGACGAGCAAACAAAACCGGATAACACAGCTACAAACCAGCGTGATCGCTCCGGCGACACGCAAACGTCTGGCGATCAGTCAAACAGTCCTGCGGATCTAAAAATCAGCCAGAACATCCGACGCGCGTTGATGAAAGACAGCGAGCTTTCAACCACGGCAAAGAACATCAAAGTGATTACCGCCAATGGGCAAGCCACACTCCGCGGGCCGGTTAAAACAGCCGAAGAAAAAGCGAAAATCAACCAGATCGCACGATCAGCGGCCGGCGGTGCCCAGATTGTTGATCAACTCGATGTCAAGAAATCGAAATAACACGAACCAAACCCAAACGAACAAACTATTATGTCCAAATCAATATTCGGTATAGCAACTACACAGGGGCAGGCTGAGCGGATTATCCAGGAGCTTCAAGGCCAAGGCTTCGCGGAGTCGGAGATTTCAGTATTAATGCCCGATACAGCGGGAACGCGTGATATTGGTCACGTCAAAGCTACAAAGGCGCCGGAAGGCGCAACAACCGGAGCCACTACTGGTGGCGCGGCAGGCGGTGTGCTCGGATTGCTCGCAGGTATCGGGGCGCTGGCAATTCCCGGCGTCGGGCCATTTATTGCAGCCGGTCCGATCATGGCAGCGCTCAGTGGGGCGGCTGTCGGGGCTGCCACCGGCGGTGTCGTCGGCGGTTTAGTCGGGCTGGGTATCCCCGAAATCGAAGCAAAGCGGTACGAAGAGAAATTGAAAAAAGGTAATTACCTGATCGCGGTGCATGCGGAGGAAAGCGAAGACGTCAATCGAGCGAAGGAGATTTTCAAAACCGCTGGCGCTGAGGACATCAGCACAGTGAGCGAAGCCAGTGTTTCAAAACGGTAAGCAACTCAACGAAATTGGAAAGTATGGCCGACGAAAATGTAATGAATCAAACCTCTGTGGTAACGCCGCACCTGGAAGAACAACCAAAGTCAGACCTCCCGCGCTCTCACCAAACGTCGGAAGATCTGCCGTCAGGTGTGTTTGGGGAGGCTGGTCCTGGCGACGCGCAGCAGACCTTGGACGATGCCAAGGACCGCGTTCGCACTTTCCGGCGAGCAGCGGACCAGTATGTGCGGGAAAATCCAGCCAAAGCTGTGTTCAGTGCACTTGGCTTCGGCTTTGTGTTAGGCCTGATTTTTCGACGTTAACCACAATTTCTGGCTCATCAGGAAGGGGATTCGGTAAAAATGGCATGCCGACATAGCTCGGCATGCCTACTTACACCGCGCCTTCTAGCGAATACGGGCAAAGTTAGGATGGCTAATCCCGCTTTCATATGGAGAGGATGGCAAGAAAATGCTATCGGCGTCAAACTGCCTTAGATCGACCTGCTCCCACCATCGTAAGTCTCAATTTGCCACGGCTATTTGTGCCTTGTGATGCGAAATATGTTTGCAGCTGAGTCAAACATTAAGGAGCCCACCATCTATGGCAGAGAATTCAAACGCAAAAAACGAACAAGCATCACAGTCGTCCAAAAACATCCAAATCCCACCTGTCCGTAAGCAAACCGTTGGGGCTGTTGCCGGAGCCGCAGCCGGAAGCGTTGCAGGACCGATTGGCGCGGTTGTGGGCGGAGTCGTCGGCGCGGTTGCTGGGAGGGCCGCCGAAAAGGGACAATTGACTGGTCAGCGAGCGAAAAAGGCTGTCCGCCGGGTCGTCAAAAGCTCGAAGCGGATCTCGAGATTACCCGGCAAAAAGCGCACGACTCGAAAATCCTCAAGCAAATCGGGCAAACGCAGAACGACGGCAAGAGCAACTCGTCCAACGAAAGCGCGGACTAGGTCGAAACGGGCGCGCGCTACTCAAAAACAGCGCGGCGGTCGTCGCAAGCGGCACTAGGCGCGGCAACCAGAAATCGCGATCAAGCGACGCTCGACTCTGCGACGTTCCTCTGATCGGCTTCAGACATAGAGGGACAAGCTCATGACCCTCGACTAGTTATATCAATCTTGGAAGGCCCCCATTCATCGGAATCACGCGACCGCCGTGAGCGGATTACAAATAATCCTCTGCTATTCTCCCGATTGTTTCCATATAGTTCGCCGTATAACGAAAAGATCAGTGATTCCCAACGGGTCACTTACCTTGAACCATCACGTAATCGCCGTTTGCTTAATTGTCGATTAGATGATTTTGCCCCGCCTCATCGAACTGCTGTTGAAGCGCTGCCTAACCGAAAGCAACGTTTCGGTAATATTCAAAACAGGATGAATTCATCGCTGTTTAATGAGGTTAGGCAAAAGTTCCGTCTGACTTCAGCGGAAAGACGCGTGGTCGTGTTTGTCCTTGCGGCGTTTCTTTTAGGTTTGGTAACAAAGTGCTATCGCGATGGGCACCCTTCCCCTCCTGTAGTTCAAGCTGGGAGTCGCTAAGATCGCTTTGAATGAGTTGCTTTACGCAGCGTTCCCGCAGATGATTTTGACGTGACCGATCACGTTGACGCTTTCACCAAGCAGATTTGTGAAGTTATTGTAGGCAAGAATCAGTCAGTAAAACTTGCCGTGGCCTGCTTGCTTGCACGCGGTCACCTTTTGATCGAAGACATTCCGGGTGTGGGCAAGACAACGCTTTCACAAGCGTTGGCGCGCTCGCTGGCGCTTGCATTTCAGCGCATTCAATTTACCAGCGACCTGTTGCCGGCCGACATTCTTGGCAACTCGATCTTCGATCAGGGCAAGCAACGCTTCGTGTTTCATCGCGGCCCGCTTTTTTCACAGATGGTGCTGATCGACGAAGTGAATCGCGCGACCGCCAAAACCCAAAGCGCACTGCTTGAAGCCATGGAAGAACACCGCATCTCCATCGACGGCGTGACCTATGAGTTGCCTGAGCCGTTCTTTGTTATAGCGACACAGAATCCGCAACATGCTGTCGGCACTTTTCCGTTGCCTGAATCGCAGCTCGACCGGTTCTTGATGCGAATCGAGCTAGGTGTGCCGGACAGGGCCAGCGAACGGGCAATGCTTCTGGGCATGGATCGACGCGACATGCTCAAGGAATTGAAGCCGGCAATTAATCCGCGAACGTTGATCGAGATTCAGGACAATGTGCGAAGGGTGCACGCGTCCCCTGCTCTGCTCGACTACCTGCAGGATTTGCTTGATGCATCGCGCCAACGTCACAGCACAGGTTTGTCGCCGCGAGCCGGTCTGGCACTGCTCCATTCATCCCAGGCATGGGCACTGATGCACGGACGCGACATGGTTCTTCCCGAAGACATTCAGGCGGTGGGTATCGCAGTCATGGGACATCGATTGGGACACGACATCGAGCAACCTGGCCAAAGCGGACGCACGCTAGCTGATAATCTGCTTCACAGCGTGCCGGTGCCGTGAGAGCTAGAAGTCCGCTAATCTATCCAACTGCAGGTTTGGCCGGACTGCTTTTTGTCCTGGCCGCGATGTGGTATGCGGCTTCGAGCCAGAATAATACGGCGGTTTACATGCTCTTTTTTGTCCTGGCGGCAGTGTTTCTGGTTTCGATTCCGCACACTTTGATCAATCTCGCGGGCGTAAGGGTAAGCCTAGAAGCCGTGCAGCCCGCATTTGTGGGCCAGGAAATTTCCCTGCCGCTCGAGATCATAAACGACTCTCGCACAACGCGACATGGGATCGAGCTAGCTTTATCCGGTTCTGACAAAGAGCGAGAGCGCATCGATTATGTTGCCGCCCATAAAGCGGCACGTCTGACATTGCGTTTTGCTGCGCGACGGCGCGGCGAATATAAGGTAGGAACATTGCGCCTAACGAGTTCTTACCCGCTCGGTTTTATTCGCTTTTTGAAGAACTTTTCCTTTTCTCAAACCTACATCGTTTATCCCAAGCCTGCGGGGGACCCTCGCCTTCCCCCAACGTCAGCACGCCGGCGCGACGGACGGCCGTTGACGGAGTTTGGCGAAGGCGATGATTTCGCCGGAATGCGGACCTACGTTCAGGGAGAATCTCAACGTCATATCGATTGGAGAGCCGTTGCTCGCGGGCAGCCACTGATGACGAAACAATTCACTGCTGAGGCAGAAGGAATGCTGTATTTCGATTTTTCTGCGCTCGGCCCTGCTGATGTGGAGACAAGGCTGTCGCAATTGGCGCTGTGGATAATTCAGGCAGAACGCGCGCAGCGTCCTTATGGCCTGCGCCTTCCCGCCGCCGAAATTACGCCGGCTGTCGGACAAACGCATTATCACCAGTGCATGCGAGCGCTTAGTTTGTTCGAGTCCGATCATGGCGAGTCCGCGAGGTTCAGGGACTTGGAACAGAGACTTCGAGCATGAGCAGCACGACGAGGGATAGAAGCATTCCACGACGACCTCTGCTGTGGCTGGCAGCAGCGTTGCTCTTCACACTGCCTCCGATGTTTGGTTCGTTAGTAAGCTGGGTTCCATGCGTTTTTCTGCTCGCTCTTGCAACGAAATTTTGGATGGAGCCAAGAGGGTACAGACTCCGCTTCACAACCCTGAAGCTGCTGCTCGCCGCCGTGGCCCTTATCGCGATCTTCGCCAGCTATGGTTCGTTTAAAGGTATTGAGCCGAGCATATCTCTCCTTGTTGTTCTGGTAGCTCTCAAGGTTTTGGAGGCTCACACAGCCCGCGAGTTTCAAATCATGGTACTTATG
>JBKPMH010000274.1:0-13107 GCA_046732035.1 Verrucomicrobiota bacterium
GGTCTGTGACATCACCAATCGACATGGATTCACGAGTTCTTCTGACCCAGCCCGCTTCGCTGAAACAATGGCGAAATTCATTCGCCAAACCGCGGACGACCTTGTCGAGAGGGGAGCTTGTCTTCAAGCTGCCGACGGGGAAGGCGTCATGGCCATTTTTGGATTTCCAAACGTCAGTGAGCAGCATGCCGAACATGCGGCGCGTGCGGTTCTCGATTTAACGAAAAAATTCCGTGAGCGGCGCCACGAAAACGCGGAAATTTATGGCGATTGGGACATGCACGCTGGAATCAGTTCTGGCGCGATCGTTGCCGGCGCGCTGAAGGGCAGCGTGCATCCGGCGCTTTTAGCCAGCGGCGAACCGATCGAACTTGCTCGGAGATTCTGCGCCCTGAATCACCGATATGGTTCAACCATTTTGATCGATACGCCTACTTTCGACAGTGTGAGCGAGACAATCGTCGCCCGTCCAATTGATTTCGTGAGCGGCACAAATTCGCATGATCGAATTGAAATTTACGAACCACTCTGGCTCACCGCGGAGGCCAAACCAGAACATATCGCTCGAAGAGACTCTTTCTGGAGCGGTGTGGTTCTCTATCGCGAAAAACGTTGGGCGGAAGCCTATTCTGAATTTCAGAAAGCCCGCGCCGCCGAGGGAGAAGATGATGCTGCATTGCAATTCTATTTTCGCCGCCTCGAGCCACTGGTGTTGCAGTTAACTGAGCCGGAGCTGGAAGAAAGCTGAGCGCGCGTTGAGAAAGACAGAATATCCGGTTGCAATCCGCAACCTGGTCGCGCAATTGCGACAAATGCCGGGAATTGGGCCTCGCTCCGCGGAACGGATCGCCTTGTGGATGGTGCGTGCTCAGGATGAGAAGCCGGAACAAATTGCTCGCGCAATCACGGATACACGGCAGGCAATCCATTCATGCAAGCTTTGTGGATTTTTTGCTGCCGGCGAAATTTGCGAAATATGCGCCGATTCCTCTCGCTCCACCGAGCTGCTCTGCGTCGTTGAGCAACCCACCGACATTCTTCCCCTGGAAAAAACGAATGCCTTCCGGGGTCGATACCATTCGCTTGGAGGAAAAATCTCTCCGCTCGATCACGTTGGGCCCGACGATTTGCGCATCAAGGAACTGATGGACCGGATCGAGGAAGAAAAAATCGCCGAAATTATTTTTGCGCTGCCTGCAGACGTGGAAGGCGAATCGACCACAAATTACATCGTTGATCTTCTGAAGAACAAGACACTCCACCTCACGCGCATTGCGCGCGGCATTCCAGCCGGAGGTGGTCTCGAATCGGCAGATGAGCTAACGCTTTCTGCAGCGCTCTCTGGCAGAACGAAATTATGATTGTTGAAGCGATAACCGTTAAACGAGTGAAGCGATCCGCTTTAACGCTTCAACTTTTCAACGTTTCAACGTTGCGCTAGCATTGGTTAACATGTCGTGCGCAAAGATGGATCCAGCACTGCACCAGGGACAAAAGCCCCCCTGGATTAAAGTGCGGTTGCCATCTAATCCGGTGTTCTTTTCAACCAAAGCGCTCATTTCCGACTTGCGGTTACATACCGTTTGCGAGAGCGCGCAATGTCCGAACCGATGGGAATGTTGGAGCCAGGGCACAGCTACCTTTATGATCGCTGGAGATCGTTGCACGCGAGCATGCGGATTTTGCGCCGTGATAACAGCAAAACCATTTGCGCTTGAGCAGGACGAACCGCAGCGCGTAGCCGAGGCAGTACACCGGATGAAATTAAAGCATGTCGTAATCACGGCTGTCGCACGTGACGACCTGAAAGACGGCGGTGCTGAGCATTTTGCTCGTGTAATTTCGGCGATTCGCGAAATGGACCCTTCGGTAATCGTCGAAGTACTCGTTCCGGATTTTCACGCCCACGATTGGTGCATTCAAGTCGTGCTCGACGCCGGCCCTGACATTTACAACCACAACGTGGAAACAGTGGAACGCCTCACACCACTGGTGCGGTCTCGCGCAAAGTACCGCACGTCGCTGCAAGCGTTACGACGCGCCAAGGAACTGTCGCCTAAAATGGTAACCAAAAGCGGTGTCATGCTTGGGCTGGGGGAAACAGAAACAGAGCTTTTTCAAACGATGGATGATTTGCGCGAGGTCGGCTGTGAAGTACTCACCATGGGACAGTACTTGCGCCCGACGCCGAAACATTTGCCCGTGGTCGAGTACATCGCACCGGAGCAATTCGATTATTACGGTGACATAGCGCGCAGAAAAGGTTTTCTCCATGTCGCATCCGGTCCGCTGGTTCGCAGTTCTTATCACGCGGCGGACTTTCATCCGGTGCCGCGCCGATGACAAAGACCGAGCGCGATCCGCTCGCTCAGGTCCGCTTACAAACTGTCGCCATCATTCCCGCGTATCAGGATGAGAAGCATATCGGCGATATTGTGCGTCGGACACGCAAGCAACTGGGTCATGTTCTTGTAGTCGATGACGGCTCTAACGACCAGACCGCGGAGCGTGCGCGTGAAGCCGGCGCGCAAGTCATTGTTCACGATCAAAACCGGGGCAAGGGCGAAGCGATCAAGACCGGACTCGCGTACTGGCTTGCAGCTGCAAACGCGCCTGGTAATTCAGGAGACGGACTCGATCGACAAGCGGTTTGGATCAGCCTTTTAGATTCCGACGGCCAGCATCTTCCAGAAGAGATCGACCGGTTCCTTGCGGTGGCGGCCTCCGCGACGCGGCCAACCTTTTTGATCGGCAACCGGATGAATGATCTTGCCGGAATGCCGTTCATCCGGCGGGTTGTGAATCGTTTTATGAGCCGGCAAATAAGTAATGTCTGCAAGCAGGAGATCCCGGACACGCAATGTGGTTTTCGCATGTTGGATCACCGGCTGATTCCACAGTTATTGGGGGGCGGAGACCGGTTCGATTACGATACCGAAGTGCTCATCATCGCCAGCCGTAAAGGTTACCTGGTTGAATCCGTTCCGATCACGACTGTTTACACCGATCAAGTGAGTAAGATTCGTCCACTTCGCGATGCGATTCGCTTTTTAAAATTGATGTGGCGATACAGAAAACCGGTTTAATCACCGCTTTCTTGCAGGCAAAGGCTTTGAGCTTTTTAGAATTTCCGATTCTGGCGTGAGCGTTGCCGGCTTGCCACTGAAAATGACGCGATTTGGTTTCTCGGCCAGCGATCCCACGAGCTCCTTGGCGTAAGTGGTGACCACTTTGAGATTCATCAGGGTCACGTTCAGTTGCTTCAAATCTTCCGAAAGCTGTTTGTCTGTGGTTTTGATGAAGGAATCGGCTGAGCCGAACACCCTGTCCGCGTCCTTGGCCACGCTATCAAGGTTTGTGATCATGTTCTGCAGATTGTCCACGTCCATTTTTAACGAATCGGCAAGCGGCCCCAGCTTTGGCGTGAATTCACCAAGGTCCTTTTTCAGACCTGTGACAGTGACATTGAGATTATCGAGCAATTTATTTGCATTCTCGAACAAAGGCCCAGCTTCTGCCGTAATTTGTTCCAGCCCGTACGCCGGGTGACCTTCGATCGCAGCGTTGTTGGCCAGCGTCTCACCTCCTGGTGTCCCTGCGGAAAGTGCTACAAATTTTGGTGAAAGCATCGTATCCGAACTGAGCGTGGCGCTTACGTCGGTGGGCAGCGGCGGAATTTTTTCCTCCAGGCTAACCGTCACTCGCACGGCATCCTTTTTGTTTGCGCTGGCATCGCGTTCGTTGGCGGTGAGATGACGCATTGCGATCACGCGTCCTGCGGGCGCGCCTGCATAACGCACTTCGGAATTCACTTTGATGCCCGTCACATCTTCGTAGTTGATCTGCAACGTTCGTGTCGGTTTTTTGAAGCGATAACCTGAAAGAGCAAAAGTAAGCGCACCGAGCAGAACGATGCTGCACGCGATCACGGAGAGCGCGACGAGATAATCGGACAGATTGCGTTTTACCAGGCTCATGGGTTTGCTCAGGTTAGAGCAGTCAAACGTTCAAATGTTGAATCAGTAGCCATTCCTTTATGCCGTTTTTCGATGAAATCGGTGACGGGCTGCAATGAATGGACGCGGTTTAACATGCTGATGTTCCTCATGCTCTTCCTGCGAAAGATTTAATGGAATTGGACCATCGGCCTCGCCGTGAATGAACTGTTGTACCATCGGGTTAGGGCTATTTCGAATTTCATCCGGCGTACCCTGCGCCACGATGCCGCCGCGTCCCAACATGATCATCCGTGTCGCGATGCGAAAAGCGCTGGTCATATCGTGAGATACTACCACCGCGGTCATGTGAGTTCCGTGAGTCAGTTTCAGTGTGAGCTCATCGACGACTGCAGTCATGATTGGATCGAGCCCAGACGTGGGCTCATCGCTGAATAAGAGTTCCGGGTTAAGGGCAAGGGCGCGCGCAAGTCCCACGCGCTTCTTCATGCCGCCACTGATCTCGTCCGGTTTCAGATCTTCAAAACCGGTCAGACCAACCATCTCAAGTTTGTGTTTTACGATTTCCTCGATTTCGTCGGGAGACTTGTCCGTGTGTTGTAAAAGTGGCAACGCCACATTCTCGCCCACGGTCAGCGAAGCCAAAAGCGCGCCGGACTGGAATAGCATCCCGAAACGCAGCCGAACACGTTCAAGTTCGCGCTCCTTCATCGTTGTGATTTCTTCGCCAAAAAGCTTCACATAACCCGAAGTCGGTTTCATTGAGCCAATCAGATGCCGAAGCAGCGTACTTTTTCCACAGCCGCTACCGCCCATGATAACGACTGTCTCACCTCTGTGAACATTAAAAGAAATGCGATCGAGTACCGTGCGGTCTCCGAATTTTCGGGCAAGATCGGTCACTTCGATGATTGTCTCCGCGTCGGTGTTCATGCACTAAAAAAGAAAACTCCGGTCAGCACAGCATTCATCACCAACATCGCCAGCAAGGCCTGCACTACGGAAGCAGTCGTGGCCTGACCGACGCCCTCGGCACCGCCTTCTACGTTCAAGCCTGCGTTGCACGCAATCGTGATTACGAGCCACGCAAACACGACGCTTTTGATCATTCCTGAATATAAATCCCAAGGGCCGGCACTTTCGAGCGCACGCAGAACGTAACCCGCAGTATTGAAATCGAGTGCAAAGCGGCAAACTGCCCAGCCACCGAGGATGCCGATATAATTCCCAAAGATCGTAAGCGCGGGCAGCATCACCATCATTGCCAGGAAGCGCGGCACCACAAGGTATTGAACCGGATTAATTGCCATTACTTCGAGCGCTTCGATTTCTTCGGACACTTTCATTGTCCCGAGTTCCGCTGCCACCGCGGAGCCGCTTCGGCCGATGACGATGACCGCGATCAAAACCGGGCCCATTTCGCGCAAAAGGGTCAGCATGACCAGGTCCGGAATGTACATTTCTGCGCCGAGGCTTTCGAGAGAGTGAGCGGCTTGCATGGCAAGCGTCACGCCTACGCTGAAGGCGGTGAGTGCCACCATTGGCGTCGCACGCACACCGATGGCCACCATTTGCTTGAAGATCGGCGCGATTTTAAAAAATTGGCCGGTAAACGGCGCAATCAAAATCCAGTAAAGCAAACTCAGGTTAAGCTGGAGATAGTTTTTCACTTGCCGTTGCAGGGCGCAGAATGACAAGCCGTTCAGTGCGAAGAAAGCTGAAAGTTTAGTCAGTGCCTGGTGTGTGATCTGCAATCGGCGCGCAGGCTGCAACAGCAGAGATGGTTGGTTAGGAGACGTTACGATGTTATTTACAATCAAAAGCAACGACGAAAACGTCATACTCTGATTGCGTTTTGCAGCGCAATCGTATCTAAGAAGTAATGGCTCAAAGCGAGATCGATGCCATCCGCGAGCTGTTAACTTCGAAGCCACGGCTCGTCGGATGGCCACAGCGACGAAAGCGTCTTGACGACGTCGGCTCTATTTGGCCGGTAGCCGAGGATGGGAAGATCACCAGCGTCGATGTCAATGGGTTACCAGGCGAATGGTCAATCGTTCCGGAGAGCGATGCGTCGCGTGTTCTGGTATTCTTTCACGGCGGCGGCTATTGCTCCGGTTCAATTCTTAGCCATCGCCGCCTGGTAACAGAGGCGGGTCGAGCCGCTGGAGTTCGGACGCTAGCTGTTGGATATAGACTAGCACCGGAGCATCCTTTTCCCGCGGCGCTCGAGGATGCGCTGAGTGTTTGGTCCTTTCTGCAAGACCAGAACATTCCTGCTGCGCGTATTGCGATTGGCGGAGACAGCGCTGGGGCGGCCCTCACAGTAGCCTTGATCGGCCGACTCCGCGATGCACACGATGACCTTCCAGGTTGCGCCTGGTTAATTTCGCCATGGACTGATTTGACGATGTCCGGCTCGACACTTTCAACTAAAGAGGCCGTCGACCCCATCATTCACAAGCAATATCTGATGGAATTGGCGGAGGCTTATCTGCCAGCGGGGATGGATCGAAAGGATCCGCGTGTTTCACCTCTTTACGCGAATCTCAAAGGCTTTCCTCCAATGCTAATTCAAGTCGGCTCGGCCGAGACGTTGCTTGCTGACTCTACTCGCTTTGCCGCTGTCGCTGGTGCGGCAGACGTCCGCGTGACGCTGGAAATCTGGCCGCACATGATCCATGCATGGCCTTTGTGGAATGCTCATCTTGAGGCCGGGCGCCGTGCTCTCGCTAACGCCGGCGCATTTATGAAGCAAAATTTGTAACGGTTAAACGGGCTGAGAGAGCTCAAGCGGTTACAACAACCCGCGCTTCCGAAAATCACCGAGATTGCCGCCGGAGGAACGTTCGACCAGATCGATGGTAAATTTCAGTAAACAGACTTCCCACGCATCGTCCACACCCTGGATCACCGCGCTAAGCGGTTCATTGGTATCCTCGACGTAACGTTTCGTTCGGTTGATCACGGAATCGATTGAATCGCGCAATGTCTCCTCGTTCAGATCGGTTTTACGAAACTGAAAGCCATAGCGCAGGACCGCGATGTTGCGTGCGTGCTCACGGAGCTGATCTACGTACCGCTCTGCTTTTTCTCCAAAGCCTTTCAGCAACAGCTGACAATAATGTTCGGGTGTAAGAATCTGCGGGCGTTCCGCGTGAATTTTTCCATTGCGAACTCGCACTTGGTCCACGCGATCCATCAGCTCCGAAATCAGATAAAAACTAAAGCTGGTGTTTCCGAAAGTGGCGATGTGTCGCTCGGGAGCAACAATCACATGCGTGTTTTCAATTGCGTAATCGAAATCGTCCCTGGTCATGAAAGCTCAAATTAACTTCGCTCGTCAGCAGAGGTGTTTTAGGAGAATGGGGAGTAGATCCATCGATAGACAAATGACAAATTAAATACTTGACGCGCGGACCCGCTTTACGAACGTGGTCGCTACACGATAACACCGTCTTGTCAGGCTGCGATATCAACGATTTAAGTGGCGAACCAATTCGCCATGCGCCGTTTCTGACTAATCGCGTTGCGCTTGCTGTTGCTGCCCCTGCAGCGGCTGAAACAGGCCGACATATTGACCGTAACCTTCTTCTTTCAGCTTCTCGACAGGAATAAACCGTAGCGATGCGGAGTTCACACAAAAACGTTCGCCGGTTGGGGCGGGACCGTCATTGAACACGTGACCGAGATGGGAATCGCTCATTTTTCCTCGAACCTCGGTGCGTTCCATTCCATGAGATGAATCCCGCTTTTGCACGACACTCTCAGGCGCGATCGGCTTGGTGAAGCTCGGCCAACCCGTACCGCTATCGAATTTGTCCAGCGAACTGAACAATGGTTCGCCGGTAATGATATCTACATAGATTCCGGCCCTGTGATTGTCCCAGTACGCATTGTGAAAGGGAGTCTCCGTCCCGCATTCACGCGTGATGTGATACTGATCCTTGGTCAATTGTCTCTTCAACTCAGCCTCTGGAGGTACTTGTTTGGTTGGATTCATTTTCTCAGCTTCCTTTTTCTGCGTTTGAGCATAAGCAAAGAAAATGGAGCCTGCAATCACAACGACTGTGCCAAGCAGACCCAACCAAACCGTTTTATGCGACCCGTGATGTGGTCGCAGCAGCTGCGTGCTGTTCATACCCTGAATTTCTCGCCCCCTTTAGCGGTTAACACTTCAATGTACCTCCAACATGATATACGGCAAATGGGCCGCGTTGGACTCGCTTTCATTAAATAAATTCGGAACTAAGCCAGAAAATGGCTGGAATTTCGTCTTACGTGTAGGCCATTTTTCCGATTAATCGGGCCGACCGGCCTCTGGGACACGAATGTAACGACGCAACGCAATCAAACCGATCGGCGCAACCGATGCCGCCAGGGCAAAGATAAGCCACATCGTTGCCGGATGACGCGGACCGTGTTCCGGGACGAACGCAGCGAGCAGCCATCCACCGGTCCCTACAAGAATCTTGCCAACGAGGAATGGGAGATACGCCAGCGAGCCGTACGAAGCTTCCTGGCCTGCCGGCGCAATAGCTGCCGCATACTCATAAACCCTTGGCGAATAGAATGCTTCTCCAATGGAAAATACTGCCAGATACAAGGCAGACATGATATAGTACGGATGAATACTGCCTTGTAACCCGAGATAACCGTGCCCAAGCCAGTGCCCAATGGTGCTGTTGGCGGCGGACTGAAACCATTCCGTCGGCAACGCCATGATAAATACTCCAGCGGCACAGATTGCTCCACCGATTACAACCATTCGATAAGCCGCAAATTTTTGTGTCAGCGCCCCGACTACCGGCACCAGGAAAATAATGATAATCGCGTTGATGGCAGCAAGCTTTCCGACAGGAGCGTTGAAACCGAGTTCGCGAATGCCGAACTTCGGAAACACATAATCCATTTGCAAAAAAATCGCTTTCAGAAATCCGATAAACAGAAAAAAAACAAGTAACCGATAAAAAGCCGATTGACTGATCAGGCGCCGGAAAAGATGCGCTGTGTCGGCCGCACTTTTCCGCACAGTAGCTCGAATACCGCTCCAAAAAGAAGGCGACGTCTCACGACTTGGCGCCGTTTCCATGCTTGCTGGTCCCCCGTCGGTCGCTTCCGCTCCCCGACGAATAAAATAGATCACTGGGAACAGCACGATTTCGAAGATCAAACTTACAATAAACAGTTGCTGATACGAACTCGGTTCAAAGCCAAACAGGCTGACATGTAAGTTCAACTGCCGTACGTAATCGAACAGGTAACCCGCGACGACGTAGCCAACGTTCATTATTGAATAGATGATGGAGAATGAAATCGACCGCTGAGCTGTTGTGGAATAGCGCCGCGTTGCCGCCAACAGCACAGGCGTGCCAAGCGCTTCGCCGATTGCCAGCGGCAGAACCCCGCAAGCGAGAGCTAGCCACGGGATCGTGGTGACGACCATTACGCTGCGGGCGACCGTGCAAATCGCAACACCCAGGAAGAAGGTACGACGCAACCCGATCGCATCCGTGATTGATCCCGCGAGTAAGGTGAAAATGGTCATTGCCGGTGCCCAAACCCAGCCCACCAGTGCCCCGGCCGCTTGATCGCTAAACCCGAGATCTTTCGACAGCCATAGCACCATTGTTTTGTTGGTGACCGAGTAAGCCGTGTAGATGAGGAACTTGATGCCGAACGTGAGCCACAACTCGCGCTGAGCCCCTTTAAGTACGGTGAACTTCGCGATAAAACCCCGCAGTCCTCCAACGACAATTGGAGGGCCGGGCTCTTCCGGAACGATTGCTTCTTTGACTGCTTCGCTCACAGCAATGCGCCAACTAGAACATGGTCGCGACAGATCCGCGAGTGGCATTCGCTGAAGCGATGAGCAAAGCATCACGCAACATTGTCATTCTAAGCGGAGCGAAGAATCTCTAGTCACTTCTTCGGCGGAAGTGAATCAGAGATGTTTCGCTTCGCTCAAACCTGACAGGCTGATTGCAGCCAGCCTCGACCCTTCGAAAACTCACAATAAATTCTCGATGTACTTTCGCCGATCGAATAACGCGAAATCATTCAGTTGTTCGCCCGTGCCAATGAAACGTGTCGGGATCCCAAGTTCATCCTGAATTGCAACGACAATGCCGCCCTTGCCGCTTCCGTCGAGCTTGGTGACAATAACGCCTGTCAATCCAATGGCGCTTTGAAATTCGCGGGCTTGGTTGAGCGCGTTGCTTCCAGTTGTGGCATCGACCACCAGCAATCTTTCATGCGGTGCGTCCGGGTCGTGCTTGGAAAGAGTGCGTTTCACCTTTTCAAGTTCTGCCATGAGATTCTTCTTCGTGTGCATGCGGCCGGCCGTATCGCAGAGTAGAAATTCAGTCTTATTTTTGGCAGCCGACTCATAAGCTTCGTAACAAAGGGCGGCAGGATCGGCATTGTATTGTCCCTTGATTATCTCGACACCCAGCCTCGTTGCCCAAATGCCAAGTTGCTCAATCGCCGCGGCCCGAAAAGTATCTGCCGCAGCCAGCAAGACGCTATGTCGATGTTTCTGAAGGTAATGGGCCAGCTTCGCTGTCGACGTCGTCTTGCCAGTTCCATTTACGCCCAGGAGCAGGATAACTTGTGGTTTGCCCGACAAGGGGCGGATATCGGGCGAGTCTGCTGGCAAAACACGCGAAATTTCCTGACGGACAACTTTCAAAACGTCCGTGATTCCCATGAGTGACCAGGCCTCTCGTTCCTGCAGTGTTTTGATAATGCGACCGGTCATCGGAACACCGAGATCGGCGCGGATCAGCGATTCTTCGAGTTCGTCCCAATCGATCGGTTTGCCGGCGAAATGCTGGGCAAGTGATTGAAGGAAATTCATTTTAGCGTCGAACCGTTAAACTGTTAAGCGTTAAAAGGGCATTGTCTTTCTGAACGGAGTAAAGAATCTGTGGTCAGCACTAAAGCGAAGATGATGATCAGAGATGTTTCGCTTCGCTCAACATGACTGGTAGGCTGACCCGCTTCAACGGTTTAACGTTTCAACGAATCACGATTCTTTTCTCACCGGTTCGCGCGCTGGCCGATCCAAGTCCTTCCTGACGCGGTCCAAAATACCGTTGACGAACCGGCCTGATTCGCCGCCCCCATATGTTTTTGCCAGCTCAATTGCTTCATTAATCGAGACCACTGGAGGTATGTCGTCCCGGTAAAGCATCTCGTAAATCGCCAGGCGGAGAACATTGCGGTCAACAGCGGAGATCCGGCGAAACTCATAGTTCTCGCAGTAACGTCGAATTCGCTCGTCGACTTCCGGTAGATGTTCGACCATTCCTTGGATTAGCGGCTGTGCAAATTCGCGCACTTTCGGCGTCGCTGGACAGAATTCCCAAAAATCGTCGACTTTTTCCGGTCCCTCGCCGCGCTGAAGATCGCGCCAGAAATGGTACTGGACCGCTGCTTCGCGTGCTCTTCGTCGTTTACCCATAATTACTCCCCGCGAAGTTTCGACATTGTGCTGGCGATTTCCACGGCAACACGCGCGGCCTCGGTGCCGCGATTAATAGTATTCTTAAGGCAGCGATCGCGGGCCTGACGCTTGTTATCGAAACTGAGCACCACATTGATCACAGGAACACCATAATCAACTGCGATGCGCTGAAGCGCATCGGTGACGGACCGGCTCAGATTTTTCGCATGATTTGTTTCGCCCCGCATGATGACGCCGCAAGCGATGATCGCGTCGGCTTGCTTGCCTCGTGCCAGCTCCCGCACTACCACAGGAATTTCGAACGATCCCGGCACGCGATGAATGGAGATTGCCGCCCCGGGCGCAAGCTCATTCAGCTCGTCGCTAGCGTGAGCGACCAAACCGTGCACGTATTCCGCATTATACTGGCTTGCGACGATTTGAAATGTGCGTTTGCCCTCCTGGACTTGCGGGCGCCGGGGCGCGTTGGTCGACATCTGTTCAATCTGCAGTCGTCGCTTCGCGATCCGCAATCACAGCAAATGCCCCAGCTTCGTTTTCTTTGTTTCGAGATATTTTGCGTTGTGCGGATTGGCCGCGCTGCGTATCGGCACCTGCTCCACCATTTCCAGGCCGTAACCTTCCAGCCCGACCACCTTCCTCGGGTTGTTGGTGAGAAAACGAAACTGACGCACTCCGAGATCGAAAAGGATTTGCGCGCCGAGTCCGTAATCTCGCAGATCGCTCGGATAACCGAGTTTGGCGTTTGCTTCGACTGTGTCGAGGCCTTGTTCCTGCAACTTGTAAGCGTGAATCTTTGCGGCGAGCCCAATGCCACGTCCTTCCTGGCGCATATAGACCAAAACTCCGCTGCCCTCTTCCTGAATTTGCCGAAGCGCCGCATGCAATTGATTTCCACAGTCGCACCTGCGTGAACTAAACACATCTCCGGTGAGACATTGACTGTGCACTCGGACCAATGTCGGCTTGGTGTTATCTATTTTGCCTTTGACTAAGGCGAGGTGATGCTGACCATCGAGCTTCGAACGATACAGATGCAAATCGAAATCGCCGTGGTCAGTCGGCATTTTCACA
This sequence comes from Verrucomicrobiota bacterium, assembly GCA_046732035.1. Lineage (GTDB taxonomy): Bacteria > Verrucomicrobiota > Verrucomicrobiia > Chthoniobacterales > UBA10450 > Udaeobacter. The sequence goes on from JBKPMH010000274.1 coordinate 12,499, forward strand.
ATCTGCTCCAGCTCCACCAATTTTTCGCGAATCCGCCGGTGCGCAATCAGGCTTTGAATCGTGCAGATGCGCAGCCCGTGCTTCTTACGGAACTCCATCAACTCCGGCAGCCGCGCCATGGTGCCGTCATCGTGCAAAATCTCGCAAAGCACGCCCGCCGGTTGCAGCCCGGCCATTCCTGCGAGATCCACTGCGGCCTCGGTATGCCCAGCCCGTCTGAGCACGCCTCCATCCTTTGCACGCAACGGAAATACGTGCCCTGGCTGGTTGAGATCGTCTGGAGACGATTTTGCATTCGCGATTGCAAGAATGGTTGTGGCGCGATCGTAGGCACTGATACCGGTGGTTACTCCGCGTGCAGCGTCCACCGAAACGGTAAAATCGGTGTTATGTTTCTCGCGGTTCTGCGCGACCATACGCTGCAAGCCGAGTTGCTCCGCCCGCTCGTTTGAAATAGGCGCGCAAATCAAACCCCGCCCATGTGTAGCCATGAAATTGATGGCCTCGGGAGTCACTTTTTCGGCAGCCATCACCAAATCGCCTTCATTTTCACGATCGGCATCGTCCGTCACAATGACAATGCGGCCCTTGGCAATGTCGCTTACGACA
>JBKPMH010000275.1:0-9082 GCA_046732035.1 Verrucomicrobiota bacterium
CTTCCGACACCTTCCCGGCTCTCAGTGAAATCACGCGCGAGATTGAGGAAGAAGGCTTCGTTCATGTCGGTGACGCGGGGTGGGACTGGGAAGATTACCGGCAATTTTTCCGATTATTTTATCGTGAGGAAGATCGAGCTCAGGCGGCCATCTGCCTGAACGAGCAGCGTGATTTTTCATTTTATTATTTGCGCATTTCATCGCGTGCGAAAGGCGGTACCGTGTGGACGACGTGGAATTATCCGCTTTCCTACGGCTTGAAGTTGACTCCGTTCTTTCGAATCAATCGACAGCGTCCTGACAGGTCATTCTGGCAGCTTTATCAAAGCCATCGCGAGTTTCTCCGGCGAAACGGGGTGAATCCCGCGGCAATCGATCCGCTGAACGAGGAACAAATTGAGACGGAAATGGAGAATGATCTGCGGGATCAGATCGCACACAACATTCATAAAGGAGTTCTGAAACAGACCGCGGCCGGCGACGTAAAATATTCCTGGCGCGGGATGGTTTATCTTTGGTGCCAGTTTCTGGTCGATTTGGTGCGTTTGTAGTCGGATTCGAATACCCAACCTGGGAATTGCCGATTTTTTGAAGTTCGGAGTAATTGCGGGTAATCTGTTCATTTGAACTTGCCTTAGCGAAAGTTGGAGCGAGTATATGAGGTGCTGACTGAGCGGCAGAAAAGCATCCTCGATTTCATCCAGCGCCAGCAGCGCGAAAAAGGGATCACGCCGAGTACGCGGGAAATCCAAAATCACTTCGGATTTGCCAGTCAGACATCCGCGATGCAATACATCGCCGCCCTGGAGCGAAAGGGTTTTCTGGATCGCCATGCGCGCAAAGCCCGGGCGTTGGTGACTCCAGCCATGAAGGTCAGGATCACTGATATTCCAATTTACGGCCAGATCCCGGCGGGCATGTCGGCATTGACGGACCAGGCTGTCGAAGGCCATGTATCGCTGGATGCGCGTTCGGCCAATGTGCAAAAGAATCGCGGCACGTTTGCGTTGCGCGTGCGCGGGGATTCAATGATCAACGCGCACATCCTAGACGGCGACGTTGTGATTTTGGAAAACGCTAAAGATGTGCATAACGGCGACATCGTTGCTGCGTTAATTGACGGTGAAACGACATTGAAACGTTATGTGGTCGAGCGGGGCCGGCCGTATCTGAAGGCAGAGAACCCGCGCTACCCGGATCTTGTTCCGGCGCGCGAACTGAAGATTCAAGGCGTAATGGTATCGCTGGTCCGCAAACAGGAGCGGCGAAAGAGAAGCTGAAACAGTAGTCAGGCTGCCACGGCCTGGTGGGAAGGATCGAGTCCAATTGGCTGCTATTATGTTCCCTTGAACATATAGACAGTTCATGCCATTTTTTTCCATGGCCGCGACTGAGAAGATCATCGATCTGCGCAATCTTCTTGCGAATCGTTTCCCGCGTGCGCCTACATCCGTGGCAACGAGTTTTGTCACCGGAATAACTTTCTTTGATCAAGCTGTTGGCGGTGGTTTGCCTAAGGGAGCCATCACTGAATTAATCGCTCCACGCAAAAGCGCAGGGACCGCGTCCCTTATTCACGCGTTCATCCAGGGCGCATATCGCGATAAGTATTTCGTCGCACTCATTGATGGGCGTGATTCGTTTGATCCATGCGCGCTGGCTAATTCCATTTTGCGTCAGCTGTTTTGGGTGCGTTGCGCTAAGGCTGTGGAAGCAGTCAAAGCAGCGGATCTCCTGTTGCGAGATGGCAATTTTCCGCTGCTGATTGTCGATCTGATTTTCAATTCCCCTAAAGAATTGCGCAAAATTCCGCAAACAACCTGGTATCGCTTGCAACGACTGGTCGAATCAGTGCCCACCGCATGTGTGGTGCTTACCCGATATGAAATGGTCAGCAGCGCGCACTTGAAGCTTGTTCTCGAAAATTCATGGAGCCTGGAAACTTTGGAAAAACATGATGCGATCTCTCAACTGCGGGTTGTGGTGAAACGATCGCATCTCAGCGCTGATATCGACAGAGGCATTGCGCTAAAAGGCGAGGAGAAGGCAGCGCGTCATGCCTATCTGTGAGTTCATTGAATGTTTGCGACGATTTATTTACCGAACTTTTGTTTGCAGGCTGCCATGCGGCATCAGCCTGAACTTTGCGCAAAACCGGTAGCGTTAATTGAGGAGCAGGAAAAGAAACCTGTGATTATTCAACTAAACGATGTCGCCGAAAACGCAGGGATCTGCAAAGAAATGACTCCAAGTCAGGCTCTGGCGCGATCTTTGCGTGTGGTAATCAAAGTGCGAGCTCGCCAGCAGGAAAAATCGATCCAGGAAATTTTGCTTCACTACGCATTTACGCTCAGTCCATTTGTTGAAAACACCGCACTCGGAGTTGCCACGGTTCAATTTACAAATTCCCGGCATCTACAGGCAAAAATTATCCGAGTTATAGAGCAATTGACCGAGTGTGAAATCTCTGCTCAAGCAGGGATTGCACTTACTCCGGACACCAGTTTTCTAGCAGCGCATTTGGCGCGACCGGTTCTGCACATCGAGAACGTAAAAGAATTTCTTGGTCCATTGCCCATAGAAGTTCTCGGAACAGTTTGCCCGGATTTTTGATCAGCGGTTCTTCTTCGATTTCCCGATCGCTTCCGTCTGCTTCACAACAAATGCTTTCATTCGCGTGTACTCCTTCTGGACGCCATTGCCGAAATCGTGCGGTCCGTACTCAAACAGCACAACAAAGCAAAACGTCAGGATGATGAATAGAACCAACCAGAAAATACCGCGCAGGAGCGCCATGCCAGGAGGCTAACGCGCGCTGACAAGGCGATCAATATCAGTGACGCAACGACTACGTCTTGAATGGAATGTCGAAACTGCCAAGCTATCTCGCCATGCGCGTGCCGCTTCTTGATCTCAGCGAACAACATCGCGTCCTCGGCGATTCAATTCGCGATGCCGCGAATGCCGTTTTGTCGAGCGGCCGTTTCATCCTGGGCCCTCAGGTAGAGGCGATTGAGAAGGCGATATGCGAATATTGTAATTCGCCGCACGCCGTGGGCGTTTCTTCGGGAACCGACGCTTTGCTCGACATATTGATGGCGCTGGGAATCGGGCGAGGCGACGCGGTTATCACGACGCCTTACACATTTTTTGCCACCGCTGGATGCATCGCGCGCGTTGGCGCAAAACCGCTTTTCGCCGACATCGATCCTGCGACCTGCAACATTCGGCCATCCGCGATTCAGGAATGCATCGAGAAAACCTGCCGGCTTGATACCGACGGCACATGGAAGACGAAGGATGGAGAAAAACTCCGTGCGATCATACCGGTGCATTTGTTTGGTTTGTGCTGCGAGATGGACGCGCTCAGTGAAATTGCGCAGCGCTATCGACTTGTTCTGATTGAAGACGCCGCACAGGCGATTGGAGCCGAATTTCCGTTTCACGACGGAATGGCCAAAGCTGGAACCATGGGCGAAATCGGCTTTTTTAGTTTTTATCCTTCGAAAAATCTTGGGGCCGCCGGTGATGCGGGGATGATTGTTTGCAGCGATGACGAGCTGGCACAAAAGCTCCGCATTTACAGAGAACACGGAATGGAACCGCGCTATTTCCATCACGTCATTGGAGGCAATTTTCGCCTCGATGAAATACAGGCGGCCATCCTCGCGGTAAAACTTCCACATCTGGAGAACTGGGCGGCCGCCCGACGCGCGGCTGCGGACTTTTATCGCTCGGAATTCGCGCGACTTGGGTTAACAGGAACGGTCATTCCGCCCGCAGAACCGTACCGCAACCGCAGTCTGACCAATCATCACGTGTATCATCAATATGTCATCCGCACACCGATGCGCGAGGGTCTGCGCCAACACCTGACCAAACGTGAAATCGGAACAGCGATTTACTATCCGCTCGGGCTGCATGAGCAAAAATGCTTCGCCTATCTCGGGTATAGTAAAGGTGATTTTCCAGAGACCGAACGCGCGGCGGACGAAACGCTGGCGTTACCCATGTATCCGGAGATTTCGCGTGATGCGCAGCGATATGTAGTCAGCGCAATCGCTGAATTCTTCAGCTAAACCGCCGACGATCGGGCAAACTACTTGCGAGTCGCGGAGCGCGAGCTATATCAACGCCGAAAGCTTTCGTGGTACAAACGGGTAGGTACCGAAGTGGCCAAACGGGGCAGACTGTAAATCTGCTGGCTTTACGCCTTCGCTGGTTCGAATCCAGCCCTGCCCAAGCCTTTTTTTCCGCTTGAAAGGCTAGTAGCCTCTGCGCTGGCCGCCTTCGCGACGACCACCGTATCCGCCGCCGCCGCCGCCATAGCCGCGTCCGCCACCGCCGGGCGGTCTCGCTTCGCGCGGTCGAGCCTCATTCACCGTCAATGGGCGGCCCTCAACTGTTTGTCCGTTAAATTTCGAAATGGCGTTTTGAGCGTCCTCTTCGGAACTCATGGTGACAAACGCAAAGCCACGCGATTTGCCGGTGAATTTGTCTTGCATCAGGGTAACTTCCTGCACAGTACCAGCCTGTGAGAAGAGCTCCTGCAGTTCGTTTTCCGTCGTGTTGAAGGAAAGATTGCCTACGTATAATTTAGTTCCCATCGTTGAGTTTATTCTTGGAAAGGCTGCCAGGTCACTGTTCCCGCTTATCGGATTTCAAATCGCCACTGAATAAACTCAACTGACAATCCACCAACTTCCGGGCTTCCGTTTCCGATTTGGTTCACTTGTAAAATGCTTCCCTTAAGAAAGCAATAGAAAATAGCGTGACAAATTCCGCCTCTGAAATGGCCAAATCGGGTAGTAAGACCAAAGAAAAAACGCCTGAACGGGTGGCAGTTGTAGCCGCAGGAGTGGTTAGCCCGTTGGGGTTTGGGCTCGCGGAAACGCTTGAGGCGCTGCGTGAAGCGCGCGATTGCGTCAGCACCGTGACGCGATTTTCAGTAGCCGAATGTCGTTGCAAGACTGCCGGTCAAATTGCCGATCATCGTTTGCTCTCGAGGCGGAGCAATGGACTTCGCGCCAAACGTTTGCATCGAGCGTCGCACATGATGATTCACGCGCTGAGCGAAGCTATGGCTCAGGCGGCTCAGTTTGAGCCTGAGTTGATGGTGATTGGAACAACCAGCGGTGGGATGTCTTATGGAGAACAATATTACCGTTCGCTATGCAGGCCAGGAGACTTGCGACACGCGCCGACATGGATCGCCAACTACCCGGCGCAAAAACCGGTTATCGACGCGCAGCAGGAAGTTCTCAGCGCATCCGTGCCATGTCAGATAATTGCGAACGCCTGCGCTTCGGGCACAAATGCAATTGGCCATGCGTTCGAATGCGTCCGGTCTGGACGCTACCGTCGCGTGTTGACCGGTGGTTATGATGCCCTTTCGGAACTGGTTTTCACAGGGTTCGATTCGCTTCAAGCCTCAACGCCCGAGAAGTGCCGCCCATTTGATCGACGTCGCGACGGCATGGTGCTGGGGGAAGGCGCCGCCGTTCTGGCGCTCGAGAATTGGCAGCTCGCTAAAAAGCGTAACGCACCCATCGTGGCAGAAATCATCGGGTACGGCATTTCAACGGATAATTTTCACATAACGCAGCCGAATCCGTCTGGAATCGGCGCGCAACAGGCAATGCAGCGAGCTCTTAACAGCGCGCAGATCTCTGCCGACGCAGTCGATTACATCAATGCGCACGGAACAGCCACGTTATTCAACGATGCGGCGGAAGGGAAGGCGATCACCGAACTGTTTAACGGTGTTCCGGTGAGTTCAACCAAGAGTATGATGGGTCATTCGTTGGGAGCAGCTGGCGCAATCGAGGCGATTTTCTGTTTGCTGGCGCTAAAGGATCAACTTCTTCCGCCCAACATCAATTTCACCGCTTTAGATGACGGCCTTGATCTAAACGTTGTGGCCAACGAGTCGCGACCAGCTGCGGTGCGTACCGCGCTTTCGAATTCATTTGGGTTTGGCGGGACGAATGCTTCGATTCTGATGCGTAGAGTTGAAGCATGAGTTTGGCGATCGCCGGCATGGGGTGGGTGACCCCTCTTGGAAATGGCGTTGATTTAGTATGGGGCCGGCTGCTAGATGGCGATGAAGCCTCCGCGACAGCGATTTCCGACACAATTGGCAACCGATTTTACAGTGCGTTCCGCGTGCCAGAGTCCGCGCTGATTGGTTTGGCTCACCCACGTCTTCGCCGGGCCAGCGTGATTTCGCGATTCGCCGCTGCAGCTGGTGTGGAGGCGCTGCAGGCCGCAGGCGTAAACGTGGATTCGCAAAATGCGCAGCGAATTGCGCTCATCTTCGCGATCTCGAATGGAGGCGTCATTTACACGAAACGCTTCTACCGCGATGTCGTCGAGACGGGCGCACAGGCGGCCAGTCCGCTTCTGTTTCCAGAAACGGTTTTCAATGCGCCGGCAAGTCATCTTGCGGCAATTCTGGGTATTACCGGGATAACTTACACCCTCGTTGGTGATGGAGCGGTAGGCCTGCTAGCGATAAAAATGGCAGAAGACGTAATGATGGACGAATCGCTGAACTATTGTTTGGTTGTCGGCACTGAGGAGGTCGATTGGCTGTTATGCGACGCGTACTGGCGGTGGCGCTTGCTTCGTTCTGCTCCTCCGATTGAACCTTTTGACAAGCAAAAGCGAGGAATGATTTTAAGTGAAGGTGCAGGCGCAATTCTGCTCGCTCGAGGTGGGCCGATCACGATCGATCGCGCTCATTCAGGCGGCAATTACGCAAACCGAAAAGGAGCACAGGGAATATTAGTGCAAATGCTGCGCGATCTGGGCCAAAAGGACATGGATTTTGTTATTTCGAGCGCTAACGGGACATTCATCGACGATGCGGAACAGACAGCGTTGGAGCAAGTGATTCCGAATGCACTTACTTACACGCCAAAGCCCGCACTGGGCGAAAGCGTAGGCGCTTCGGGATTGTGGCAAGTCATCGTTGGAGCCCAGTGCTTGCGTCAGCGGGAACTTCCACCTGTGCTTCACGCGGATGCGAACATTCCGTTGCGGCTTTCCCGTTCACACATCTCCGTGGCGGGAGCGCGCGGGGCAATCGTCCTGAGCTCAGGACTCAATCAGCAAGTAGCAGGTTTGCGTCTGGCCATCGAGTAGAATCGAATCCGGCCCATCGTTGAAGATCGGCCCGGCAGGTTTGGAAAGAACCCGTTAGCGGAGAGGAACGAGGTTCCAACTGATTTTTCCATTTGCGATTTCAAGCCATGCGACGCTTGGCGGTGCGCCCTGATTCGCCCGCGTCACGCAACCTGGATTGAGAAACAGCACGTTCCCGCGGCTTTCATTTCGCGGAACGTGGGTGTGCCCATGCAAAACGACATCAACGTCATCTGACAAATGCTGAGGCGGTATGTGTTGAAGGCGGAATTTCAATCCACCGCGCGAAAGATCGACAACCAGGGGCCATTCATAATTGCTGTCGCAATTGCCTCGGACCACGGTGACTTGGGGTCCAATCGCGCCGAGTTGGTCAAGAATGCTCTCCGTGCAAACGTCACCAAGATGCCAGATTTCATCAGCATTCCTGGCTATTTCCTTAATGGTTTGGGGCAAACGATTGTGGGTATCGGCCAGAACGAAAATGCGCAGGATGTCTTTCAATTTGTCCTGCCTCGTCATGTTTGAGTCAAAATGCGGCCAACCAAAAGCTGAACAGCCCGGCAACTATTTCCAGGTTCGTAGCTGCGCGCAGCATTGACATGGTAACTTGTTGCACCGCTCAAGAAAATGAAGTCAGGATAAGTATCGCCTTCTTTCGCAGCCCAGGTGGCCAATCGATTGCGTACATTGGTTCGTCCAGTGGCCGATATTACGGGCGAGGTCGTGGAATCGGACGCGGCCTTGGCGTTGGAGTAGGTCGAGGCGTCGCGCTAGGTGTTGGTGTAACTGTTGGCGTTGATGTAGGAGTAGGTGTTGGACTGGCGCTGGGCGTAGCGGTTGGGGTCGGAGTGGGCGTCGGCGTCGGAGTGCGGTACAGTTCCGCGCTCGCGGAAAAATTGCCCTTGCTATCAAATCCCCCTGCAACCAGCACCATCTCGTTAGGCAGCAAGGTCGCCGTGTGCTCGTAACGCGCAGTGTTGAGACTGCCTGTGGCCCTCCAAGTCCCGTCCGCCGGGTCGTACAGTTCCGCGCTCGCGGAAGCGCCGCCAGTGCTAAATCCCGCTGCGACCAGTACCACTCCGTTGGGCAGCAACGTCGCCGTGTACAGATAACGTGCGGTGTTGAGGCTGCCCGTAGCCGTCCAAGTCCCGCTCGCCGGGTCGTACAGTTCCGCACTCGCGGAAGCATCAAAATTGCTATCAAGCCCCCCTGCGACCAGTACCACTCCGTTGGGCAGCAAGGTCGCCGTGTGCTGATCGCGTGCAGTGTTGAGACTTCCTGTGGCGGTCCAGGTCCCGCTCGCCGGGTCGTACAGTTCCGCGCTCGCGGAAACATTGCCGTTGCTATCATGCCCCCGGCAACCAGCACGATCCCATTGGGCAGCAAAGTCGCCGTGTGATCCTGGCGCGCAATGTTAAGGCTGCCCATGGCGGTCCAGGTCCCGCTCGCCGGGTCGTACAGTTCCGCACTCGCGGAAATACTGCCATTGTCATCAAATCCCCCTGCAACCAGCACCATCGCATTGGGCAACAAGGTCGCCGTGTGATTAGTGCGCGCGGTGTTAAGCCTGCCCGTGGTCGTCCAGTTCCCGCTCGCCGGATCGTACAGTTCAGCACTGGCCGAAGGACGGATACTGCTATCACGTCCCCCTACAACCAGCACCGTCCCGTTGGGCAGTAAGGTCGCCGTATGCAGATAACGTGCGGTGTTGAGGCTGCCTGTGGCGGTCCAGCTGCCGCTCGCCGGATCGTACAGTTCCGCGCTCGCAGAAGCGCCGCCAGTGCTAAATCCTCGGGCAGCGAGCACCATCCCATTGGGCAGCAACGTCGCCGTATGAAAATAACGTCCCGTGTTCAAGCTGCCCGTGAATGTCCAGGTCCCGCCGTCCAGCTCCAATGGCGTTCGAACATTCAAGATTCTCTTGATGATATGT
>JBKPMH010000276.1:0-11157 GCA_046732035.1 Verrucomicrobiota bacterium
GGAAACAATAAAGTCGCTCAGACAGGCGATCCGATTATTCAACCCGGCCTGATCGATGTGAATTGCACCAGTGCCAACGCGCAACCGGTGGCAACCCTCGTAAAGAAAAGTTCTTTGCCGGGCAGCAACGTCGATTGCTCCGTCGCCAAGGTTACCTCTGGAATGGTCCGAACGGATGGCGCAATTCTTGAAATTGGAACCATTTCTCATTTGACTGTGGCGGCAGCACTCAATCAAACCGTCAAAAAAAGCGGTCGCACTACCGGACTCACGCATAGCAGCATTTCAGGCCTCAACGCGACAATCAGCGTCACTTACGACAACGAATGTGCAGGCGGCACAGCTTTTACAAAAACGTTCACGGGGCAGATCGTGATTACGAATCGAGGCAGCAAATTTCTGAACAGTGGCGATTCTGGCTCGTTAATGGTTGAAGATGTCGCGACAAATCCGCGGGCAATCGGGCTGCTTTTTGCCGGGAGCAGTTCCAGCGCAATTGCAAATCCAATTGGCGAGGTGCTGACGTTCCTCGGAGCGACAATGGTAGGTAACTAAGGACCGGAGCGGGAGTATTTTTAAATTGACGCGTAGCCACAACATTACGTGTTGGTGACGTGATCGAAATCGCCGGCAGCCCTCGACGAACGCTTCACCCATTCTATGTGCCTGCTTGGATCGCGTTGGCTCTAATTCTGGTTGTCTCGTCCCAACCGGATATGGCCCAATCTCCATCGCCGTCCTCGAAGCGAGACATCAACACTGTCCTGGCTGCGCACGATAAGGAGCTACTCGCGTTACCTGACGTAGTAGGCGTATATGTCGGCACGCTTGAAGATAACCGAACGCTTTGTTTAAAGGTGATGCTCTCAAAAGAAAATCCAGAGACGGAACGAAGGATCCCACGCTCAATCGAAGATTATCCGCTCCGCGTCGAAGTGAGTGGGCCAATTCGGCCGATGGGCCAACCGTCGGAATGACACTGCAGTAAGGAAAGCGCGCTTTTTCTGACCCCAAAGGCAGAACAGAACGGCGCGATGGAGACAAACGAGTTTGGATGTCAGTCCTCGTCGAGAATCCCATGGCCAACAATAATGTTGGTTGTGGGTCCGAGAGAAAAAAACTCAGTGAATCGAAACGCTGTCGCCCGGTTTTATTTTTGTGGCAAGACGGACGACATCCCAGTTGGCCAGACGAACACAGCCATGGCTGACGGCATGGCCAATCGATCCTGGATCGTTAGTCCCATGAATACCGATGCCTTTCTTATTGAGAGCGATCCACATCACGCCAACGGGATTTCGGGGGCCGGGTCGGAGCAGGTAAAAATTTCCGCTGCGATTGCCATGTTTCAGCATCTCCTGATCCCAACGGAAAGTAGGCATTTTAGCGACCCCGCGCACTTTCCACTCACCGATAGGGGACGCGGTGTGCGCGGAGCCAAGAGTGACTGGGTAGGTGGCGACGAGCTTTTGCCCCTCGTGAACTTCAAGTACATTTGTTTTTGTGTCGACCCTAATCGCGACGTTTCGGGGTGCGGCCGCACTTTCTCCTGGGTTTGAGGTTTGTTCGGCTTGATCTTCGATTTCGTTGACACCTTCAGAGCCGCTCTCACTGCCGGCCTTGATGTTTTTTACCGAAGCGAGGTCAAAAGGTTCGACATTTGGAACCATGATCTGGTCTCCAGATTTAATTGTTCTCATTTTGCCCGGATTTAAGTGTTCTAAAAAATGAACATCGCTATGAAATTTCTCCGCGAGTGCATCTGCGGCATCCCTGTACGGAAGAAATTTGAGTTTTGCTTGTTCAGCGACCTTGCTCGGTAGCGGACCAACGCTTTGGAGATCCGCATCAGTGACGGTATAAGAAATCAGCACAGGCTCCACACTGGTGAAATCAAGACCGGCGACATCCGGCGCAGTGCGCGACTTCGTCTTACGTTGTGGTAGCGGGGTTTGCGATTCCTCCGCGAGAGACTCCCTATAGAGGAAGAGAGCTTGGCGCGTGAGATCGTTATAATGTCCATCGATTTTGCCAGGGCCGAAATTTGCGCGATCGAGAAACACTTGGAGTCGAGTGGCCGCTTCGATCTCAGCTTGACCTGGGGATGGTGAAGGGCTGGATCTTTTCCTCGCCGATGCTGGCAGAACCACGTCTGAAACCAGGACGATGACCAGGGTGAATCGAAGAACAAACTTGACCCAGTTTAAACCAATCAAGCGAGATAGGTTCGCCGATCGCATTGCGCATTACCTTTTCAGACCTAACAAAACAGAATTGTAACGAAGAAAAATCGCGCCTTCCGCTCCCACGTCGAAGGGCAAACAGAAAGGCGCGATGGAGACAAACGAGTTTAGTTGTTAATCTTGTTCGAGGATCACACGGTCAACGACCATGTTGTTTCCTCTCCCGGCATAATGAACCCGGACGGGAACGCCCACTTTAATTCTTGAGTTGACGCTTGCCTGGTCCAGGACCTTCCCGCTGCGTGTCACATACGTTACAGTTTTGCCAAAACGATAATGCACTGGCCCCGAGCTTTCCCTCAGCACGATTGCGCTCCCCGGAGTGAACTCGGTAATTGTCCCGGTTCCTTCAGTCGTTGCCGTCGTTGTGGTAGTGCTGCGCTGTGGTGGCGGTTGCGGCACCTGTCGCTCGTTCATGAGCGGCTGGCGCGTAGTCTGGCCCCATGCCACTGACGCGACCACTGCCAAGGCGATGCTGAAAAGCATGCTCTTCATGATTCCCTCCTTCTTTGTTGAGTTCCGGCGCCGTTTGGGTCCTTTGTTCCCGTTGAGATTCAGCGGTAAAGAAAAACACGCCGCTATATTACTTTCGAAGACGGTCAAACCAGCGGACGCTTAAAAGTCTTTGCTTCTTGAAGCCTGCGTTTACTTGGGCAAGTCTCATTTTGGCCGGTTATGCAATTTTGGATTGGCACATCAGGGTTTCAGTATGCCGAGTGGAAGGGAAACTTTTACCCGGAAGATTTGGCGGCGGCAAAAATGTTACCGTTTTATGCCGAACGACTTTCGACTACGGAAATCAATTATACCTTCCACCGCATCCCGGCTCCCAAGACAATTGATAACTGGAAAAGTTTAACTCCGGCGAATTTTCGATTCGCATTGAAAGCGCCTCAAAGGATCACGCATTGGTCAAAGCTGCGTGAATGCGCTGATACTTTGCGATATTTCTATGACGTAGTCTCCGCGCTAGGCGAAAAACTGGGTCCGGTGCTGTTCCAATTGCCGCCTAATTTTAAAAAAGACACTCTGGTGCTTGCCGACTTTTTGAACGGTCTGCCTGCTGGTATGCGGGCTGCCTTGGAATTTCGCCACGAATCGTGGTTCGACGATCAAGTATTCGAAACATTACGGACGCGCGGCGCGGCGCTTTGTATCGCTGACACTGAAAAGCTGGAGACACCGAAGATCTCGACCACCAACTATGGTTATCTGCGGCTGCGGCGCGAGGACTACACGGAGGCTGACGTGGAGCGCTGGACCAGTTTTGCACGCGAACAAGAATCACGCTGGTCCGAAGCTTTTGTGTATTTCAAACATGAAGAAGCAGGCATCGGCCCGAAGCTGGCGTCGCGAATGATCGAATTATTACAATAAGTGGATGCGTCGGTTCGGAGCTAAAGTTGCCGACCTAGTTGGCCCAAGAGAATCAGAACTCCAGCAGCGACTGCCACAAGATATAACAGGAATATAAACGGCCCGATGTTCAAACCGAACCCCAACAGTCCATCGAAGATCAAATATACACCGAGCAACAGCATGCCAATATTTTTGATCAGTTTCATGCCGCAGTATTTTGCCCAGCCCTAAGCATGACAACCCAAAAAACATTTGCAGCGTCCGCCGCAAAAACTCACCTGGCGCCCGCACGAACCACTACTGCTGAAACGTCTTTAACGTCTATGAAGGCATCATAAAACTCTGCGCCGGTGAGATTGGATAGGAACACAATGTTATCCGTTACCTGGCCCACTTTGCCTCCGACTTTTTCCCCGGATCTCAAGTGCAGCTCGACAGCTTTGCCTGCACTAGCCTGCAAGATACTGAGTACAGTCGCATTAGACTGGAGTGTAACCTTTTCCTGTGCTGGCAAGCTGGAACAAGCAAACGCAACGATAACGAATCCGAGTAAAAATGAGTAACCTTTCATGATGGACTGGTTCTGCCCGACTACACCGGAATTGGCGAGTAAATAATCACAAGAAACAGTGCCCCTCCGTTGGGCCAGCCAATTAAGGTGATTGGAAGCGACCCCTTTTTGATTTTCGTTGGCAGCGCAAGCAGCTGCCCTACAATTCTGCATGGCCTCGATTGCCGAAAGGCTTCAGCGCGTGCGTGAACAAATTGCGCAAGCGGCCGCAAATGCGGGTCGCGCGGCGAATGAAATCGAGCTCGTGGCGATCACGAAAACACATCCAGCTGAGCGAGTCCGCGAGGCAGTCGACGCCGGACATACCCTTTTTGGCGAAAGCCGTGTCCAGGAAGGCCGGGCGAAAATTCCGGAACTGCCGTCAAATTTGCGTTGGCATTTCGTAGGACATCTCCAGAAAAATAAAATCCGGCACGCGCTGCCGTTCTTCGAACTGTTTCATGGCGTCGATTCACTGGCCTTGGCGAAGGAAATGGACCGGATCGCAGCGGAGGAGGGAAAGCATCCGCGAGTCTTGCTCGAAGTAAATGTGGCAGGCGAGGGGAGCAAATTTGGTTTTAGACCTGAGATCCTAACCGCTGAACTGGGGTCCGCTCTCGCCTTACCGCGACTGTCCATCGAGGGATTTATGTGTATCCCACCGCTCGCCGAAAAAGCGGAGGCGTCTCGGAAATTTTTTGTCCAGTTGCGCGAGCTGCGCGATTCGCTAGAAAAAGACTTCGATGCGAAATTCCCACACCTTTCCATGGGAATGACGCAGGATTTTTCAGTTGCGGTGGAGGAAGGCGCGACGCTTGTGCGCGTCGGCACGGCGATTTTCGGCGAACGCCTGCGAAAATCGGAAGTCAGCCATCCTGCCTGACTCGACCGACAGGGCATGTTGCCAATCGCCCTGTTTTCGGCAGGCTGGAAATCTGACGTGCGAGATAACCTGGAAGATTATCTTCCCGAGTGTTCGCACGCCGTTTTCTGATAAATTTATTTCGTATTAATGCGGCTGGAACCAACAAACATTCAACAGATCGGACATGAGCTTGCCATATCCTGGAATGATGGGACGGAATCATTCTACAAGCTGGCGACGCTGCGACGTGCTTGCCCGTGTGCGGGATGCGGTGGCGAGCCCGACGTGCTCGGGCACGTTTCGCGACCGCAGGTAGCTTATACAGAAACTAGTTTTCAGCTTATTGGCTTTGATTTTGTAGGCGGCTACGCATTGCAGCCGCGGTGGGCCGACGGGCACAGTACCGGAATTTATAGCTTTACTTATTTACGGCGATTGGGAGAAGCTTTGTCGCGAAGGCAAAAACTGTAGCCGTTTCATGGCACCACCTCTGAAAATCGCAATCGTGTTGGTTTGCTTCGCCTTATGCGCGGCGGGTACGTTTGTGGCCTCAACCACTCCAGAAGAACCGGATCAGCCACAAACCGTGAAAACAATTCCGGTCAAAAATCACCAGATCGCGCGGCGTATCTGGATTGAGGCTTGATGTTAGCGCTCCGTTGGGACCGTGATCCGTAACAGCGTCGTTCTCGCGCTGGTCGGCTTCACTTGCCGGTCGCGGAGCTGAGCTGGAACCAGGAAAAACTTTCCAGGTGCAAGATCGACCTGAGCGCAGTTTGCAGAGCCGGTGAGACAACAGCCGATTGCGAACTGCGCGCGAGGCGCGATCTCGCGAGATGAGTCGAGATTCCACTTCTGAATCTCAAACAGGCGGTGATGCAGCAGCAGTTCGCCTTCGGGATGTAATAGTCGTGGCCGAACATCGTTGAAATCGATGCATTGCAGCGCTTGGTCGACATGCAATTGACGGCGCATGCCTTTATCGTCCACACGATTCCAATCGAACACCCGATACGTGGTGTCACTGTTCTGCTGAACTTAATCAGTAGATTGCCTGCGCCCAGAGCGTGAAGCCGTCCTGCCGGCAGGAACACTGCGTCGCCTGCTTTCACTCGAATTTTGTGAACATGGTCGGCCGCGGTTCCTTGGCGGAGCGTTTTCTTAAACTGGTCCCTCGTAATCGATTCACGAAATCCGAGATAAACCTCAGCACCCACATCAGCCGCCGCCACGTACCAAAACTCGGTTTTTGATTCGCCTCCCAATTTCTTGGCGAACTTTTCAGGCGGATGCACCTGCAATGAAAGCTTGTCGTGAGCATCAAGAAGCTTCACCAATAGCGGGAAGCGTGCGGAATCGGCAACGTGTCCAAACATTTCGTCCCGATATTTAGTCCAGAGTTCATGCAAAGTTTTCCCGCGCAGCGGTCCATTGCGGACAATGCTCTGCGCCTCAGGACGGTCTACTATCTCCCATGACTCACCGATAGATCTTTGCGCGGGCAATTTCTTTCCGAACTCAGATTCAAGGCGCCGCCCGCCCCACACCCGTTCCATGAAAATAGGTTCAAAGGTAACGGGGAGCTGAACGGAACTGGCCTTCGCTCCAGTTTTGGCGTCGTGACGGATCACCTTATTGCGTATTGCTGTTTTCAGATTGGCAAATTTGTAGGGCGTTTGTGTGAAACGCCATTTATTTAATTGCCGGCTCCGACGAGCAGTTTACCAACCAATGCGACGCTTTCTAAAAAATTGGCTGCCCGTGATTGCCTGGGTTGGCGTGATTTTCTTCGGCTCGACTGATCTGATGTCGGCGGAGCACACGTCACGGCTCATTGTCCCATTTTTACTCTGGCTGAAGCCGGATATTTCGCCTGAAACGCTGGCGTCCATTCACTTTGTTATTCGGAAGTGCGCGCACGTGGGCGAGTACGCAGTCTTGGGGCTGCTGTTGGTTCGCGCGGCGAGTCTGATGACAAATTTCAAATGGTCGATATCGATTCTCTGTCTCAGTGTCGTCGCCACGTCTCTGTTTGTAGCTGCCACGGACGAATTTCACCAAACGTTCGTCGCGTCTCGTGGCGCTTCCATTCGTGATATCGCGATCGACTGCAGCGGAGCATTTTTTGGCCTGCTAATCGGCTTGATATTTCGGATGAATCGTCCAATCAGAACCGAAAAACCCTCGAAGGACCGATAGAAGGAAACGACGCCTGTTGGCGGCGCCCTTTGCTGTGGCTTGCCTTTCTCGGAGATTTAATGAAATAATCAGCGTGAATGTTGATCGACCTTGAAGGATTACCACTATTCGCGTTCTCACTTCAGGTTTTCCGACGCGCTCCTTGGGACTAGCGACTTGTGGCAGGCTAAAGAGCGTGGTGAAACGACCCGAAACGCGTTGCGCTCCCGGAAATCCTAACGTTCACCTCATGATGCAAAGATTTACTGGCCCCGCTTTGTCATTGTCTGCGCGGGTCGCAACTTGGATCACGATAAGCTTTCTTCCTCTGATTTCTGGCATGGGGGTCTGGCTTGTTTTCTGTCTAGTATCGCCATGTAATGCGGAAACTGTCTCGCAGAAAAACGAAACAAGACAGAAAGCGGTGGTTACAGCCACTCCGGAGCACCTTCAGGTCGGCAAAAATTCTGCTAGTACCAAGATCGCCTGGGATACCGGCAATGGATCGAAAGGTTTTATTTTCGTCACCGTAAACAGCCGGCAACCGGTTCTTGTCGCAATCGGTAGCAAGGGTAGTCGCGTTATACCGTGGATTCGGCAGGGGAATTACATTTTTGAATTGTACGGAGATTCTGGACGCCGATCCTTACTAGCGACAGTGACCGTTTCCGGCGTCGCCGAAGAACCTGAAAGTTTTTCTCAGAAACTAGGCATATCCCAAGTCCAATTGCGCTGGCTGCTGATTGCCATTCTTTTCACAGTCATCTATGCAGCGCTTTACTTGAGCTCGCCGGGCCCGGTGCGAACGAAATTTCCGCTTGAGCCGACTACATCGTTACGCCCGCTTCACATTACGCGAACCTTTCTACTCGCGATGGCCATCTTCATTTGTGTGGATGGCCTCGTGTTTCATACCGGTCTGTACACCTCCATTCTCGCTCCCCATTCGTATGCCGGGCGGATGGCACGCATCACAATGTCTGAAAAGGATCGCCCTTCATCGGGTCTTAAAGAGGTGCTGGTCTTGGGAGATTCGCGAATGGCGGAGGGATTTTCATCGGCGATTGCCAACCAGATGAGCTCTCTCGATGGATTCCAATTTGTGAATTTCGCGGAACCGGCGTCCGCGGTGAACATGTGGGACTACATGTTGCGAGAAGTCGATCCGACCAGACGCCGTTACTGGGCCATCGTGGTTCCGTATGGGGTCGGCTTTGAGCCAAATAGCGCTGACCCATTAAGGATTTCGATGGCAGCGCCGCTTCTGCGATATGGAGACTGCCTTAATTTTGCGTCTATTTTTCAGCGATGGTCGGGTCGCTTCAGAGCATTCACAGCATGCATCCTGCGAGGTTCGGCGTTTCAGAGTGACGTTGTTGATTTTCTCGCACATCCGATCGCCAGAATACGAAGTGTTCGGCAGGGACCCAAAAACCTGCAAGCGCGCGATTTTTATAAAGGCCGGGATTTCGACATTGCTGGCACGTTCTATGACCCCAAGACCGGTCAGATAACTTTTCCATCGCGATTGACTGAGACTCAGCGAGACACCATCAGGGATAGCTTCGTGAAGCCGTCGCAATCAGAAACACAAGATTTCTTGAGAATGCAACGGGACGGCATTCAGCGAATTCTTAATCGGTATTCCGCCAGTTCGACCGAAATTGTTCTCACGCCAGTGCCTCGCGGTCCATTCGCCGGGTTGCCGGGAGCTTCGATGACATTCCATGCAGCTTATCCGACGATTACAACTCAACGGACGGTTTTTTCTCTGCCCGAACAAACGTTCGATTTTCTTGAGAAGCCCGAGTATTACTTCGACGGCTACCACTTAAATTCAAAAGGCCGGCAACGATTTACCGAAACGCTGGTGACCGAGTTAATGGGGCGGCTGCGGTCGGCCAATTCGAACCAGAACGTTCGATCCGATTTAAAGCTTGTAGCCAATCGATTCCAGTCAGGCCCAGCCCGCTCCCCTGTCGAAAACACTATCGAAGGTAGTTGGGATAACAGCCAATCAACGGCCCCACCTGATCATTAAGGAAGTTATTCGATGTTATTTAACAGCTTTCAATATTGGATCTTCTTTTTGATCGTGGCGACGCTGTTTTACAGCGTGCCGTTTCGCGTTGGCAAGTACCTGTTACTGATCGCGAGTTATATCTTTTACATGTGGTGGGATCCGCGGTTCATCGTGTTGATCCTCGCCTCTACAATAGTTGACTATTACCTCGGCATTTCGTTGGAGACAGCCGGCGGACGACGAAAGAAGCTCCTACTCATTATTAGTCTCGTAGTTAATCTCGGTATTCTCGGCTTTTTTAAATACTACGATTTCTTTGCAGGCTCGCTGGCTCGCCTGCTTCACGTGTCTGAGTCATCCGTCGTCCTGCAAATTATTCTTCCCGTAGGTATCAGCTTTTACACTTTCGCCAGCCTTTCCTACACCATCGATGTCTATTGGGGGAAGATGAAGGCGGTGCGAAATTTCGTCGATTACGCGGTGTTTATCGCATTTTTTCCTCATCTGATCGCGGGCCCGATTATCCGGGCCCGACAATTCATCTCTCAAATCCAATTTTGGCGACGTCCGTCGACTCTTATGGTGCAGAGCGGTATCATTCTTGTTCTATCCGGTTTGATAAAGAAAATGGTGTTCGCGGATCGGTTCGCTGTCGTGTCCGATGGGTATTTCAACGATCCGACAGCGCACCCCGGTTGGTTGGCTGCATGGTCCGGTTGCATCGCATTCTTCATGCAAGTGTTTTTCGATTTCTCCGGTTACACGGATATCGCTCGCGGTTGCGCCAAGCTGCTAGGCTTTGAATTTCCGCTTAATTTCGCACGACCATTCCTGGCCAGAAATCCGCCCGACTTCTGGCAGAGGTGGCATATAACATTGTCAACCTGGGTCCGGGATTATCTATTCATGCCATTTAGCCGAGGAAGGAAGGGGCATTTCGTGTTGTACCGAAACCTGATGATGGTGATGATATTGGTGGGATTATGGCATGGGGCCAATTGGACATTTGTTGCCTGGGGAGCATATCACGGCGTTTTGATAGTCGGATACCGCCTCTTCGACCTTGTCACAAGAGGGACAGCAATCTCCGAAGTGATGAAAAAGCGTTACTTCATACCGTTTAGCATTGGGCTGATGTTTCTTTCCTGCACTGTAAGTATGGCTTTCTTTCGGCCGAAGACGCTTCACGCGAGTGGATACGTGCTAAGCGCATTGTTCGGCTTTCAATCCATTCCGGGTGAATTTTTGCTGACCACCGGGACGATATTGCTGATTTTTATTTCGCTTTTCCTCGCGGTTGCTCAAGAGCGCACTCAGTTCATCGATCGTCTGGCACTGCAACCGGCGCGTATCCAAGTTCCAGCATACGTTTGCGCGTTTTTGGCACTCGAGTTATTTCCAGCAACCGGACAGGTGCCCTTCGTGTATTTTCAGTTTTGAGCAACTGAAACTTGGAAAATGGGCCTGACTGGGCTCGAACCAGTGACCCTGCGCTTATCAAGCGCATGCTCTAACCAACTGAGCTACAGGCCCGTGGCGGCTTCGCCACCGAATTTTCGAATTTCGATTGCCGATTTTCGATTTGTTTTCGTGGCACGCTCCGCGCGCAATTACTTAAATCGACAATCGAAAATCGCAAATCGAAAATGGACTGGAGGCAAGGGGATTCGAACCCCTGACTTCCAGCTTGCAAAGCTGGCGCTCTACCAACTGAGCTATGCCCCCTTGTGAAGTTTCGAATTTTAGAGTGTGGATTGCGGATTGCAAATGGCATAAAGCACAGACGCATGGCGTTCCGATAAGTGCCGTGCCGGATGGCGATCTCCTCAATCGTCATCCGGCATTGTTCCGGCTTGTTGAACCGGCAGAAGCTGCCTTGTTGCGCTTGGGAGGAGTCCTGTTATCGTCCGCCGATTGGCGCTGCCAAATACGTTGTCCT
>JBKPMH010000277.1:0-9582 GCA_046732035.1 Verrucomicrobiota bacterium
TCGTCGGCTTTATCAAGCGAATCCCTGAAATACCAGGAATCACAAGTATCGGTCTTTCCACGAACGGAACATTACTCGCACGTGAAGTCGTTCCCGGAAAATCAATGGCCTGCGCGTTACGCGCAGCTGGTGTCGAGTCCGTTAATATTTCACTCGATACACTGGATCGGGTGGTTTATCGGCACATTACCGGACGCGATTTTCACGAGCACGTTCTCCACGGAATCGATGCAGCGATTGATGCCGGATTCACGCAGATCAAACTGAACACCGTGTTGATGCGGGGCCGCAACGAAGACCAGCTGATTCCGTTGATAGAGTTTGCAGCGCAGCGCGATTTGATTCTCCGTTTCATCGAGCTGATGCCGGTAAGCACGACCGAGGTACTCGACCATAAAAACTTCATGCCGGTTAACGAGGCAAAGAGGACGATTGAATCCAGCTATGGTCGTTTGATTCCTGAGGTTGAGTTTAGAACGAATGGTCCAGCCACTTACTATCAAATTCCCGGGCGCACCCAGCGTATTGGATTTATCGGAGCGATGACCAACCTCCATTTCTGCGAAACCTGCAACAAACTTCGTCTCACTTGCGACGGAAAATTGCGTCCATGCCTTGGGAGCTATCTGGAGTTCGATATCATGAAACCATTGCGAGCCGGAGCCAGTGACCAGGAGCTTAAACAATTCCTGGTCGATGTTGTTGATCGAAAACCCGAGCAGCACGACTTTCGCCAGAACTACCAACCGAACCGCAGGATGATAGCCATCGGCGGGTAGAGTGAAACGTCTCACCCATATCGGCACGGATGGTCGCGCGCAGATGGTCGATGTATCGACCAAACCAATGATCCTAAGAAAAGCTGTGGCGAGTGGAAGCATCCAGCTTCAACCCGAAACGATCGAGCTGATTACGAAAGATCAAATCGCGAAGGGCAGCGTGTTAGCCACCGCGCGAATTGCTGGAATTCAGGCCGCCAAACGGACCGCGCATTTGATTCCACTTTGCCACACCTTGCCGCTCGGGGATGTTAAAATCGACATTGTTATGTCTGATCGACATGGAGAAGTGACATGCACAGCCCAAACCGTTGCGCAGACCGGAGTAGAGATGGAAGCGTTAGTTGGCGTCACGGTTGCGCTGCTTGCGATTTACGACATGTGCAAAGCGATTGATAAAGAGATGAGAATTTCAAACGTGCATTTGGTTGAAAAGACGAAACGTGCTGCAGAGGTCGTGCCTAATCGCCAACGTAAGAAGCGCCGGAACAGATAAACGTTCCACGCCGTAAAAATGCAAATTCAGGTCGGCATCATCACAATTTCGGACCGCGCCAGCGCGGGTGATTATGAGGATCTTGGCGGGCCGGCGGTGCGAGAAGTTGCCCGAAAGGCAGGATGGCAGGTCCTGTCCGAAGCGATTATTCCTGACGAGATAATCCGTATTCAGGACACCATCCGTTCGTTCTCGGAGCAAGGTTGCGGGCTGATTTTGACAACAGGTGGCACCGGTATCGGAGCGCGTGACGTCACGCCGGAAGCGATTCGCGAAATCATGCGCGTCGAGTTACCGGGTTTTGGCGAAGTGATGCGTGCTGAATCCATGAAGATCACACGCAATTCCATCTTGTCGCGCAGCCTGGCAGCAGTGGTTGATCTTTCGCTTGTGATCGCGTTGCCCGGAAAACCGAGTGGCGCTGTGGAATGTCTCGGGTTTGTGCAAGGCGCCATTCCACACGCCGTTGCTGTCGCGCAGCGCAAACCGACATCGTGCTGAGAAATTCAGTCAGGCCAGGTCAATAATCGCATCAATTGCGTGCCGTAATCGCTGAGACGCGCATTTGCGCCGTCTCCAGCAACAATATCGCGCGTCAGATGGGAATAACCTATCGAACTCTTTTTGACGTCACTTAGCTCGGGTTGCGTCACGCTTTTGTCGCTCGGTTCGATGTGAAGTGGCACACCCGATTGTGCAAATGACACTTCCCATGAAGATTTTTCGTTACGGCTCCCTGTCACCAGCATCCAGGGATAAAACTTTCGTAAATCGAAATGTCGCGATTTTGGGATCGTCACTTTATAGAAAGTTTGTTCGCGGCTAAGGAATTCGGGAATAGTCAGTGACGGATTCTTGTGCAGCGCAAGGTACAGCCGGGCGACATCAAGCCCTGCGAGGTTCATGCCATTGTAAATGCCATTGTGATTGGGATCGTTCCTAAAAAATGTGTTGTACCACGATTCAAATTCACGACTCAGCATCAGATTTAATTCCAAGTGCAGATGCGCGCGTTCCCTATTTAATCCGGTTCCGGTGTAACCCATCACAGCGATGCGCTGGCCGCGTTTCACTGTCTCACTGGTTTGGACGGCGAGGGAACTTAGATGTCCGTACAAGCTGTAGTAATTTGAGCCGCCCCAACGGTGCTCAATCACAATGTATTTCCCATAGTTCGAGTAGCGGGCGACCGGATTTACGTGCACGACTTTGCCATCTGCGATGGCGCGTACCTCATCGAGCGGCTCACCATGCGCATCGCGACGCAGGGGACGGATGTCGATTCCTTCGTGAAAGCGGCTGTAAACAACGCCACCTGCTGTGTCCATCGGATCGCGGACAAAACCGTATTGTCCTCCTTCCCACGGAGTTGATTTTACGCCGTTAAAATTCCTGTCTATGTGCTGATAGAATGCGGCGCCATCTCCTGAAAACAGGGCATCATTGTCCGTTGGCAGAGCGAGATTGACAGTCTGACTCTCTCCCATCACTGCAGTGCGTATCAGAGCGACCGCAAGGAGGGTTAAGGTTACAAGACGAGTCATTTTGTCATGGCAGGAGTTGCTAGTTCAGCGAAGCTGTTACCGCTTCTGTTGTCCGATCAGGCGCCACTCCTTTTTCATCAGCTCAATATCTTGAGCGGTTAGGCCCGAAGATATGTAAATTTTTCCGTCAGAAACGCGCTTGTCGATTTCCAATTCGGTAACTGGTCGCCCATTGATGAACACGAAAAGGAAGGCGCCGCGACGCTCAACGCTTAGAGTATCCAGCACGACTCGCCCGTGCTCGTCGAGTTGAAACAGGGCCCCATACGTCCCATTCGCGGCGGGATAAGGAGAAAATGCCCTGACATCGCGCTCGGTTATCCATGGGGTCTTTTCGATCGCCACAGTTTTGCCCGATAGCTGGGCGCGAACAGATGTCGCGAATACCTCCGTATCTCGAGGGTTTGCTTGTGCGTGCACTCGGAACGTGCAATGTCGTTGTTTTGCCACGCTTCCGGTCGCGGCGAAAACGAGACAAAATGCGAATGCAGACAGAGTTTTCATGCCGATTGGATAAAGGGTTTGACAGGGTTTTTGCAACCCCGAAAGCTTTCGGGTCTGTTTAATCCGCTAATGAAGCGACAAGCAGTTCTGTACATTCTGATTTTTTTCGTGGTCGGGAGCATGTTTGCTCAAGACACGATACCGACGGCCACACCCGCACGCAGGCGTGGTTGGTTGAGTCGCATCCTCCATCCATTTTCTCCCGATGCAGTCCCCCAATACAAGGATGCAAGACTTCGCGGCCTGACGGTTGATCTGCAACTTACCCCACAGACCGTAAAGCTGTCTGAAGTCCGGCAACTTGGGATTAAGTTGACGCTCGCAAACATTTCCAAGCGGCCTGTGACACTCGATTTTCCGACGAACCAGCGGATTGAAATTTATCTAACGAGTTCCGAAGGAAATATTCTCACAAAGTGGTCCGACAATCACGCGATCACGGAAAAACCGGCTACGATTTTGATCAATCCGCAGGAACGGATTGAGTACAACGAAACAATCGCAACGCGCGATCTAACCCCAAACAAGGTCTTTACTGCGGAGGTTTTTTTCCCGCAGTATCCGGAGTTGCGTGTGCGGCAAAAATTCCTGGCTGTACCTTGAACAAATCGATCAGTCATAATTGTTAGACGTCCATGTCCGAGCAGCCATCGGCAGTCAGCTACAGGCTTTTTTCCGATTACCATACTCATCCGCAGGGACACCGGGTGCAGCGTTACACGCCAGCGCTGCTCCAACCGTGGGTCGATGCGGCGAGCACATTGGGATTAACCGACATCGCGTTTACCGATCACGACCGTTATCACGCCGGCGTCGACTTCGACCAAATTGATCGTTTGCGGGGGAGAAATCCTAACCTGAAAATTCGCGCTGGAATAGAGCTCGATAATGATCCGGTTCATTCTGCCGACGGGCGAAACTGGGTGGAGGAGCATTGGGACAAACTCGATTTTGTTCTGGGCTCGGTGCACTTTCTCAATCGACCTGATCAAATGTTCGACACCGTGCCTGATGGCGCAAAGCAATTTGAAGGTCAGGATGTCGATGCAATTTATGCCGATTACTTTCGTCGCGTTCGGGAAATGGCGGCAACCGGGTTAGTCGATTGTCTTGCGCACCTTGATCTTGTTAAAATCCATGGTCATCGGCCCAGTTCGGAGATCTGCGCGATTGTCAGTGAAACGCTCGATTTTATTCGAGTGCGAGATCTCGCAATCGAGCTGTCCACGGCGGGATGGCGAAAGCCGGTGAACGAACCTTATCCGTGCGATCGAATCGTTGCACTGGCGATAGAGAAGGGGATGCCGTTTACGATTGCCTCCGACGCACACTCGCATGTGCAGCTTGGCGAGAGTTACCCAAGGCTTGCGCGAAAGATGGCTTCCTTTGGCGTTCGCCACGTCGGCATTTACGACAAACATCAGCGCATCATGCGCGAAGTTTGTGCCGATCCAGTTCTATAGCTGAAGATCGAGCTGAGATCGGCTTTGCGTTGAGCTGTCTTGTTCCCTTTCCGCAGGCAGGACGACTTCAAACTGCAGACGTTGAGCGAGCCGCTGGCAGGTTTCCGGCGCGAATCCTTCAAAGTGATTGCTTACGAATGCCCAGACGTTCCGCACTTCCGAAAGATGCCGCTCAATCTTGAGCGACCAGCTCTCAAGTGCCGCTTCCCGTTTCCACTGTAACTTCTTGTAACGATGGACGTGACCGCCGTCGCGACCGTATTTCGTTGAGTAGTCGCCGAGCAGACGCAAATACAAAAAATCAGAGGTGCGCGGTAGGAACTCGAAAGGCGCGAGGTTTCGTTCGTTAAGGGGGGTGGTGTCTGTCCAGACCCAGCAAATCCGGTGTTTCTCCAGAAGCCGAATGAATTGCGGCCGGTGCCAGCCGGAGTGTCGAAATTCAATCGCGAAGCGGAAATCCTCTGGCAGTTGACGAAGAAAGTTCCGCAACGCCAGCTTCCCATCTTTTGGTGCGAATGATGGCGGCAGTTGGATCAGGATAACTCCGAGTTTCGATCCGAGAGGTTCGATGGCACGTAGAAACAGGGTTAGGTCTGCGGCGCAATGATTAAGCCGGCAAACGTGGGTGAGTTGTCGGGGAAGTTTACACGTGAACCTAAAGTGACTTGGGGTCATCTGGACCCAACGCCGAACACTGTTTTCGGATGGAATAGCGTGAAAAGTCGAATCTATTTCAACGGCAGGAAAATAGTTGGCGTAAAACTCCAGCCAGTGCCCTTCAGGCAAATCCGACGGATAGAAAACGTCACGCCAGTCTTCAAAGCTCCAGGCGCATGAGCCGATGCGTATTTTCTGCTGATCAGTCAGATTCAAAACAAGGTTGCAATCCTACCCAGTCTTCTCTCTTTGGAAAAGGGTCCACTTCGGGAATATGCTGGATGTTTCAGCAGGTCGTCTAAACCCTCCGAAACTTGACTGGACGCATAACTCAACTACCCTGCCACACCCATGCAAATCCCTATTCGTGTGCTCCTGGTTTTCGCGGTTGCGGCATTTGTTTTGCCCCAATCCAGCAAGGCCTCTGTAGTCTTCAAACCGGGGAAGAAGCCGGAATATGTTGGGCCAGGTGGCGAAGAAGAACTAACCGGCGACGCTGTCGACCTCTTCCAGATTGGGCAGGCTGCCGAAAATGAAGGCAACTTCAAGCGCGCGGTGAGAGCTTACAAGAGCCTTGTTAAACGTCACCCCAAAGACAAGCTTGCCTCGGAAGCGCTATATCGTGCTGGCAAATTAGAGGAACAACAGCGCAACCTTTTCGGCGCCGCCGATTTGTTTGCACAGTTAGTCGAGAAGTATCCCGGCAGTCCGCATTTTGAGGAAGCAATTGAGGCGCAGTTTCGAATTGGCGAAATTTATCTTAACGGCAAAAAGGTGAAGTTTCTTGGCATCGCGGTTGCCTCAGCGCTGGATCGTGCTGTGACCATTTTCGCCAACGTAGTGCGGACCGCCCCGTATGGAAAATATACGGCCCGAGCACAGTTTGATATTGGTTTGGCGCGGGAGAAACAAGGCGCAAACGATGCGGCGATTCAGGCATACCAAGCGGTCGTGGACAAGTTTCCCAGCGAGCCCATTGCCGTGGATGCGCAGTATCAAATCGGATACATCTGGTTTACGGCCGCACAACTAGGCACGAAAGACGCGGCCGCAGCAGCGAACGCCAAGACTGCCTTTGAAGATTTCCTGTTCCATTATCCTAAGAGTGAGAAAGCAGCCCAAGCGCGCGCCAATCTCGAAATTCTCGAGCACAAACAAACGAGTAACTCTTATAAGGTCGCCAAGTTCTACGATAAGCAGAAATATTATCGTGCCGCGGTTATCTACTACAACGAAGTGATTCGCCAACAGCCGGGTTCTCAGGAAAGTAACGAAGCGAAGAAGCGGATTGACCAGCTACGCGCAAAGTTTGGAGACGCGGCCCTTCAGCCGGCGCTTCCTGAAGGACACGTCAGTAAGAAAAAACCGGATGCACACGGCGCGCGCACCGTGGAAAGCAGCGGGTCGGCGAAACCGGGCCCGGCAAATAACGAAGCGCCGTTGCCTGCATCTGATAGCGATAGTTCGTTGCCCCCGCCTGCTTCGCTTGCGCCCGACACCACGACCGCGCCCGACCCTTTGCTGGCTCCGCCAGGCACAAGCACGAGCTCCAGCACATTGCCGACTTCTGACCCATCGGCTTCTCCCGGCGCGTCCGCCTCACCGGCGCCTTGAAAGCCTTACTTGCCACCCTATTCTGCTTTGCCCTGGGTGGTTGCCTCGGCTACCACATCGGCCCGGTAAAGCCATATTATTTGCGCGATGTTCACACCATCGCCATACCCACTTTCAAAAATCGCACTCTCGTTCCTCGCATCGAGGTGTTGGTAACCGACACTGTGATTAAGCAGCTACAACAAGACGGGACGTATCAAATCACCAGCGGGGATCAAGCAGACGCTACTTTGACGGGTGAGATAGAGCGCATTACGCGGGCGCCGGCCCGTTCGGTGCGTGGTAACGTACTGGCGACGACAGAATTTACGCTCTGGTTAGTGGTAAGATACTCACTGACTGGACGCGATGGGCAACAACTGGTGCCGCCTAACGACGTGTTGGGAACAACGAGCTTCTTTGTAAGCAGCGACGTAACCAGTGACGAGCGTCAAGCTTTGCCCCTTGCGACCGAGGATCTCGCCAGCCGACTGGTTACGCAAATAAGCGAGGGTTGGTGATGAGTGATGAAAGGTGAAGAACAGCTTTGGACCATCCTCAACGACAAACTCGATACCCTGCGCGCCACCAATCAGTTGCCCCAGGCCATTCGTGTTGCCGAAACAGCGCTGGAAATCGCGAAGCGTGCCTTCCGCGGAACAGACCTTCCCTTAGCGACCAGTTTTGAGAAGCTAGGACAGCTTCTAGATCAAAAAGGCGATCGAGCGGCGGCCAAAGGATATCTGCTCAAAGCGCATGCAATTCTGGAAAAGGTAAACCCGCCAGATCAGCGTGCGAATTATCGATCTGCGAGGCGGCTTGCATTTTTATGCGATAGTCTCGCCCAGCCTGAAGAGGCCATTAATTTCTATCAGAAAGCAATCGCCGCAGGAACTGAACTTGAAGACATCCACTATTCGGATCTTGGCACTATGTTAAACAACGTAGCTCTGATTCTGCGCAAATCGGGGCGTCAAAAGGCGGCTGAGCCCTGTTATCTCCGCGCATTGCAGATTTACGAGAAACAACTCGGGCCTGACCATCCCGATGTCGCATCAGTTCTGAATAATCTTGCGGTGTTTTATACCAATGAACGCCGCTTCACTGAGGCTGAGAAAATACATCTTCGCGCGCTCGGCATTCGAGAGAACTTAAGCCCTCCTCCGCTCGCCGACATTGCGCAGTCGAAATGCAATTTGGCAGTAGTTTACCATTCGCGCGGCGATTATGCTAAAGCAGCTGAGCTTTATCAGGCTTCGCTCAAAATTTGGGATCAGGTCAAGGACAAGCCTTTGAAGGATTACGAGATTGTTGTTTCAAATTACGCGGACCTTTTGCGCTCGCTTGGACAGGTACGCAAAGCCCATCAATTAGAGGTTCGCGCCCGGAAGAAACGACCGGCGTAATTTGATGGTTTCTTTCCTTCTTATTCCCTCCGTTTGACCTTGCAGGTCGCCGACACGCACGCATTGTAAGAGCCACTGGTTTTGCTCGCGTGGCGGAATTGGCAGACGCGTACGGCTCAGGACCGTATGGGGAAACCCGTGGAGGTTCGAGTCCTCTCGCGAGCAGTGGTATCCCCCGAGCTTGAAAGCGAAAAGTTATCGCAAAATTATCGCTTGCAGCTTCTAGTCTTCGATTACTTGCGGCTCGACGCCTTCCGTCGCGCGGCCCAGCGGGCTTTCATCAACTGCGACAGCCTTTTTCGACCCGCAGCAGTGAGTCCGCCTTTCTTCGCTGAACCAGGTGCTTTGTTCCCACCCGACTTCCTTCTCGCGGCCCAGCGCGCTTTCATTAGCTCGGATAACCTTCTACGGCCAGCAGCTGTTAGTGCGCCTTTTTTCTTAGCAGGAGCCGATGTCGCCGCGCCTGATCCCCCTTTTAACCGCGCCCAACGGGCCCTAGCTGCGGCAGAAAGCTTGGCTCGGGTCGATGGTGAAAAGTAACGGCCTGCTTGAGCGGACGCTGTTACTGCAGGCCTGGCAGCAGGTGTGCCTCCCAGAATTGAGGAAAGACGTCTTTCCAGATTATCAATTTGTCGGCGTATTGAAACCGCCTCTTCTAAGGCTTTAACAGATATATCCATCCTTGTGACATAGACGGGGTTTGCAGCGTCCGCAATCCTTTTTTATAACAAACTTCGTGCCTGGCATTTCTGACACGTGAGCTTTCAGGTATTAGTTACACCAGCATGGTAAACAAGAAGTCAGTTAACTAAAATCGCGAGCTGACGTTTTATTGACTTTCCGAATGACAAAATCGAGTTCTTCAACGGAACCGACACGAGTGCGGCAAATGTTTGGTGCCATTGCCAGACGGTACGATCTGGCTAATCACGCCCTTAGCTGCGGGATCGATTTTTATTGGCGAAAGTGCGCCGTCAACATGGTCGCCCGCTGGCGGCCAGCGAGAATTGTGGATCTTGCAACTGGCACAGGAGATCTGGCGCTTGCGCTGCAAAAGAAGCTACCGAATGCGGAAGTTACCGGTGTGGATTTTGTGCCCGAAATGCTGGAATTGGCGCAGACAAAAGGTGTACGTCAAAC
>JBKPMH010000278.1:0-11260 GCA_046732035.1 Verrucomicrobiota bacterium
TTTCATGCCCGAAATGCGTCAGAAGATTGGACAAAGCTTGCAAAGTGTCATCGTGATCTTCGACGATCAGAATCCGCAACTTCTTACCCGAGATGTACGCGTCTTTTGTTCTATTTTCGCTCATTTGTCGTGTCAGGGGGAATTCGTATACCAGATTTTCCCGACCGTCTAATTTCTCTGAGAACTCAGAGATCGATTGTCACGCTTCTCATGGTCGTATGCGTGAGTAGATCGTCACCTCAGTGCCAGTTACTGCTGCAGCCACCATCACAGGCGATGGCTAAAATAATTGCGATATTCTCTACGTTAATCGTTGGCGATTGTGCGGTTTGCCTAGATCAAGCAGCGGGCCGATGGGAACGATTTGAGTCGGGTCAATTTGAATGTGTGTCATGTAATAATGGCGCTTGATGTGATCGAAATTGACAGTTTCAGCGATGCCTGGTTGCTGATATAAATCCATTAGATAACCGTGCAGATTTCGGTAATCGATGATGCGCCGCAGATTGCACTTGAAATGGCCATGATAGACAGCATCGAATCGCACAAGAGTGCAGAAAAATCTCCAATCGGACTCCACAATCCGGTTGTCGAAAAGATAGCGAGTTTTTGACAAACGTTCCTCGAGTTCATCGAGCGCTTCAAAGAGTTTTCGGCAGGCCACCTCATATGGTCGCTGACGACTCGCGAAACCAGCTCTATAAACGCCGTTGTTCACATTGTCGTGCAGAAATGTGCAAAGCTTCGCGTGCTCGGCTTCGATTTGTTTTGGAAAAAAATCGACGTCCTTGTTTTTGGCAAAATCATTAAAGACGTCGTTGAACATCCGGCAAATATCGTCCTCCGAATTGTTCACGATTTTTTTCGTCTGCTTATCCCACAAGACCGGCACGGTAAACCGGGCGCTGTAATCAGGATCAGTCGCTTTATAAGCTTCGCTCAGGAAATGGAAGCCATTGATCGGGTCGGTTGATTCGAAGGCTGCGCCCGGCGGAATTTTCCCGCTCGGATCACGAAAGGCCCAACCATCCTGGTCCCGAATCGGGTCGACAATTGTCATACCGATCGCTTCTTCGAGACCTTTTAGCTTTCGAAAGATGACGGTGCGACTAGCCCACGGACACGCCAGCGAGACATAAAGATGATACCGATCAGCCGCAGCCGGGTAGGGAGTAGATTCGTCGGTGGAGATCCAATCACGCAACGTATCTTCCTGCCGTCGAAATTCGCCGGACGTGGTCTGCTCATCTGGAAACTGTGCTTTCATTTGGACACGAACGAACACGAATGCATAAGGCAACAAGTTGTTCGTGTCGATTCACCTCCACGCGGAAGACTTAAATCCGGCCCCATTCGTTGTTCGGCCGCTTGCGTTGACACCGAAAAACCCGAATGCTACCGTCGCGCGAATTTACGTGGAAGTCTGCAAAACCAGCCTTTCCATAGAAAATTGCAAACCGTGCTAAACAATCAGGTTTTGGTGCTTAACCGCCTGTGGCAGGCAGTTAACATTTGCTCGGCGCGTCGCGCCTTCGCGTTGGTGTATGCCGGCCATGCTCACATTGTCTCGTCCGATGAGGCGAACAATTTCATGACGCACGATTTCGAAAGCTGGCGTGATTTGTCGGCGACCGCGCCGGACCACGAGGTGGTCACCACGATTTCGTTCAAGATTCGGATCCCGCGGGTGATCGTGCTTCTCGTTTTTGATCGGCTTCCGAAGAAGGATGTAAAATTTACACGGCACAATGTTTTTGAGCGCGACAAGAACACCTGCCAGTACTGCGGACACATTTTCGATCGCAGCGAACTCAACCTGGATCATGTGGTGCCGCGTGATCGGGGCGGGACAACCACCTGGGAGAACGTGGTTTGTTCGTGCATTAATTGTAATACGCGCAAAGGCAACCGGCTCCCGCGCGAAGCGCATATGAGCCTGATTCGCAAACCGAAGCGACCCAAGTGGCGGCCGTTCGTGCATGTCACATTTTCAGCGCCGCAGCACGATCTCTGGAAACATTTCGTCGATCTCGCGTACTGGAATGTGGAATTGAGCGACTAGCGTTGCTCAGATGTTAACGTTGAACGGTTGAGCCGGAGCCGCAGTTTCATTGTTTCAATGCATCCAGAATTGGCTGGGGATAAACCCCGAGCCAAATCGTAGCAATAATCAGGGCGCTGATTGCCAGACGTGACAGCCCGTTCACAGAAATCTTGTCGGTCTTGATACCGGACTGCCAGTACATGGCGCGGACAACCTTGAGATAGTAATAGAATCCGCACCCGACTGTGATCACGCCGATAACGACTAGTGCTGTCTGATGCTGCAGAATCGCGGCGTAAAAGATGAAAAACTTTCCTAGAAACCCGGCAGTGAACGGAACTCCGGCAAGCGAGATCATTCCAATCAACATGGCAAAAGCTAGGAAAGGCGACCGCTTGGCCAACCCATCAAAATCGTCGATTTGCTCGCCAGTTTGCTGGGCGACGATGATCAAAACTGCGAAGCTAAGCAGCGTCATGAGCAAGTAGGCCACGAGGTAAAAGGCAATGGCTGATGTATCAAAACAGGCTACGCCGATCAATAGATAGCCAGCGTGCGCGATGCTCGAGTAGGCCAGGAGCCGTTTAAGGTTCGACTGCGGCAAAGCGGCCAAATTTCCGTAGATCAAAGTCGCAAGTGCGATCACAACAATCAGTCGTCGTGTTTGAGGCAATGCAAGGAATGGCTGCAACACTCGAAGCAGCACGACGAATCCTGCCGCTTTCGAACCGACCGAAAGGTATGCGGTCACCGGCGTAGGTGCCCCCTGATAAACGTCCGGGACCCAAATCTGGAAAGGAACGGCAGCGATTTTGAAACCAACTGCTACCAAAACGAGCGCCATACCCAGCAAGGCCGCGTGTCGGTCTATCGCTGGATTTGCGAGCGCATCCGCGATCCGTTGCAGGTTCGTTTCACCGGTGACGCCAAAAATCCATGCGATCCCGTACACCAGAAACGCGGTCGCAAGCGCGCTGATCACGAAATATTTCGTTCCAGCTTCGAGAGTTGCTGGGTTCCGGCGAGTGAAACTGACCAGCACGTAAAACGAGATGGCTACCAGCTCCAAGGAAACAAAAATGAAAACGAAATCGATTGCTGACACAAGGTACATCAGCCCCGCACACGTAAAGATTGGGAGCGCGAAAAATTCGCCAAGGCCGGCTTGTGGTGTAGCACCAGGAAAAAAACTGCGCAGCACCGGCGCGTAATCGGTCATCATGACAAGGACTACCATTGTGGTCACGACCGAGAATTGCTTGAAGAAGATCGACAAACGGTCTGCGGTATAGAAGCTCCAGAAGCCGGTTGATTGACTCGGCGATGCGCCGGTCGCAACAAAAAAGCTCGCTATGAGAACGAGCCCGAGACCGGCAAGTCCCACTAATGCCAGGATGCGTCTGTCAATCTTGGTGACAAAGGCTTCCGTTAACAGGAGCGCCATTCCAAGCACGAGCACCGTAATGTCGAGTTCGGGCGCCGTGATTGTCATCGCTCGTTACCAGCCAAATATGTGCGGAATGCGGGCGTTACCATGCGAACGAAAGACTGTGGGAAGAATCCAAACCAAAGGAGCGCAGCCACCAGAATTGCGATTGGAAATCGCAGACCGAATCGAAGATCGACAATCTCGTTCCATCGTTCACCGAGAGTTCCCATAAAGGTCTTGCGGTAAGCCCGCAGCATGTAAACGGTCGAGATCACCACGCCCCAAAGCCCCAGCACTGTTGCGATCTGGAAAATGTGAAAGTGATCCATGGTCCAGCCGTTCTGAAATGCGCCAAAGAAAATCATGATTTCTCCGGCAAAGTTCGCCAGACCGGGGAGGCCAATTCCAGCAAATATCCCAAAGCCAAACGCGAGGCTGGCAAAAGGCATGACCGTGGCAAGACCGCCCAGTTCACTAAACTCCAGCGTTCCCGTGCGTTTTCGCAATTCTCCAGTAAGCGCAAAGAGCAACGCAATCGACAGACCATGAGCAAACATCAGAACGACGGCGCCAGTCGTGGAAAGTATGGTTGCGCTGGCGATGCCCAGAAAAATGTAACCCATGTGCATCACGCTTGAGTAACCCAGCATCCAATCGAGCCGTTTCTGGGCGATGGTGACCAGACCAACATAGATAATGTTCCCCAGCAGCAGCACCACGAGTAAATCCGCCCAGTAACGCGCGCCTTCCGGTAAGAGCGGAATGGCCAGGCGCAACAAACCGTACAAGCCAAATTTCTTTAGCACACCCGCATGCAACATTGCTGCCGGTGCAGGGGCTGAGGCATACGCTTCCGGAGCCCACGTATGGAACGGAAAGAGCGAGATAAGAATTCCAAAGCCGATCAGCAACACGAGATAAACATGACGCTGTGCTTCCGGCGCGATCTCCCCCATGCCCGCGGCAGCGGTTAGAGCGCGAATATCAAAGCTGCGGACCGACTCAGGGAAGCTTTGGTAAAGAAGAATTAAGCCCAGCAGCAAAATAAAACTGCCTATTGCCAGATAGATCGTGATCTTCCACGCCGCCGCAACGCGATTTCCGCTACCCCAGATTCCGATTAATAAAAAGGTGGGAATGAGAGCGAGCTCATGAAACGCATAAAAGAAAAATAAATCGATTGATGCAAAAGCACCGATTGCGCCGCCGGAGATGAATAACAGACAGGCATAGAACGCATTCTCATATTTCTCGACCCGGCCGACAAACCATACAGCGGTCAGCGTTACGATTGTGGCAAGAAGCACCATGATGAGACTCAAACCGTCGACACCCGTCGTGAAACTCAAATGCCACTCGGGAGAGATAATAAAGGAAGTGACGTGCTGAAAATCGTGTTGGGCCTTGTCGAAAGAGACCAGAAGAAACAATCCTGCAGCAAGCGCAAAGACCGACGCCACCAAGGCTGTCTTACGCGGGGGTAAGCCAGCCATGATCAATATCGCGGCGATAATCGGGCAAAAAATGACAAACAGAACCATTATCGGAAGACGGCGAAGTAAATGACAGCAACCACACCTAGCCCGAACAGAAACGCGTACCCTTGCAGATTTCCGACCTGAATTAGCCGAAGTAACGCACCGATTCCCCACGTTCCACGGCTGCTGCCATCGACTGCGACCGTGTCGATGATCCATCGATCAAAGAAAGCGGCGATGCGCGCGAGCAGCTCCTGCGTCCAGTTGATCAGCCAGGTGTAAAATTTGTCGAAGTAGAACTTGTTGCGAAGAACCTCGACATCGATTGGTTCGCTTACTCGGTTACGATAAAGCGCAAACGCCAGTCCGGTGCCCACGATTAGCGCGGCGAGAGCAAGAACAGGCACCAGGAAACCAGCTTCCTTTTCCATCGGAAGAGAGAGAAAATTTCGCGCGAAAAATCCAAATCCGCCCAGCGCGGCGAGAATCGCAAGCACGATCAGCGGTCCTGTCATCACCAGTGGTGATTCCTTGCTTTGGCGTGCGGCGTCACTGCGTGCCTCACCGAAAAAGACAATAATCAGTAGACGCACAACGTAGAAAGCCGTTAAAAATGCTGTGAACAGTCCAATGATGAAAATGGGCATGTTGCGTTGGTAGGCGATGCCGAGAATTGCGTCCTTACTGAAGAATCCGCTGAAAGGTGGACAGCCAATCAGAGCCAGCGCTCCGACAAGGAAAGTAATAAACGTGATTGGGAGCTTGCTGGAAAGTGCTCCCATTTTCCAAATGTTTTGCTCGTGATGAAGCATCACGATGACCGAACCGGCGGCAAGGAAGAGAAGAGCCTTGAAAAAGGCGTGGGTAAACAAGTGAAACATCGCGGCGTCGTTCGAAGCCAGACCGACAGCCATTACCATGTACCCAAGTTGCGACAAAGTTGAGTATGCCAGTATGCGTTTGATGTCGTTTTGCTGGGTTGCAATCAGCGCGGCCATCGCGGCGGTGATTGTGCCGATCCAGGCGACAACCACGAGCGCAGGTTGTGATGCCTGGATGACGAATGCCACACGAACCAACATGTAAACACCTGCTGCGACCATTGTCGCAGCATGGATAAGCGCGGAAACCGGGGTCGGACCTTCCATCGCGTCCGGTAACCACACGTGCAACGGAAACTGCGCCGACTTGCCAATTGCTCCGCAAAAGATGAGAAGCGCGGCGATTGTGATAAAAGTCGAATGATTTACCAGGGTCGGTATCCGTAGCGCAATCTCCGTAAAAACGAGAGATCCAGTTGCCATCCAAATCATCAGGATTCCAATCATGAATCCAAAATCACCGATGCGAGTGGTGATAAATGCTTTGTTGCCCGCATCCGCAGCGGAATCGCGAAAGAACCAGTGGCCAATCAGAACATAGGAAGTAAAGCCCACCAATTCCCAAAAAATGAAAAGCATGACGAAATTGTTCGCGAGAACGATCCCGAGCATTGCAAACATGAATAGCGAAAGGGCTGCAAAATAACGCGCCTTGCCTTGATCATCGCGCATATAACCCAACGAATAGATGTGGATGGTTGCTCCGACACCAGAAACCAGCATCAGCATCGTCTTGCTTAATTGATCCAGCGTGAAGCCAATCGGCACTTTGAATGCGCTGCTAATGTCGATCCAGATAAATTCAGGAGCGGTGATACCTGATTGTGCGAAGATCACGCAACTGCATACGAAACTCACCAGAACGGCCGCAATGGAGATGAAACTGCTTGCCGTTTTCCATCGGAGCATGAATAGGGTGATAGCCCCCGCGCTGACCAACGGCGCAAGCAAGATAATCCACGGCAAGATTGAATTCATCAGATCGCTAGAATTTCAGGCTGCTGATATTTTTAACGTCCGTTGTCTGTCGCGCCCGGTAGAGAGCCACGATGATGGCGAGCCCAACGGCAACTTCCGCCGCGGCCACCGTGATGATAAAGAAAACGAAGACCTGCGCGTTATAGTTCGGAAGGCCGCTTGAGTCGACGCGGAACCGTGAAAAAGCAACCAGCGACAAGTTTCCCGCGTTCAGCATCAGCTCCAATGACATAAGAATTATAATGAGATTGCGGCGCAGCATTACGCCGCCAAATCCGATCGCGAAAAGAATACCGCTTACGATCAGGTAATCGCCGAGTGTGATCATATTAGCGAGGTTCGCGCCTGCTCAAAAACACAACGCCTATCGTTGCCACCAGCACGAGCACGCCCACGATTTGAAATGGCAAGTTGTAGTTCCCAAACAGCGCGGCACCGATATTCCGAACATCGTCTGTCGGTCCCGGAAGCGGCGGAAAAGGCTTATGCGCGATCGTAAAGTGACTCACGACAGAAAGAACCTGCCCCAGCAAGATTAGAGCAACGGCGAGTCCCCCTGCCGAGGCCAGCAAATTCATTTGACGCGCTTCCTCCACGCGAAGATCGAGGAGCATGATGATGAAAAGAAAAAGCACCATCACAGCGCCTGCATAAACCAGCACTTGAATAATTCCTATGAAATAGGCGTTTAGCGACATGAACAGCGCAGCAAGCCCTAGAAACGAAACGACCAGGCTTAGCGCGCTGGCCACGGGATTGCGATTGATGACCACCGCTGCAGCGAAAATCAATGTCAGCGAAGCAAAAATCCAAAACAGAAACGGAGACATGAGTTACTGGAGTGGACGAGTAACGGAGTCATGGGCAGATGAATTCCTATTCCTGGCCCGTCCCCCATTCCGCCAATCCATTGCTCTAGCTTCGTTCATTTCTTTTTGTTCCATTTCAATACTACGCCGTGCATTACGCCGCCGATCTCGAGGAGCTTGTCCTTGTGATGCACCATCTCGGCACGGGTGTAACCGGTAATTGCGTAATCCTTGCGCAAAAAAATTGCCTGCTCGGGGCAAACCTCTTCGCACATTCCGCAGTAGATGCAGCGGATCATGTCGATGTCGAATGCCTCGGGATATTTTTCCACTTTGGCAAACCGATCAAAGGGAGGAATTTCTCCGGGAATGATTTTGATAGCGCGCGGTGGACAAATGAATTCGCAAAGTTGGCACGCCACGCAACGCACGCGTCCGTCTTCATCGCGGACGAGCGCTGGCGCGCCACGATAGTAGTCCGGCAGGTCGCGGTCCCACTTTTGCTCAGGGTACTGCATGGTAACCTTCGTACGCCCCAGCAGCAGGTTTTTGAAATGTTTTAATGTGATCCCCAGGCCGGTGATGATGGCGGGCAGATACAATCGCTCGCGCCAGTTCAGCTTTGGCCGTGGAACAGTGATGGGCATAGAGAGAGTCTACGGTCGAATGAAAGGCAAAATGGCCGCGACAACGAAGATGTTTACCAACGCGATCTCAAAGAAGAAAAGCCAGCCGAGGCGCATCAATTGGTCGTAACGAAATCGCGGCAGGGTCCAGCGGACCCACATAAAAACGAAAATCACGACAGCGACTTTTGTGAAGAAGACTGCGATGTTGATCAAACCGAAGATCCAGCCGCGAGACCCATCTGGAATTCCCGGGAAGTACCAGCCGCCGAAAAATAAGGTCACGATGACGGCCGATCCGGTGATCATGGCCGCGTATTCGCCGAGAAAGTAGAGAGAAAACTTCATCGAGCTATATTCAGTGTTGTAACCGCCGGCGAGTTCCTGCTCCGCCTCGGGAAGATCAAATGGCAGCCGGTTGGTCTCCGCAAAAATCGCGATTGTGAAAACGAGAAACGAAATCATCATGGGAATGGCAAGCACCCATTTCCAGGGGTTTGTCCAGTCACCAATAAATGGTGCGATGAACCAGCCGTGCTCAATCTGGTATTGCACCACACTGGTGAGGCGCAAATTGCCAACGAGCATAAAAACGGGAATCACTGCGAGACCGAGCGAAAGCTCGTAAGACAGCATCTGTGCACTCGAACGGATGCCACCCAGAAACGGATATTTGGAGCTCGACGCCCAGCCTCCAATGACGATTCCGTACACACCAAGCGAAGCGATGGCGAACACGAACAAGATGCCGACGTTTACATCGGCGATTATCATCGGGACCCCAAACAGCGTGCTGCCAAAAGGAATGACGGCAATGGTAATGATGGCCGGCATTACTGCCAAACACGGCGCCAGCCAGTAATAGAATGTGTTCGCCGAGCGCGGTGTGAAATCTTCTTTTAGCAGCAATTTGAACATGTCGGCAATCGGCTGAAGCAGGCCTGCTGGTCCGACCCGATTTGGTCCCAGGCGGTCCTGAATCGCCGCGCTGACTTTTCGCTCGGCATAGACCGCGTACGACACCATCGGCAGGATCACGAGAAATAAAATCCCGACGATTTTTAACAGCGACGTGATTACAAAAAATGAATCCATCGTGATCTTGCCGTCTAGTGCGTTCCCGCGGCCGCTCCTTTACGAGTTGTGTCGACCCGTTCGCGGACAGCGCGGCGCCGGGCTTGCAGTGCGACCGCTTGTTCGATTGCTTCTTCGTCTTTTGCATGCACCGGCGGCAATTCTTCCATTTGCAAAATGTGCACGCCCAAGTCGCCGATTTTGTTCAGGCTCAATCCGGCGAATTGCGGAACTGTGTCGCTGATTCGGCGGAAAATGTCATCGATCGAGATGATGGAATCGCCACCGCCAACTGCCTGCAGTAAATCCCGTAAGATTTCCCAATCATCGCGCGCATTGCCGGGCGGGCGCACGGAGCGGTTCAATCGTTGCAATCGTCCTTTGCCGTTCACCATGGAGCCGCGTTTTTCGGCGAACCCGCACGCGGGCAAAACGACCGTGGCTTTTTCAGTCGCTTCGTTGGACAAAATATTCATCATGATCAACGCAGGGAGTTGCGCCAGTTGCTCAATGGGTACCCCCAGGTGCATCGTGTTTTCCCTCAAGATCACCAGCGCCTTGATTGCCCCTGATTTTACAGCTTCTGAAATCCCAAGCAGCTTCGCGCCTGGTTCAGATTGAGATCCAAGAATGAGCCGTGCGCCGTTTGTATTGGGATTGCGATCTTCGCTGAGCAGGATGTTGTCGCCCGGTTCGCGGCGGGGGACGATGTCGATGCATTGCGTGCCTAACGACTTTGCCAGCTGCGCCGTGAGCCAAAGCTCCTCGTTCGTCATACGCGCGGAAGCAATGATGGCGATCTCCGGACCGGAGAACTGCTTCAACTGCAGCGCCGCCTGCGAAATTGCGGTGGCCCAATCGGTGCAGGAAAGTTTTCCATCGAGAAAGAGCTGTGGTTCGAGCAAGCGGTTCTCGGCTTCGAGATATTTGAAATTGAGTCGGCCGTAATCACACATCCATGAGGAGTTAACATGATCGTTCTCACGCGGGGTCTGCCGGTAGATCACATCCTCTCGCGCGCCGACGATCGTGTTGCAGCCTGTTGCGCAGCTGGTGCAGATACTTTTCGTTTCCTTCAGAAACCAGACGCGCATCTTAAAACGGAAATCGCTGGAAGTGAGCGCGCCGACCGGGCAAATATCGACTGTGTTAAGCGAATAATTATTGTCCAGTTCCTTCCCGGGATAGGCGGCCAAGACGGTGTGGCTGCCGCGATCGACAAACCCAAGCACATCATCATGTGCGATTTCCTGACAAAAACGAATACAGCGTGAGCACAGAATGCACCGTTCGTCGTCGAGTGTAACACGCGGACCGAGCACGACGTTTTTTGGTTTTTTGACTTTGTGTTCCAGAAAACGCGATTTGCTCATTCCGAAATCGACGCTGAACTCCTGCAGCCGGCATTCGCCGGCCTGATCGCAGATCGGACAATCAAGCGGATGATTGATCAGCAGGAATTCCATCACGCCTCGCTGGCATTCCTTCACCAGAGGAGAGTTAGTCCTGACGCCCATTCCCTCTGCGATATCCTGCGCGCAGGAAATTTGAGGTCGCGGCATCCAATTGATGATCGGTTTGTTGTCTGTGCCAAGCTCGGGCTTACGGTCCGGTCCGAGTCTTGGAAATCCCATCTCAATCAGGCACATGCGGCAATTCCCCGGCGAGCTGAGCTTTTTGTGATAGCAATACCGTGGCACGTAACTTCCGGCCTGTTCGCACGCTTCGATGACACGGGTGCCCTTTGGGAATTGACGCCACACGCCGTCGATCTGGACGTTCAGGAGCTGTGGCGGTGAAGGTGGATCCGACATTGCGTTTTAAATCGTCCCTTTCGCTCCGGCTTTTTCCCATCCTGGATCGTGCGCCATCGGGACAGTAGGAATCGTTTCTTCTTCGATTAGCTCGTCGGAAGTGTATTCCGGCGGGAGAGGTGGCGGC
>JBKPMH010000279.1:0-13246 GCA_046732035.1 Verrucomicrobiota bacterium
TTCGAGCACTGCGTCGTAGTCTGCCGGATCGACGACCACAGTCACCGATTCATAATTTTTCGCCGCGCTCCGAATCATGGATGGACCGCCGATGTCGATGTTTTCGATGGCTTCGCCGAGGGTCACGTCCGGTTTGGCAATCGTCGCTTCGAAGGGATAAAGATTGACCACCACCAGATCGATCGGCTCGAAACCGCATTCACGCGCTTCGGCTTCATGTTTCTCATTACCACGTTTGTAGAGAAGGCCGCCATGCACGCGTGGATGCAAGGTTTTCACACGCCCTTCCAACACCTCGGGAAATGCGGTAAAGCTGGAAATTTCGCGAACTGGAACCTTTTCCTTCTTCAGCAAGTCCGCAGTTCCTCCCGTCGAAATAATGTCGACACCCTGGCGCTCCAAGGCTCCGGCAAATGCAGCGATGCCGGTCTTGTCGGAAACGGAAATGAGCGCGCGGGTAATTTTCATTCCCAGGGTTAAAAGGTTAAAAAAGTTAAAAGGTTAAAAAGGAATCTGAATCTTCACGTTTTAACTTTTAAGCCTTCAACCTTTCAATCTTCACGGGATCGCGCTAGCGATCCAGAATGACATTCTTAGCGGCCGGATAAAGCACCGGGCAACAACCAATCGTTTCGCAAAATGCCTTGCTAAAATGACTCAGGCTGGAATAGCCGACTTCGGTCGCAGCCTCGGTCACGTTGTAACGTCCCGTGCGCAACAACTCCGCCGCGCGTTGCATTCGCAGTTTGCGCAGGTATTGCGGAATGGTCATGCCCACTTCACGTGAAAAACTTCTGCTTAAATAGAACGGGCTGCAGCCTACCTCCTGACCAATCATTTCCAACGCAGGCGGATTGGCCAGATCGCGACTCAGAAGTTCCTTTGTGCGCTCGACGCGTTCGCGCGCAACGCGTTTTTGCCGCATGCAGAAAAATTCGGGTTCTTTTGGCGCGAATAGAAAATGCGCCATTAGCTCGAGCGCCTTACCTTGATACCAGAGGATCTGCGCCACTTTTGATACCGGCGGCTCCGCCAAACTGGCAACCACGCTGCGTTGTTGCAACGTCATCGGACGCGCGGGCGCGATCACGTTTTCTCCTCTGTCGCCAAAAATAATCCGGCGAATCGCCGGCTCGAGATCAGCTTCATTCCGCACAAATTGTTTTTGCAAATGTTCGCGTGAGAATTCCAGCGTCACGAATTGGTGATGATCGTGCGCCCGGCGCGAGGCAGGAAGGGGGTCGTCCGCGATGGCATAATATCCGCAGTTCCCAGGAACATAATCGCTTCGCTCGCCACTTGCGGCTCCTACTGCTCCGCGACCCGCGAGATTCAAACAAAACTCCAGGCTGTTTCGATGGAACGTGCGTCCCCAGTTAAAGGAACGCTCCGTGCGAAAATCGTGCCACTCAATGGCAACCCCGATTTTGTCCACGTCGCCGTACAAGGGGCGCCATCCATTTTTTACTTCACGCCAGGCATGTTGCTCGGCCGCACAACCGGGATTCATCTCGCTTATTTACGAATGTCGACCAGGAGAATGCAAGGCCGGTTTCTTTTCCTCCAATGCATCACGGTCCCACTTCGCCAGCTTCGACGCCGCATCGTAGGTGCTTTGCGCAAAATCGAGAAGGACATCATCCGGATTTGCAGCGCTGCGGACAGCGTCGTACGGCAGGATGAACTCACGCAGTTTGGGCAGATAGGAAGCCGTCGTTGGTTGAATTTTCGCCTGAGCGAATCCCGGCGGCTCCGGATAGGCATAAGAATAAAACAGTGGCGTCGGCGCAGCGGCATTTCCGGGCCAGAAGCCCACACTGCTGACTTCCTGCGAGTAAGCCTCACGCGTAATTTCGTCGGGCAAATGCGGCACTCCACCCGGATGCGGTGGCGCCGGCCGGCCGGAAAAACGCGTCACGGCAAGATCAAAGCTGCCCCAGAAAAAATGGACCGGACTGCATTTGCCGCAGAAACGGGAGCGGAACTGCTTAAGCACCCGGTCGCTTTGCACCAGCACACGCCAGAAGCGATTGGCATACTCAGGATCGTAAGAACGGTGCTCTTCATCCTGCTCGAATGGAATCGGATTTTCGATCTCGTTAGGCGTGGTGTTGATCCTGACCGGCAGTGCAAGATCATCCAGTGCCTTCATGACAGCCCCGTAGAATTTCGCGACTGATTGCGATTGTAACCTCAGGATTCGCGTTGCCCCGTCACTTTTCAAAATGCGCAATTCGTGATCGATAAAATCGAAACGTATCTCGAAAGTGTAAGGACCGTACGGGATCGGAGAAGTCGTTAGGCCACGCGACGTGACGTAAAGGGTCACATGCCAGGAATGATTGGTCCATGGACTGAGCACGAGTCGAACCTTTCCGACAATCTGCGTCCACATGTGCAGGGTGATGGCCGTGTCTTTCCATTCTGCAAACGGCAAAGGAGGCCACTGGTCAGATGGGTCGTTCACTTTCAATATAACTAGCCTCGGTTAATGAAATCGGAAAACGAGCGTTTAACTCTGTCGAACATATCTCGTGCTTCATCCTGTGTCCGGTGAAAAGTATCCTTAATGCGCCTTTTCACCTCTCTGAAGGGGCCATTGTCCTCATCGCCATCGTAATCGTTCTCCACGTCCTCCATGGTGGCACCGGCAAATAATCCCTCGGTTCGCTTTACAGTCCCGCGCGTGGCTCCAATATGGAGTGTACCGACCGGACGTGACGATCTGCTTAAAAGAGTGATGATCCAGGTCGGTTCCCCGCGTTCATCAGTGCGCAATGTGTAATCGACCGTCGCAAAACTTGCATGAGAGAGTTCCGCCGTGTGACTTGCCACTTCGTACGCGCCGCTTGAATCCAGGTTCAAACGGGAGGTATCGATCGTTGCGCCTTCGGTGGAACCGGCAACCGAGCCATCAGCCCGATGCTCGGAGTCGATCTTTCCGTCGGAAATTTCGAGTTCACGGACGCCACCACCATCAGGGTTTTCTATGACAATTTGCCATTTTTCCGGCTGCGGATTGCCTTTCACACCCGTAATCGACACAACGTGATTTAAAGCGCCCCGCCCCAATTCAGTGCCCACGACGCGCAATGCTTCGTAAGCAGTCGCGTTCTCCTCCTGCGCGAACGCTGGCGCAACGAAAAACAACACAGCAGCAAAAGCTCTCCACATAACGCGAAATTGAACTACTGTTTTACCGCGTGTCCATCGGCTTTTCACATATGGAACGACGTTCGGAGTTGAATGAGCCCTGTCAATCTGCTCAGATT
Source organism: Verrucomicrobiota bacterium (assembly GCA_046732035.1). Taxonomy (GTDB): domain Bacteria; phylum Verrucomicrobiota; class Verrucomicrobiia; order Chthoniobacterales; family UBA10450; genus Udaeobacter. Next base: position 3,273 of record JBKPMH010000279.1, read on the forward strand.
CTATCGCGGTCGATGAAGAAGCACACGGTTGAATTTAGCAGTCATACGGCCAATCTGGCCTTGATGCGCAAATGCGTGCGCAAGTTTCTCAAGGGTTATCCTTTCTCCGAAAAACAACGGTTGTTAATGGTGCTCGGCGTAGACGAAGCCTGCACCAACGTTATTCGCTACGCTTATCGTCTGCGTGACGATCAAGTTATTTCGTTGCAGATGGAAGGCTTGCGCACCTGCGTGCGAGTGCGGTTACGCGATTACGGGGAACAAGTCTTGCCGGACGAAATGAAAGGCCGGCCGCACGAGATGGTTAAACCGGGCGGACTTGGATTGTTCCTGATCCGCAATGCTTTTGACGAAATTGATTACATCCATAAACGCCAAGGCACGGAGCTGGTACTGACCAAAAATTTGGAGCAATGAAGCAGCGGCACCGGTGGAAGAACGAGATGATGTGCCGCTCCCCGGCGCCGCCGCAATCGATAATCCCATGGCTCAGACGCTCGTGAAACCATTGGACCCGGATACAGCCTTTGAAATTTCGCTGCGGCCTCCGGCTTTCAGCGAATTCACCGGTCAGGCGAAGGTGCGGGAACGCCTTGAGTTGATGGTGGAAGCTGCAAAGAAGCGTGGCGACGTGCTCGAACACATTTTGCTTAGCGGTCCTTCCGGTCTCGGGAAGACCACGCTCGCTTACATCATTGCTAATGCGATGAATGTGAACATCAAAAACACCAGTGGCCCAGTCATTGAAAGGGCGGGCGAACTCGCCGGGCTTCTCACCAGCCTTGAAAAAGGAGACGTGCTTTTCATCGACGAGATCCATCGGCTGCAACCAACCATCGAAGAATATCTTTATCCGGCCATGGAAGATTACCGGCTCGACATCATTATTGACCAGGGACCTCAGGCTCGAAGTCTTCGTTTGAATCTGCCGAAGTTCACATTGATCGGAGCAACTACACGGGCGGGAATGGTAAGCGCGCCGCTTCGATCGCGTTTCGGGATGACTGCCCGCCTCGATTATTACCATGCCGGGGAAATGCAGAAGATCATCACCCGCAGCGCCCACCTCCTTGGGGTCGAAATTGATTCCGCAGGCGCGGCTGAGATCGCCGCGCGCACGCGTGGAACACCGCGCACGGCCAATAATCTTTTGCGCTGGGTGCGTGATTACGTGCAGGTGAAGGCCGATGGAAAGATCACCGCAGAACTGGCCGACCGCGCGCTTGCGATGCTTGAGATCGATCGCGACGGGTTCGATCAGTGGGATAAGCGAATCATCGAAACGCTGATTCACAAGTTTAATGGCGGCCCGGTCGGTTTAAACTCGCTCGCCGTAGCAGTCGGTGAAGAAGCCGGCACCATAGAAGAAGTGAACGAGCCCTATTTGATCATGGAAGGTTACATCAAACGCACACCCCAGGGTCGAGTCGCTACCGCGAACGCTTATCACAAGCTCGGATTGAAAGTGCCCGGAGGGATGCAGGCCGAATTATTGTAGGCCAGCTCCGTGAGCGCCCCCTGCCAACATCTTTGCCGGCCAAGAGCCATTCTGGCGTTGTTGTAGCCGCCTCGCTGTGTCGAGGCGTTGATCATGCTCTTTCCCGGCACGGCGACACAGCGCGGTGGCTAGAACGCGTGCTAGAATTTCCCGATGGAATGTGGGAGGTGGAGGTTGGAGGTTTTCCCTTAACGCAGATAACCACTGACCTCTTCCCACAAATGTCGAAGGCTTTAACGTCGCCGAGCTGTCGCGAAAGCATCCGCGGCCCCGTCTGTATTTGTCATTCCGAGCGAAATCGAGGAATCTCTAGCTGTTTCTGAATATCTGAAAATGTCTCCACGCCGCTCGACATGATAAAAACCGGCGATCTTTTTCAGCAGACATCCAAGGTGCTAACCGTCACCGAGTTGACGCGCAGCATTCGTGGCACGCTGGAGACAAAGTTTCGCGCAGTATGGGTGCAGGGTGAAATCTCGAATTACAAACTGCATCCGAGCGGCCACCAATATTTTACACTCAAAGATCAGCGGACTCAGATCGCGTGCGTGGTCTGGCGCGACGCCCTTGCACCAACAGCCCAGCCACTTGTTGATGGAAATCATGTGCAGGTTTACGGCGCGGTGACGGTTTTCGAATCACGCGGACAATATCAGGTAAACGTTCAGATTGTTCAGCCACGCGGCGTCGGGTTGCTCCAGGCAAAATTCGAGGCACTCAAACGCAAGCTCGAAGCGGAAGGATTATTCGCACAGGAACGCAAACGCACCTTGCCGAAATTTCCGCGACGGATCGGAATCGTGACATCACCAACCGGTGCGGCAATTCGCGATATGATGAATGTGTTACGCCGCCGCGCGCCTTGGTTGCAGATCCTGATCAATCCCGTCCGCGTCCAGGGATCTGGAGCTGCACAAGAGATTGCTGTGGCCATCCGTGAACTTGCTTCGCCTAACGAGTCATTTGCGCCACTCGATCTAATCGTGGTCACCCGTGGTGGCGGGAGCATCGAAGATCTCTGGGAATTCAACGAAGAGATCGTGGCACGAGCAATTTTTAATTCCTCCTTGCCCATCGTCTCAGCAGTCGGCCACGAAATCGACTTCACTATCAGCGATTTCGTTGCTGACCTGCGCGCGCCTACGCCGAGCGCCGCGGCTGAGTTGATCGTGCCCGATGTGATCGATGTGCAACGCAGGATTGACGGTTGCACACGCGCGCTTTCACGGCAGTTACTCAACCGCGTTCGCGACGCTCAACAGCGCCTCGATCACGGGCGCGAGACTTTGCGGCTTTGCCTCGCACATAACCTCGACAGTTACAAACGCAACCTCGCCCACATCATGCGGGCATTACAAGCACGCAGCCCTAAGCGTGAGCTCATGCTGCGTCGCGATCGGTTCGTGGATTTATATCGGCGTCTGGTTGCTTCTCCTACGCGATTTCTAGAGAACGCGAGACACCGTTTTGAGCGGATTGAAGGAATCCTGCGCGTTTTAGGGCCCGACGCGACCTTGCGACGCGGCTACAGCATCACGTTGAATGAGCACGGAAAAATCATCCGAACGATCAGCGCAATCCGGCCAAAGATGAAGATCCAGACGCGCGTCAGCGACGGCGAATTCGGATCGGAGATTCAATAACGGTAAAAAGCCAGCGCACTTTATCTAGGCCTGGTCTCGAATTAGAAGTGCCCGCTCAGGTCGCTTCTACTCCCGGGATTATAGATTGGTCTGTTGTATACCGGGGTTTCAGGAAGACCCCTGCCTTGGGATCCTGTGCTGGTATCAATCACAGTCTCAGAATAAGGAGTATTGGCGGCGCAACCGCAAAGCAATCCAGGCACGAGTAAACCGATCAGCAGGCGAACCTTTACGTTTTGATTCCTCATACGTCGGATAGTTTAGCCTGAAATCACCCTTTGCGCGAAGCCAGCGCCACGACTACAGCGTCGACTGAAGTGGTAACTTGGAAACGTGCCCGCGAGCCGCTATTTACCAGCTAACGAATTATTTCTGCAGCTTAAATGCCAGCGTCGCCAGCGGAGGTAGATTAATGAGAATTGACTGCTCTCGACCCATCCACGCGACATCCTGAGTCTGCACACCGCCAAAATTTCCGATATTGCTGCCCCCATAGGTTTCGGCGTCTGTGTTGATAAACTCACGATAAAATCCAGCCTCGGGGACGCCCAGTCTGTAATCGTACCGTACCATTGGCGTTGCGTTTACAACAAACGCAACCATATCGCCCTGGCGTGATTTTCTCAGGAATGACACCACGCTGTTGTCGGCGTCGTGAAGATCGATCCAGTCGAACCCTTCGTGCGTGTCATCCAGCTGCCAAAGGGCCGGTTCACTTTTGTAGATGTAGTTTAGATGCTGCACCAGCCGGCGCAGACCATCGTGTCGAGGAAGTCTAACAAGTTGCCAATCAAGGTTGGTGTCGTGGTTCCATTCGTTCCACTGACCAAATTCGCTTCCCATGAAAACCAGTTTTTTACCAGGATGCCCATACATCCAGGCCAGAAACATTCTGAGATTGGCAAACTTCTGCCATTCGTCGCCGGGCATTTTGGACAGCAACGATCGCTTGCCGTACACAACTTCATCGTGACTCAGGACCAGGATGAAATTCTCCTGGAACGCGTAAAACAGCGAAAACGTAATGTTACCGTGATGAAAACGCCGATAAATCGGGTCGAGACTCATGTACTGCAGGAAATCGTGCATCCAGCCCATGTTCCATTTGAAGCCGAATCCCAAGCCGCCCAGATAAGTGGGACGCGATACACCTGGCCAGGCGGTTGATTCCTCCGCAATCGTCATGATTCCCGGAAAGCGCTCGTAACAGATTTCGTTGAAACGTTTCAGAAAATAGATGGCGTCCAGGTTTTCGCGGCCGCCGTAAACGTTCGGAACCCACTGGCCAGGCTTTCTGGAATAGTCGAGGTAAAGCATCGAAGCGACGGCGTCCACACGCAGGCCGTCGATGTGATATTTGTCGAACCAGAACAGGGCATTCCCGATCAGAAAATTACGAACTTCGTTGCGACCATAATTAAAAATGAGCGTGCCCCAATCCTGGTGCTCTCCCTGACGCGGATCCATGTGCTCATACAGATCGGTCCCGTCGAATTCAGCCAGCCCATGGGCGTCCTTTGGGAAATGTGCAGGCACCCAATCCATGATCACTCCGATGCCAACCTGGTGGCATTTGTCGATGAAATGGCGGAATTCGTCGGGCGTACCGAATCGGCTGGTTGGTGCGTAATAATTTGTGACCTGATAACCCCAGGAACCTTCAAATGGATGTTCGGCCACGGGTAATATTTCAATATGCGTGTAACCCATCTCCAGCACGTACGGCAGCAACGTCTCAGCAAGCTCGAGATAGCTAAGTTGCCGGTTATTTTCCTCGGGTTTGCGACGCCACGAGCCCAGGTGCACTTCGTAAATGCTGATGGGACTGCTTGGCCAATTCCGCGTCCGTCGTGATTCCATCCACGCGCCATCATCCCACTTGTAACGCTCCAGATCATACACCAGCGAGGCCGTGGCTTTTCCGTGTTGACTGAAAAAGGCGACCGGATCGCTCTTTAGAAGCAGCGCACCGGCCCGAGACCGTATCTCGAACTTGTAATGCGCTCCTTCTTTTATGCCTGGCACAAATAATTCCCAAACACCGCTGCCGATCAATTTTCGCATGGGATTAACTCGGCCGTCCCAGCCATTGAAATCGCCAACCACACTGACGCGTTCCGCGTTAGGCGCCCACACCGCGAAGTAAACGCCCGTGACGTCGCCGATCGTGCGCAGATGCGCGCCCAGTTTATCGTAAATCTCCCAGTGCTGGCCTTCGGCGTACAGATGCAAATCAACTTCGCCCATAATGGGCCCGTACTGATACGGATCTCGCGTCAGATAATGGGATCCATCCCAAGCGGTGATCCGGATGTGGTATGGAAGATCTCGCGTCGCGTCCCGCAGCGTTGCGCAAAAGAAACCATCCTGTTGAATTTTCTGCGCAGCGATCGGTTCTTCAGAATGTTGATCCAGCAGGATTTCGATCTTGCGTGCATCAGGGCGAAACACACGAATCTCCAATCCGTCCCCTACCCGATGGGGCCCCAACACTCGAAATGGGTCGGAATGTTCTCCGGCGACAAAAAGGTCCACTTCGTCAGGTGGCAACCCAGCGAGTTCGAACGGTTTCATTGCAAAGTTAAAAGTTGAAAGCTTAAAGAGTTAAAACGTTAGAAGGCAGACGCCACTTTTAACCGTTTAACTTTTCAACCTTGTACCTTTTCTGGTCCATCGTTTCAACGAATCGTTTTGATGGTGCACGTCAAATCTAATGCACGCCTCTCAACAATTCGACACGGGCCGGCACGCATGAGCAGAGTGATTATTGTTTGTTGCGACGTACCGGAATAGGCTCATTCTGAGTGATGGTAGAGTCTGTTGTAGTCATCGTCGCATATCGGCCGAAGCCCGGAAAGGAAAACGAAACTCTGGAGCTTGTTAGAAGCCGGATTCCCACATTGCGCAAGGAAACGCTCGTGACGGACCGCGCGCCGGTCATCATGCGCGCACGTGACGGCACAATTATCGAAGTCTCAGAGTGGAAATCGCGGGAAGCAATCGACGCAGCACATAAGAATCCAAATGTTCTCGCAATGTGGAACCGGTTCTTTGAAGTTTGCGACTGTATCCCGCTGTCTCAGTTACCTGAGTCAGCCGAAATGTTCGCAGGTTTTGAACCTGTTTCCTAGTGATCGCCATCTTTACACACACCAGGTGAAAAACGACAGAAACGATATCCAGCTCGCCGCGGTAGAAAATCACGATGGCATATTGACGATCCGTGGAGGCGGCGCCCAAAGGAATTGGAACGGCATTCACTATAAACAAGGTATGTCCGCAAAGAATGTCGGTACCAGGAATTTGTCCGCGAATATCGCCACCATTCCTCCGGGAGGCGTTGCTTATGCACATATTCATGTCGATTTCGAGGTGATCCTTTACATCATACAAGGAAAGGTCCGTCACGAATTCGGAGCCGGGCTAAGGCAAACCGTTGAAAACGAAGCCGGAGATTTCATTTACATCAAGCCGGGAGTGCCACACGAAGTCTTCAACATGAGCAATACCGAGCCAGTCGTCGCCTTTGTTGCACGTTCGTCTGCCGATGAATGGGACAACATCATCCCGTACGATCGCAATCAGCAGTCGTAACGTTTACGTCCATGCCACGGCATCTTGTTATTAGCACGAGCGGTAATCCGGACAGTAACAGCCGTCGAATGGGGCGCGCTGCATTCGCGCATCTGCAAAAAAAGGAAGTCGATTGCGATTGGATCGACATTCGTGAAATGAATCTGCCGCTGTGCGACGCCCACAAGTGTTATGGAATGCCGGGTTCAAAGAAATTGAGCCAGACCATTGAACGCGCCGACGGCATTCTCATCGCCGCGCCGGTCTATAATTACGATGTCGCAGCGGCGACCAAGAACATGATCGAGCTCACAGGAAGTGCATGGGAAGACAAGATAGTAGGTTTCCTTTGCGCGGCTGGAGGGCACGCCAGCTACATGTCGGTGATGGCGTACGCCAACAGTCTCATGCTCGATTTTCGTTGCGTCATTATTCCACGTTTCGCGTTTGCTACATCCCACGCTTTCGATGGAGAGCGTATTCACGACAAAAACATCAGCGAACGAATCCACCAGGTCGCCGACGAACTCGTTCGCTTCACCAAAGCGCTTCGCGCTTAGGTTAGGGTTTTGTCTTGAATTGACAGGAAAGACCTCATGCGATCTAGCTCAGCGTCCAGCTCGAGCTTGAAAGAATGGTCGGACGGCGCACGAGATCCGATATAGCCAAACTCAGATTTAAGTCTCCCCTTCTCGACAAAGAGATTCGCCCAACCAATCACCCGGTCGCGCCAAAGCAGCGGCATTGCATAGTAGCCAAGTTTTCGTTTGGGTGCCGGCGTATAAGCCTCAAAACGGTACACCCACCCCCACAAAAGTTCGAAGCGGTCGCGGTCCCACACAACCGGATCGAACGGAGTCAGTAAACGCGCGGCGGCCGGCACCTCAAAATGTGTGACATTCTCTTCAGGTGGCCAATACCAATCGACACCAGCAACCCGGGCATGTGAAAGCCTTTGTTTAACCCGTTGTAATGCATTCTTCAGTTCGCTTCGCCACTGCGGGACAGCAAAACGCAAACGGCGCACGAGATCGGACAGGCAAGGACCGGGCAAGGGCGCGTAGAGCCGCACCGCTACATCGACAAGTGCGTCAAGGCGCGTGAGGTGTTCAGCGGTGTCCGCCGGCTCACCTCCCTCTGGCTGCACAGCGTAGATACGCACGCCATTCTCCCGTCGTACAACACGCAGCATGCCGCGATAATGCATTGCTGCCAGCAAATGCGTCGTTGCATTCGACGAGCCTCCCCAATAGTTCCTGACTGTGCCATGTGAAAAATGGCTGTCCACGTCGCGAGGATGCACTTCCCCGCGTTCCCGCACGAACTCAAGCAAAAGTCGGGCCTGCTTTCTGCGCGCCGCCGACCATCGATTAGAACCTTCAGCGGGCACAGCCGCGTTCGGACGCGGGTGCATCAAAGCTTGTATATGTCGCGTGGCGAAACCGTAAACGACAAAAAAATCCTCTTCGATATCGAGTTTCGGGTACAGGCGTTCCAGATCGCCAACGTGGTAATCCTTCACACGATGGCGCAGTATCAGGTCCTGAGCGCGAGCGGGCGCACGTATGGGATCAGCCTGAACAAAACCGAGCCGGGCGAGAGCACGCTTCAGCGTTGTGGGCTTGAAAAGACTCCGGGCCACGGCAAATCCGCGCAGATGATCCAGCGTAATCGACATGATGGGAATCCGGTCAAGATTTTCGCCTAGCGAACCAAGCGATGTTGACGTGCAGCTCTTCGCAGTTCGAAAATGTCCGCAGATTCAGCTAAACCACATCGACGATAAAGTGACCTGCTTCCAGGAGTCGCCCAGAGGATAATCCCGTCACTTCCCTGAGCACGACACCACAACAAAGCCGTGTCAAGCAGTCTTCGCCCCAATCCGCGGCTTCGCACTTCCGGGACGACGTAGAAATTTGTGATGTAAGCATGAACCTCCGGTTCGTTAACAGGATTCGGGACTTTCTCAAATAACTGCACGCAAACATGGCCGAGCAATCGTTTGCCGTCATCGAGAACCCAACAACGCCACGGCGAAGTTTCCGAGCAAAAACGCTTTTTCATCCATGAAGTGCATCTGCGTTGAAACCGGCCTTGGGTTTCTGTGGCTGGATCGATTTCCGTACGAAATCGATAACGCAAGTCGGCCAGGGCGCGCGAATCACCTGGCTTTGCTAAGCGGATTCGTACCCGAGCCATCCATGATACTACCGGCGGGAACCATGCATTGCTATTGGTAAACACGCGATCTGCGGCGCGTCACTCATTTTGGACGCGGATCTACTACGCTTTGGTCAGGCGAATGAACTCCAGCGCGTAAGTTCAGCACTGCCTGCACCAGAATCCGCGCAGCGTTGCGTGTTTCTTCGAACAGAGCCTCGTCGCCATCAAGTTCGTCATGACTCACGGCATACGGTTTGTAGTAGCCGATGTAGCGATCGAACACAGCCGTTTCGCCGGCGGGAAACAAATTCATATCGCTCAGCCAGTCATGCAGGGCCCTCCGAACAGCGCCAGCGCCTTCGGCATCGCCGTGCACGACCACGGCAAAGGTTCTTCCCGCGAGGTGACGCGGATAGTTCCAACCCTTCAACTCAAGCGCTTTTGCCTCGTTCGGATCCTTGCCATGCGTCGAGGTCGGATCCGGATTTCCGCCATCTGCGCAGACTAAACGATCCATCATCAATTTAAACGTGCTCGGAACCTGGTACCGATGCACCGGTGCAACGATCATGATGCCGTGTGCCGCCACCCATCGCGGATAAATCTCATTCATCCAATCCTGCGACTGGCCCAGGTAATGGTTCGGATAACAACTGCACGGCCAATGACACAGCGGCATCGCAGTGGAAACGCATGCTTTACATGGATAGATCACCCGTCCGTATTCTGCCGTTAGCACGCTTAGGTCGAGAAAGTCTACTTCGAATTGTGGAACAGCATTGATCATCTCACGCGCAATCTGCGCAAGGCGATAGGTCTTCGACATTTCGCTTGGACATGTTTGGTCCGTGCGAGGCGACGCGCAGATTAACAACACCCGTGATGCTGTATCTGCTGATTGTTGGCGTTTTTGCGCGTCTATGATTGCCTGGCGCGCTTCCAGCCATTCGAGGGATAACTCGTACTCCGGATCAGCGAAGTGCGGCCCGGCCTTGCGAGTGCGCGGCGATTTGCGCGCATCGTCATACGCTTCCCATGCGATCTCAGCGATCGCATCCAGCTCCATCTTCTTTGGCGCGAAGGCGGGATCATCGAAT